>CAYXFD010000002.1:0-203103 GCA_964464175.1 uncultured Candidatus Cloacimonadota bacterium | reverse complement strand
AAGGGTTTGAAGGCTGTCGGTACCTCGAAAATCCGCCCCAACTGTAAAAGAAAAGCTTGACAAATGAACCTTTCGAATTTTCTTTGTAACAAAAATGACAATCGTTATTTTATACCTATAAAGATCTTTCACAGGAAAACGTTGCCTGATATTTATCGCAGCGTAGATGTCGATGAGGAACCTATGGGGGTGATCGGTTTCGACAGGGATAAAGTGGATTGCCGATGCATACCGGGGAGATTACCTTACCCGTTAAATATGGTAATACTCAAATGTAAATGCAGACTATGAATATGCATTAGCAGCGTAAGCTGCTACGCTTATGTTTGATTCGCTGCCGGTCAAATAATAAGTGTCGTAACAGGTAGCTGCTCATCTGAGAGACGTTTCGGCTCAGATGTTAAGATCAGGAACTGGCTTTTCGGTATCTGGTTTGATTGTTTTCCGACCGGAGAGTAAGACCTAAAAACAACTAAGTATGTAGATTCGGCTTTTGACGTATCTTTGGACGCGGGTTCGATTCCCGCCACCTCCACCAATTTAAGCAATAGGTGATAGCCCTTCTCTATCAGCAGCAGTATTTAGCTATTATATCATCCCCCTAAGTCAATTCTTAATCCCAACTATAGCGATTTTTTTGATCATGACCATCATTATTATTGTTGACGCTTTTTAAACTTATCTCATGAATGTCTTTAGCTATACGAAAAAAAAAGATAGGAGTTATTCTATGAAGAAGGCATTAGTCATGGTCGTCATATTGCTGAGCTTAGCATTGTTAAATGCTAAGATAGAAGTGATATCGGAGAGTTCGGACTATCTGTTGTTAGAATTCCGCTTAGGTGAATTCTCTCTTACGGAAACAAACGAACATCTCTACTTTAGTGCTCCGGGATTAGGAACTACTTCAGAAGTTGGTGCACCCCTCTTGCCGATCAATACTTATTATGTCGGTATTCCGGAAAACGGTAATATTGAATTTCGCATAGTTGATATCGAAAGAAGTGAACATCGTCTTAAACTTCCAATCCTTCCTGTACCAGAGATCATCGCAGGTAAAGAGACATCCGAATATATCTACACAATAGATGAGGCCAAATATCGCCGTCCCTCATCTCCTCTTATCAGTAAAGAGGATCCGACATATTTGCGTTACAATCCTGTTATTCCCATATCTATTTCTCCTGTTGATTACGACTATGATCTGGGGAAAATCAATGTAGCTCAAAAGATTACTCTCGAGATCAGAATTCAGGGTGATACAACTACCCGTAACCAGCAGTTTGACCAGAGAGATTTGATTACCAGCATAATCAATTACGAGAGTGCTCAGCACTGGCAAAATAGAGATGAAATCGCCATAAACCATGCCCCCTTCGCCAAATCTGATTTCTGGTATAGTTTCGAGGTCTCTCACAAAGGAATGCATGAGTTAACTTACCAGCAGCTATCCTCTCTCCCCTTAGAAGATATTGATCCCCGCACAATCCGAATTTTTTCAACCGGAGGAGCCTTGTTACCCAACTCCATAAACAATACAGGGTACCCTTTCCGGGAGATCCCAATAATGATTCCTGGAGAAGAGGACGGTTTTTTTGAACAGGATGACAAGATCATATTCTATGCTCAAGCCCGGGACGGTTTTGAACAAAATGACGCTCTTAGTCTCTATTATAACCCTTATTCTGCAAGAACGGTTTACTGGCTTACTTTTGGCGGTAATTTTGCTGATCCCCCTAACCGGATTACCTGGGAGAATTACCCTGCAGCTACTCTAACCAAAGTTTCAAGCCCGGAATATGCACACTTTGAATCAGAGGTTGTGAAAAGAGATCAAACAGGATTTACCTGGTTTACTGCCATTCTGAGCGGTTCCACCGATACCAATCATAACTATAACTTTACTGCCCAGGATGTTGATCCAAACAAGGAACAATCGCTGATGATCACTCTTCAAGCGGCTATTCCCTCTTTCCCGGAAGAGACTGTAACCAATAGTTTCTCCTTCACTGTTAACGGGAATCTCGTTGTTGACCGGCAAAACTGGCTGGGCATCTCCTACAGGTACTTTACCCAAAACGGCTTTTTCACCCAAAGCGGAACAAATAATGTTGTTCTGACAATGCACAGGACGATTAACACAACTGTGTATTTTGATTATTTCAGGATAAGGTACTACAGGTTTCTCAATAAGACTAATTCCCAATTGCTATTCTCAGCAGCAGATGAGGATGCCAATCAAGTAGTTGATTACAAATTGACCGGAAACAGCACAGGTTTGTTTGCCTTTCAAATTGATGACTTTTATCAGGTGTCTCAACTTCCTGTCGAACTACTCCCAAATGACAATGACTATGATTTCCGGATCAGGGGAGCAGGGGGAAACAATTCAATCTATGCAGTAGTTAAAGATGGAGAATATCACAGTGTCTCGAATTTCAATGAAGTTATACCGGTCGATCTGACAGCAGAGTCTCAACCGGTAGAAGCCCTGATTATCTATCCGGAAGAATTCAGTGATTATGCCGGTCAGCTTTCTCAACTCTACTCTGAGAAAGAGGGATTAATATCCAAAACAGTCAAGCAGCAGGATATTTTTGACCAGTTCAACAGTGGAATGCCTGACCCTAATGCTATTCGTCTCTACCTCAGATATGCCTTCTATAACTATCCCTCTACTCCTCAGAACAGTCTAAAATTTGTTACTTTGTTAGGTTCTGGCACAATAGACTGGCGAAATTATTCAGGACAGGCGGCAGAAAAAAACAGAATAATCGTCTTTCAAAGGAGCACACGGACGAGTGAAGATTTCTTTGTCGATCAGACTGGTAACACCATTCCTGATCTTGCTATTGGCAGAATTCCGATTCAGGAGATCACTCAAGCAGAAACTGTACTCGGAAAGATAAACGAGTACTGGAATAACCCTGCTCCCGGTCTTTGGCGTAATACCTTGCTCTTTGTAGCTGATGATGAATATAAAGATCAACATATTGAAACGATCCATTCCAGAGATATTCAACTCATCTCTGAGGAAATTGATCCGGGTGTTATTATCGACAAAGTTATGGGATTGGAGTATCCTTTTGATACCCTTAAAAACAAACCTCAGGCTCGAGACGATATTGTAGCTGCCGTTAATGAAGGAAGATTGGTATGGCTATATGTCGGTCATGGTGCTTATGACCGTCTGGGTGATGAGAACTATTTCAGGGTGACAGATATTCCATTATTGAACAACCCTGATAAACTGAATCTGTTTATGGCAGCTTCCTGCTCTGTATCTCAATATCAATTCGTTGGCTTGAGCAGTTTAAGCGAAAGACTGCTATGGCATGAATATGGTGGTTCCATAGGTTCTCTGGGAGCAACCGGTCTGACAACATCATCTCCTAACAAGAATTTGATGGAAAACTTCCTTAAAGAAGCGGTTAATCTTTATAGACCACCCGGTTTAGCCCTGATGTTAGCAAAACAACAAGCCTCTTCAGGACAGACAACAAACAACAGTTACTACACATATCTGGGAGACCCGGTTTTACCGATTGTACCACCGGAAAGAACCCAAAATCTCAGCATCAAAAATGATCCTGACAGCCTTTTTGCCTACCAAAAGGTTGAGATCGAAGGTTCAATTCCTCAATCTCAGAATGGCATTGTTAACCTCTACTCCTATAGCTCGGAGTTTTCCCTGACACATATTGTCACAGCTAATCAAGCAGTTATCGAATACAGTAATTGGGGCAGAACGTACTTCAAGGGAAGGAGTGAGCTGATTAACGGACAATATGAAGCAGCCTTTATCGTTCCAGGTGATATAATGCCAGGCGACATGGGAAGGATTATATCCTATCACTTTGATCCGGCTAATGGAAAGGACTATATCGATTACTATTATCCGAAAATTCTAACAAATATCCCATACGCCGAAGCAGTACCGGATACAATCCCTCCCGAAGTAATTGTATGGCTGGATACAGAAGATTTCCGTGACGGTGATATAGTTTCTCCCAACCCTACTCTCTATGCCCGGATACACGATGAAAGTGGCATTAACATTCTGGGTGAACTCGGACACAAGATCCTGATCATGTTGGATTTAGATTCATCACCACTCGATGTTACCAGTGGTTTTGTCTATGAACTGGGTTCTTACCAGACAGGGAATTTGACCTGGCAGCTTACAGATCTGTCAGAAGGCTCACACACACTTAAACTCATCGTCTTTGACAATTACAATAATCCCACAGTGACGGACGTTAGTTTTTACATCATACTAACTGAAAAAGTGGTTATCGAAGAGATCCTCCCCTACCCTAATCCTATTAGCGACAGTGGTCATTTCACTTTTATCCTGAATGCTGAAGCTCAAATAACAATTACAATCTATACGATTACCGGAAGAAGAATCCGAACGATTTCAGCTCCGGGTATTCAGGGTTTTAATAAAGTGTTTTGGGATGGTCGTGATCAGGAAGGTTCGCGGATCGCTAATAATACATATCTCTACAAAATCCGGGCTAAACAGCCCATGACCAACAAAGTAACAGAAGCCTTAGGAAAAGTCATTATATTACGGTAAGATATTATTACCTCCTAAGATTAACCAAAGAAGTATCCCTGAGGGTATAATGATAACACATTCTGCTCAGCCGGGAAGCCTCTCCTAACTCCCGGCTCTTTCTGATAGAAGGAGCTGAGGAAGGACTGATGAGAAGAAGAAAGGAAGAAGATAGTATCCGTCTGCAAGCTATGATTTCTGTCACTATCAAGGGTATGATCATTAATTTACTGCTTGTTATAGTGAAGATTGTGAGTGGGGTATTAGGAAGGAGCAGTGCGATGATAGCTGATGGAATACATTCTCTCTCCGATACGCTGTCCGATTTCTTTCTTCTTCTCGGTTTAAGACTTGCTGATAAACCACCTGATAAAACTCATAAATATGGTCACGGAAAGATAGAAACTTTACTGACGGTCGTGATAAGCCTGATGATCTTATTAGCCGGTTTCTTTATTCTATCGAAGAGTTTCAACCAGATTTATCAGTTTCTGTTTCACGACAGCACCCTCCGTCAGCCTGGCCTTATTGCTTTACTGGCAGCAATTCTCTCTCTTTTCTTGAAAGAATACCTCTATCGGTTAAGCAAAACTACAGGTTTGAAATTCAAGAGCAGTGCCTTATGTGCCAATGCCTGGCACCACCGTACCGACGCCCTCACTTCCGTAGCTGCTTTTCTTGGCATCGGCGGGGCAATGCTACTCGGGGAAAAGTGGGTAGTATTAGATCCCTTGGCAGCCTTAGTTGTCAGTCTGTTTATTATAGTTGTCGGAATAAAATTACTCAAGGATAGTATTAAGGAATTACTGGAGACATCTTTGGGAGAGGAAAAGGAAGCAGAGATAATCGCTAACATCAAATCAGTGGAAGGGGTTATCAAGCCCCACAATCTAAAGACCCGCAGATTGGGTAACTATATTGTGATCGATGTTCATATTGAAGTAAATCGCTTTCTAAACGTTATTCAGGCTCATAACATAGCGACAAAGGTCGAAACAAGCCTGCGTAACCAATTCGGTAATGAAACTTATGTCTCGGTTCATATCGAACCATTTGATTATGTCAGTTAACTACCCTGACTGGTTTTCCAGAATACGGCGTCCTTTTTCTGTTATGATCCTGTAGTCTCCTTTACGGATAGTTATAGCTTCTCCATCGAATCTCGCCAATAATAAAAGACAGATCTTTCGGTTTCCCTTCACCAAATCTCTAAATTCGGCAACTGTTATCCCTTCATTTTTTTCCGTCAAAGCTTTTAACATCTGTTTCCGGCAGTTATCTACTATGTCACTATGGATGAAATTATCCTCTATTCTGTAAGCTTTGTTTCTATAAACCAACAGTTTTAGAATCTGGTAGAGCAGTTTTTCATCTATCATTTTCTTCTCTGCAGCAGGCTTCAATTCCGACATCAATGGAGTCTTCATCTCCGAGTCTTTTAAATACTTCTCTACAAACTCTATCTGCTCTGATAATTCCTTAGTGTACTTGACCCTATGAGAAAATAATACCCACGTATCTTTCTTCCTGGTTTCTTGAGCACTGAAACTCTTAACCGAGATATCCTTATTATCAGATTTGTTGCTTACTCTTCTCAATACTTGCTGAGATTCCATATCTCTTAAAAGAATATCCAGATAATTCTCTAACTGCTGGTCTCTTTCCTTACCGAATAAACCGAGTAATTCATCTAAAGATCTTCCTTCCTCTTCCAGGGGATTGTTTTTGTGAAAAGTTGTAAGATGATTGACGATCTTGTTTCTCATCTTGACAAACCTTCTCTTTTCCTGAAGAAAGACCTTATCCTTGGAACTGAGTACGATTATGTCTTCAGGAAGTGAGGAAGAAACAATCCCGTTCAACTCATCAACCGGTTTGTTGAAAGTACTTGCCAATTGTTCCATAGATAAGGGATAGACATTCTTACGAACTTCTGCAGCTATTAACTCAACAGGTCTGCCAAAGAGAATCTTTTGTAAACCTTCGATAAGGCGTTCCGTTCTCCTCCTATGGTGTAGAGGGCGCAGATCAATAATCTCTCCCCCACCCAGGGTTACATCGGCCGAACTGTTTCTGATGATGAAACGGTCACCATGACAAGCATAGAGGTTTCTGGGAAAATGTATCTGAACAATAGCTTCTTCACCCGATTTGAGAATATCTCTATCCAGAAGGTGAATCTTGACCTCATATTGCTCAGTACCGTGTAAAAAGAGGCATTGAGACCATAAATTCAGGTTCTTAGCTTCAGAAAAAAGGATGATTTTGGCATCTATTAATCTGGTGCCTTGCAATAATCTATCAGTAAGAAGCATCCCCCTTTTAATACTGCTCTTATCAATACCGGTAAGATTTATTGAACCCCTGTCACCGGCTGTAAGTTCGGCTACTTCACTGCCGTATCGCTCCATTCTTCTTATTTTCACTGCTTCAGCCTTAGGTAACAGATAAAGTTTAACATCCTTTGTTATGAAGCCGCTCTGTACCGTTCCGTTAACTATATTCCCGAATCCTGTAAGATTAAACACCCGGTCAAGATAAAGCCGAAAAACTTCTCTGTTACTCCGTTCAGTTATCTCTGTTTCAACTCTTTCCAGAGCTTCTTTTAGCTCATCAATGCCTTCATTGGTTTTTGCTGAGTACTTTATCATCTGGGCTTCCGCCAAAAAAGTTCCTGCTGTGAGTTCTTTCACCTCTTCTTCGATGAGCTGCAGGTATTCCTTCTCGACAAGGTCGGTTTTAGTTATGATGATTATCCCTTTGGCAATACCGAGTTTACTCATTATCTCTAAGTGTTCCCGGGTCTGAGGCATAATTCCTGAGTCAGCTGCAATAACCAGAAGGACAAAATCTATACCGGCAGCTCCGGCAATCATATTATTGATGAAATCGCTATGACCGGGAACATCTACTATCCCAATTTTATTCCCATTTTTCAGAGTATAATGACTAAAACCGAGGTAAATAGTTATACCCCGCTCCTTTTCCTCCTTGTGAGTATCGCAGTCAAAGCCTGTTAAGGCTTTGATCAGGGTCGTTTTCCCATGATCAATATGTCCGGCTGTCCCCATTATAAGGTGTTTCATAATCTTCTCAGTGATCGTTTGATCAGATTTGTTATCATTCCTGGTTCATCTATTTCCGATAATCCGTCCAGAAGAATACTTCGGATCAAGTTTTTAAAAGTCCTAACCCAAATTTTCTGAGGTGAAGTGATAATAACTCATCTGCACTCGTTACCTAAAAACATTTCCAGGCTGCAACCGATATGTTCGATATCCTTTTCCTCCAGGGTCAGTACATCAAAAAATAGTTTTCCTTCTCTTAAGATACCCAATATAGGTTTTTCTAAGGTTAGAAGCCGATAGTATATTTTTTCGGCAAACTCCTTAGAGAAAAAAACAGAGCCTTCTTTGGGTTCTACCAGTACTGCTTTACTCTCAATATGATGGTAAGGGAGAGTTCCCCCTCCGCATTGACCCTTACTATCAATTATCGTACTCGTGATAGCTGTCGTATCTAACCGTTTCGCCAGTTTCAGCGCCAGTTTGTTAATTACATTCGGAGAACGGTTAATGTAGCGCACCACCGGGATCTTCTGCTCAATGTGTTCTCTCTTATACATCATTTCGATTAACACCGCATTCAGGACACTTATGGTCATCTTGTCAACTCTTAGAATTCTCATAAGCGGATGCTGAGATACTTTTCTTATTATTTCCTGCTTCCCAGAAATAATACCTGCCTGGGGACCACCAAGGATTTTGTCACAGCTAAAAACAACAATATCTGCTCCCTGCTCAAATGATGTCTTAATATCCGGTTCCGCGCTAAGTCCTTTATAAAGGGTATTGTCAATTAAACCGGTTCCTAAATCATAGACAAGTGAGAGATTATGTTGTTTACTGAGTAAAGATAAATCTGTGAGACTTACCTCTGCGGTGAAACCCTGAATATAATAGTTTGATTTATGCACTTTAAGAATTGCTGCTGTATCTTCGGTTATTGCTCTCTCATAATCCTCGATTTTTGTTTTGTTGGTAGTTCCGACCTCAACGAGTTTCGCCCCGCTGCTTTCCACTATCTCCGGTATTCGAAAACTACCGCCAATCTCCACAAGTTCACCCCGAGAGACTATGATCTCTTTCTTTTCAGCCAATTGCTTAAGAACCAAGAAAAGGGCAGCAGCATTATTGTTTACTACCACTGAATCTTCGCAATTCAAGACAAGTCTTAACAGCTCGCTCAGATGCCCGTTCCTGTTACCGCGGCGGGCAGTCTGTAAATCAAATTCCAGATTATTGTACCCTTCAAAAATTGGCTTGATCTCAGAGAGTATCTCTTGTCCGAAGGGTGCTCTTCCCAAGTTAGTATGAAGTATTATTCCGGTGGCATTAATAACCGGTTTAAGGGATGGACTACTGACTTTTCGGATATGATCAATCACACTTTCGACAACTTCTCCTTCATCCGCAACTGCATCACCGGAAACTATTTGCTGACGGATCATCTCCAGTTTATCAGAGACAATTCTCTTTAATATCCGTTGTTGTATCACATCAAAAGGTAGTTTCTCCTGTAAGCTTTCAGAACTCTTTCCTTTAAGCTTTTGGGGAGGTTGGCTATCCCTAATTAACTGAAGAATTCTGTTCACTGAAGGAATTTTTCGGTAATTCCTCTCGTTCTTGCTTCTCTTCATCTTCTATCTCCCAAGCTTTACTCTCTTTGAATAGCCTTACTAATTCTTTGTCAAGCTTCCCCTTCTCTGCCATATCTTCAATTACATAAAGAGCTTCATCAATCGTATGATACTTTTTGTATGGTCTTTCACAGGAAGTCAGGGCTTCAAAGATATCGACTATTGTTAATATCCTTGTCTCGGTTGATATCTGTTCTCCCTTAAGACCTTGGTGGTAACCAGATCCGTCGAGTAACTCGTGATGGTTTCTACACCATTTGGGGATATCTCGCTTCTTGTGGGCAAATGGCATCTTACTTAATAATAGATCTGTCATCTGAACGTGATTCTCGACCTCTTTACGTTCTTTCTCTGTCAGAGTGCCCTTCATGATGAGCAAAGCTTCAGTCTCTTCCTCAGTAAACCATGTTCTTTCTTCTCCCGAGATGCTTCTATAAGTAAGGTTAGCAAACTCGTTTACTTGACTGATATCCTCTTCCGCTACTTTATTTACAGGTATGTTCAAACGCTGAACTATCTCGATAGCTGAAAGACACTTCTCCCGTAATCCGTTTTTGTCAGATTCGGCTTTTAAATAATAATAAATCGCTTCTAATCTCTGCAGAACCACTGGATAATGATCGCCTAATCTGGTAAATTTATTCATCAAATTTGTCGGGATCGAGATTTTTCCGATATCGTGCAGCCACGCTGCAGTAATCAGATTATCCTGTTTCTCCTTATCAAGCCTTAAATCCCGATAAAACCCATAATTATTAATGTTAATATAATCTATAAAGTTTTTCACCATCTCGGCTACCTTTCTGGTGCTGTCATAGTTATAGATGGATAAGGCATCAATTGACGTTGCCATCACTTCGATAAAGGCACGAAACAGACGTTTGATATCCCGGTAGTTCTTTTCTAATTCTTTCTCCTTAACCCTGACATCGATCTTTAATAAATCTCTTTCCAGCAATAGTTTATCTTCTGCCTCTTTCAAACGCAGCAGTGATTTGACCTGGGCTGCTAATTCAGGAACATCAAAAGGTTTATTCAAAAAAGCTTCAGCACCGTATTCAAGACTCTTGACTTTAGCCGTTGTCTCGGAATGTTCACCCGTAACAATCAAGATCGGAGTTTTTTTGAGTTCAGGATCTGATTTCAGAGAACGACAAATGGCATGACCACTCACAGAGGGAAGGTTAATATCTAAAATTATCAGGTCTGGTTTATGTGTACGGACTAATTGAATGCCTTCCATGCCGTCATAGGCAGACCAAATATTTGCTTCCGGAAAGTAATGGTCTATTATCCCTTTTAAGGTCATTACTACTTGTTCATCATCGTCAATTATCAAGATTTTTGACATCAGCGTCTCCTCATCTTCAAGCATTTGCCGTAAATGGCTTTAAAGCCAATGTGACAAAAGATATTGCAACAATAAATCTCTGTTAAGTTGATTACTGTCAAGCAAAAGCTTCTGTATCAATAGTTCGGGAGACTTTGTATTTCTCAGATCTCCCCTACTTCCCCCAATTCATTTCAATGCTTAATTCCACCTTACATCTATCTTCTCATATATGTTAGTCAGCTTTGTATAGGGACTTGAGCAGATCAATGAATAAAAACACTGAAGGATCTATATCCTTGCCTGAAATCAATCCTGAACCCTGACGTTATCAGGGAAATCCTTGACAAAAGTCATTGCTGAAGGGTTTTTGTACAAAAGGAGCGAAGTATGAATAAAGTATTCAATGATAAAGGCTATACTTTCGATGATCTCTTACTTATTCCTGCAAAATCGGACATTCATCCCAATCTTGTTGATTTGAGCACAAATATAACCGATAAAATCTCACTTAAAATACCTGTTGTTAGTGCTGCTATGGACACTGTCACTGAGTCGAATCTGGCAATCAGTATTGCCAGAGAAGGTGGGATTGGAATAATTCATAAAAATCTGACTATCGACCAACAGGCAGAAGAAGTCAGGAGAGTAAAAAGATTTGAAAGCGGGGTGATAACTAATCCCATAACTTTGACACCTTCAAACACGATAGCAGACGCTTTGAAATTAGCGGCTAAGCATCACATCAGTGGTTTCCCTGTAGTAAAGAACAAGAACCTTGTTGGTATTTTAACGAATCGGGATATAAGGTTCGAAATCGATACTACAATAAAAGTCGATAAACTGATGACCCGACGTAACAAACTCATTACTGCAAAAGAGGGTGTAACAATTGAAGAAGCCCGAAAGCTTCTTCATAAGAATAGAATCGAGAAGCTCCCAATAGTTAATAAGGATGATGAACTCGTCGGTATGATAACTGTCAAGGATATCATGAAAAGAGTTAGTTTTCCTAATGCTGCTATAGATTCAGCCGAAAGATTATTGGTTGGAGCTGCGATAGGGGTACGCGGAGATTATTACGAACGTGCTGTTGAATTAATTCAAAAAGGTGCTGACCTATTAGTTATCGATACTGCTCATGGACATCATAAAGATATTATGGTAGCTATTAAAAAACTAAAAGCAAAACTAACTATTCCCTTGATCGCAGGAAATATCGCTACTTCAGAAGCAACCAAAGCTCTGATAGATGCCGGAGCTGATGCTGTGAAAGTTGGTATCGGTCCTGGTTCTATCTGTACAACAAGAGTTATTGCCGGGGTCGGAGTTCCTCAATTGACAGCCATTATGAACTGTTCGGAAGTAGCAGCGAAGCACAATATCCCTGTTATCGCAGACGGGGGGATTAAGTATTCGGGAGATATTGTCAAAGCTCTGGCTGCCGGAGCAAATCTTGTCATGCTGGGTAGTTTGTTTGCCGGGACTGATGAGAGTCCCGGTGAGTATATAATAGTAAATGGTCGAAGATTCAAAGCCTATCGGGGAATGGGCTCTATCGGAGCAATGAACAAGGGAAGCAAAGACCGTTATTTTCAGGATGCTGTCGAGGAGAGTAAATTGGTAGCTGAAGGTATAGAGGGAATGGTTCCCTACAAAGGACCATTCAAGGATTATCTCTTTCAGTTATTGGGAGGAATCCGGGCAGGAATGGGATATTGTGGGGCAAAAGATTTAAAGACCTTGCAGCAGAGAGCAAAATTTATCGAAATCACTACAGCCGGATTGAAAGAGAGTCATCCTCATGATGTTACTATTACCAGAGAGGCTTTAAACTATCACTATGAAAAAGAATGAGGATCTATCTTCTGAGATAATAGTAAGAAAAGATCGAAAAAACTCAAACATCCTATCACCTCAAGCAATTGCCTCCGTGAACAGTTTTATCTTTTTTTTGCGCACCGAAAAAGGGTTAACCGAGAATAGTCTTATGAGCTACAAGCTTGATTTGAATGGCTTCTTCTTGCATGTAAAAAAAGATCCTCCGGAAATTATACTTGATGATGTAATCGACTATTTCAATGACTTGCAGGAAATCGGACTGGAGAATAATTCTCTCGCCAGAAAACGCTCAACTTTTCGTTCTTTCTTCAAATTCCTGCTGAATGAAGAAGAAACACTACAATTTGATCCGGCAGATATACCGGTTATTCGTTACAGACAGCACATTCCTGATATTCTAACAGTGGAGGAAATGCTGCAATTACTTGATTCAGTACCTTTAACAGAGCCCCTCGACATTAGAAACAAGGCTATTCTGGAGTTGATGTATGCCACAGGCATCAGAATCTCTGAAATGCTTAATTTAACGGTCAATGATCTGTTTTGGGAAGAAGAACTTGTAAAGGTATTTGGCAAAGGAAGAAAAGAACGGATAGTGCCGATAGCTACACAATCTTTAGCTTTTGTTAAGCTCTATTATTTGAATGTTCACCCTATACTGAGCAGAATGAAGCCGACAAATATTCTCTTTCTGAATTACACGGGGAAAAAGCTATCCCGAATGGGTTTCTGGAAGATACTACAGAAACTTGCTTTGCAGGCAGGGATAAAAAAAACAATATCGCCTCATACGATCAGGCATTCTTTTGCTACTCATCTCCTTGAAGCAGGGGCAAACCTCAGGATTGTTCAGACTCTTTTAGGTCATTCCAGCATCAATACCACCCAGATATACACTAATATTGACCTTCGTTTCATCAAAGAGAATCATTCAATGTTTCATCCCCGAGCGTAACACCAAGATAGGTTTCCTTCGAGACAATTAAAAAACAAAGCAGTTTTTTACTTGACAGTGTAAAAAGGTTTTTTATAGGTAAATGCTCTCTTAAGTCAAAAGAAAATAGACAGATATGTATCAGAGGAGGATACAAATGAAGTTACGAGTAGTATTGATAACACTCAGTTTATTAATATCATGTTCAGCCTTGCTATCAGTAGATACCGACAAACCGTTAGAAAGACTCGGAAATGAAGCTGCTGCTGAAGCTGATTCTCTTTATGATGCTAATCGGTTTCTGGAAGCAGCCGCTAAATACGAAGAAGCATATAATTATTTCCTGCGGGCTGAAAAAGAAGATAATATTCCTTTAATCGATAAAATCTCACAAATGCTTACCAATATGCAGGCAACCTATTACCAGGGACAGGACTATCAGAATACAGTCAGGATAATTAAGAAGAGATTGGAGTTAGAACCTCAGAATGATGTCTTTGCCCGACAGATCGCACTTATATATGATCGCGACCTTAACCAGCCGGGAGAGGCAATCGCAACACTTGAAAATTTTGATAATGTCTCAGCAAATTTTGCAGTCCGCAGGATGTTAGGAAGGCTATATACTGCCCAGGAAGATGATCAAAATGCCTTAGAGTGGTATTTAAAAGCATTTGAGCTAAGGCAGGATGCCGATGTCTTACAGAACATTGCTCTATTACACTATCGAACCGGTAATCCTGAAGCAGCAATCCAGGCCTATGAAGATTTCCTGGATACCAATCCGCCAGAGAGCATCCTGGTTAACGTTTTCAGGAATATGGGTAAATTTTACGAGGATATTGGTGATGAGAATAAATCCCTTGAGTATTATGAACGTTCAAACAATCTTCGCTTCAACCGTGACATTACTCTTCTGCTACTGACAAAATATTATGACCGTGGTGATTTTCTGAATGCTATGGAGAAAGTTAATCGTCTTCTCAGAGATGATCCTCGTAACAGTAACGCCATTTACTACAAGGGCTTGATCCTTTTCGAAGAAAGTCGTTTTAGTGAAGCAAAGGCAGAATTTGAGAAGATTAGAGATGACAGAAGGCTTGGTTCTGTAGCCCGTCGCTATATTGAAAGTATAGATTCGATGTAAGTGTTTGTAGCGGCTTACCTTAAACTGTTTGCTCCTTAACTTGAATAGATGAAGAAAATACTGTTTCTTGCTTGTATCCTGCTGGTTTTAGTTCTATCAGCCTGTGAAGACCGAGATGCCCAGAAACCGGAGCTGACACTGTCCATTGTTAATAATGAGCTTTACGGAGACGGGCAAAACTGTAATCTTAATTATACTGATGTTTTATTTACCCTTGAAGGAACTACTGATTTCATTGCCAATGTAAAGATACTTGTTGAATATGATCCCTCGAAAGGGTTCTTTGTCGGTCCGGGAAGCAATTACATCTATACTGACTCTAATGGAGCAGCAACCGGTATTTTTCAGGTTTATGAGTCAACGCTGGGCGTAATCCCCATCACTGCTAAACTCGAACGATTTCCTTCGGTAAAAAAAACGAAAGTGATCCTGGCTTATGATCTTCCTCAGATCGAATCTTTTAGTGCTGATTGTGTCTCAATGCCTTGTAATGAATCAACATACCTCAGTATTCAATTAACAGATCAAGCGGGTAATTTAGCTCAACAAAAAATTGATTTCTCAACAAATCTTGGTTTTTTCGAACATGATAGTGTTTTGACTGATGCTAACGGATATGCTGAAAACATCTTTTTCGGTAACCAAGAGACCGGTACTGCTGTGATCTCAGCAAGATTGGCTTTATGTCCGGATATAGTTGAGTATCTGATGATTATCCTTGAAGAACGGTAAGCTTGTCCTGACCTTACAAAAGATAAGAGAATAATAGCTATCCGTTTTTATGCGCCAATCTGCATGATAGCTAACGGGATTATTCTGTTAGAGGTAGATGTAAGATCTCAATATGGAGTTCCTTAACTCCCTCCTTTAACATTCCGATCTGCTCAGCTGCACCTTGAGATAGATCCAAATCACGGCCTTCAATAAAGGGTCCCCTGTCATTAACCCTAACGTCTAAGAATATGCGGTTATCAGGATTGATAACCCTTAGAATTGTCCCGAAGGGTAATTCTCTATGGGCACAAGTCAAAGAATGCATATCGAATATCTCACCATTAGCAGTCTTCTTTCCGTGAAATTTTTTCCCGTAATATGATGCTACCCATCGATAACTCCCTCCTTGCCGAAAGTTTTCACCCGAAGGAGGTATTCTTTCGGTAAGGGGCAGTGTTCTGTAGTATCTGCTACGGGGAGATGTCTTCTTATCTGTGACATATCTGCCTGCTGGAGTGCATGCAGCTAAGATAACAACAAGAATCACACAAATTACAGCAGATTTTAGTATTATCTTCATAATGACCTCTTCATCACCTTCTCGATGAAACTTGAGAATTAGTCAATCTAAAAAGCCGATTTGAATAACCTAATACTTAAATCAGGATGACTTAAGTCCGGAATGATAAAGAGCCTGAAAGGATATTTCAGGCTCTTTTCGATCAATATTCTTTAAAGTTGGGGCAGATTCCCTAACACTCTGCTTTTCTATTTCATCAGGATCATTCTTTTAACTATCGTTTCCT
Organism: uncultured Candidatus Cloacimonadota bacterium; assembly: GCA_964464175.1. Lineage (GTDB taxonomy): Bacteria > Cloacimonadota > Cloacimonadia > Cloacimonadales > JAJBBL01 > CAYXFD01. Next base: position 187,070 of record CAYXFD010000002.1, on the reverse strand, counting down.
CGGTTGTTGCTAAACGATAGAAATAGATCCCGCTTCCTACGTTTCTTCCTCTGTCATCGGTACCGTTCCAGACATATCTGTGAAGACCAAAGTCGAGCTCCCGGTTCACAAGAGTTTTTATTCTCTGTCCTCTGATATTGAATACCTCAAGCTTGGCAGGGCTTTGAAGGGGCAAACTGAATTCGATCACTGTTTCCGGATTGAAAGGATTAGGATAGTTTTGCCGGAGAGAGACACCCACCGAAGGGATTTCCGGGTTATCAGCTGCTGTATAGTTGTCGGGAGCATCGGTTGTTATTCTGATAGCTAAACCGTCCTCGACAGGTGTTGCTGAAGGAGGATAGTTGTTGGCATAAGAATAAAGCAAACCGACAGTCCGGGTATGATCCATGATCCCGGTAGTAGAATAATTCCTGGTATGATTGTTATCCCATACCGAGTGATACTGGAAAATAATGTCTCCATCCTGGTCTGGGCGAGGCTCTAAGATCAACTGGATTTTCTCTAATCCTTCCGGAGTGAGATTGGCAACACTATAAGCATCTAACCAGCTTATAATCATTCTGTTGTTCGTCTGATCATGATAATAGGCAATCCTGAGTTCATTATCGACATCATCCAACCCTTTCAGATCATCCCAGAAGGGTGCAATTATTCCCTTAGGGGCAATAGGCATAGGTATCTCCCAGTTACGGAAATTGATCTCGTTTGTCGGGATAAAAGTTACCCAGCCGTTAGAGCAGATCGAAATCTCGTCATAGTCAATTCCGTAATAACGGAAGGTAAAGGGCATATCCATGGTCACTGTACCGTCATCAGGCAGCCACATGTCCTCTCCCGGTCCGCCAGTTTCAGGATCTATATCTATCCAGTCAAACTCAGGAGCTTGGGAATAGGTAACATCGTAACTATCATAAGCATAATAACCATAACTGCAGGGACCTGTCGGATGTTCATTGGTCACCTCTCCAATGGTTGTGTTGAAGTAAGACCTTGTGTGTCTCCCGGCCTGATCCTCAAAGTTTAGCTGGAAATATACCTGTCTGCCGATAAAAGTGTCCGGATGAACGGAAATCTCGAAGGAAGCTGTGGCGGCAGAACCAATCGCTACGTCTCCGAAATCTAAAACAGTATCATCAGTAAAAACAGCATCAGTCTGCGGTACAAGATGAGCAGTTAATCCATAAGCATCAACATTTCCGATATTTACAATTGAGACATCAATTGTTGCTGTTTCTCCCGGATCTAATACTCCATTGGGTGAATTGACCTCATATTCGGTTATCCCGAAAAGAAGTCCGGTCACCAGCATCTGAATCTTGGCAAGATCACCGGTGGGGGAAATATTGAGAGAAAACTGAATAACAGTTTGATGGGGGCATTCAGGTTCAATAGAGAATTCAAAACTTCCGGATGCTGTTTCTCCGGAACTGATGTCTCCATAATCTGCCGTATTGTTGGCTATCGTAACATAATCAGGACTATTACTGCTCAAAGTTGCCGTAACATTTGATATGTTTTCGTTGCTATAGTTCTTTAAAATTGTGTTGAGTGTCACTGTTTCGCCGGGATTGATCTCAGCACCACCGAAGTCATAATCCATCAGGGTAATATTCTCAGAAGTTGTTATCTCTATTGTCTGAATTACCGGAAGATGATTCTCAGCAGTTACCGTTAGGATAATGTCTCCCTGTTCTTCAGGATTCAAGAGGATGAAAGCATAATCATCCTCAATCCGGTGAGTCGTGTAATTCTCTTCATCACGGGTTATGGTAACATAGCCACCGGAAAGATTCGGTGCTGCAAAATCAATATAATTAGTACCCTGGTCTATCTGAGCCGGAAGAGCAATATTCATCTCATCAGGTATCAGTACCCACATCTTAAGAGAGGGATCGGATAGAGTATTGTAAGCCCTGAAATAGAAATCTACAATTCCACCAGGACCTTGATCGTTCGGATAACCGTTAAATGTTTCGATTTTTCCGCGGAGTACTGCAGAACCGAAGCTTCTGATTCCCTCAACTTGAGTTCCCCAATGAAAACCACTACTCATTGCGTTATTAAACTCAGTGCTGGTATGAAGATAACTTGGTCCGATGAAAGCAACTGCACCATTCGGAGAGGCTGGTGTTCCCATTTTCATCCAGGCTTCTCCGAAACTCGGATCATGATATTGATTGGCATAATCTCCTGTATTACATACAAAAGAGCTAACAATCGGAGATTTTGCCCCGGCAATGGTGTTTTCAAGATGACTAATATGGAAAAGAGGGTAATGCCAACCCATGGCAGCTCCCCAGCCACGGTAATTAATAAACTGAGAACCTCTATTTACAGCATCGACAACAAGTTGTGTCATTAAGGGATCACCTGGCTTCCAGAATACCGTATCTACTTCGGTATATCCCGAGTCATAAAAAAGATTCACCAGCCATTTAGAAAATAATACCGGAGTAATTGGAATCGGCGGAGTAGATGAATAGTTTCCAGCAACTACAAGTGACCTGGTCATCCAGTCAGTCTCAGTCATATAAGGATTTCTTTCGTATTTGATCGTTTTATTTACTAATGTAGCCAGTTCCGTGCTGTTATTAACGGAAAATCGACCGACCAGAATTTCCGGAAAATAATCATCACCATCAATCAACCCGTAAGGAAGATCAGTGGCATCATTTAGATCTCCGGCATAAAAAGCAGGCATAGGTAAATTTGCTCCTGTCCTTGCTCCACCAATCAATAGAAGATAATCGGGTTTATTTTCAGCATTTTGATAGAAATTGATTATATAGTTTCTGATATCGGTGTTACCAGGATTAGCTGCTATATCAGTTCTATTAACGACAGTAACTTCTAATCCTCTTGCTCTTTTCCATTTGGCAAAAGAATTAGTAGGCAGTTCAATCGTTCCGGTATGACTGATAATCAACATTGCCGGTTGTTTAAAAGGCAAATTGACAAGGTATGATGTCCTAAAGTTATCAGCTAAAGCTTCGTATAACGGATAGAAAGATTCGGATATCTCAACCGGCATCTCTCTGCTCCCCTGACCGATAATAGTATAATCAAGCTCTTCTATAACAGACCTGAGACCATTATCTTCTTTAACTAACTCCACGGCAACAGTGAAACCATACATCTCTCTGAACGTAAATCGGTTGCTTACTCTTATCCGTGAATTATCATTATTGCTTCTTCTTTCGAGCAATTCATCCGAACTGTTATATACAGCCGTTACCATTCTATTGACCTGAATCTGCACATCTTCCGCAAGCAGAGCTACGGTGTGGGAAATTACCTCTTCAGTTATCTCCTCTCTGTTATAATTCAGGGTGTAATTAACTACATTATCTGCTGATTGAGAAACCTGCTGCATGCTGTTCAAAGTAATTGCATAGAGCAGTATCGTAATTATTATTAATAAGTATCTATTCATTCTTCCTCCAGAATTTCAGTATAGAATCATCAGAAAACTCATCCTCTGATCGGAAATTATTATTCCTTTGCTCATGATTATTTTATCAGAACAGCTTTCTTTATGTCTTTCGCTTTACCGTCAACCATAAGCCTGTAAAAATAAACTCCACTTGCTTTGTCTGCGGCATTCCAGATAACAGACCCTCTTGTGAGATCTTCTTCAGTAAGTAAAAAGCTCTTCACTAAAGCACCTTTTATATTGTAAATCTTGATTTCTGCCTTTTCCCTAACCTCTCCGGTAATCGAAAATGAGATATTCGTTTGCGGATTAAAGGGATTAGGATAGTTCTGTTGCAGAACCGCTTGGGGCATAATCATGTCAGTTTGCTCATTATCTGTTGCTAACAAGTTAGCGTTTCCTGATACTATCTTCAAATCATCTACTGTCCAACCCGGATCAACAAGTCTGCTATCCGGTGAGTCCGAGGTTAATCTTAATCGCAGGTAAAACTCTTCTCCGACAAGAGCATCAATAGGAACATATACTTCATGCCAGTAATCAAATTTACCCGAATTTTTATAAAGAGTTATCCAGTCTTCAGCAGGAGCATCAAGCTCATTAGCTGCCTGAATATAAACGAAATCATAATCCCATTCGGTATAAAGATGCTGCCAGAAAATCAAATATGGTGTCTGATAATTGGGGGGAGTATATGAGACAAGATTAATCGGAAAGTTTGTCGTTATGTTAGTATCAGTATTAGGGGCATAAAAATTCTTACCCCCTCCTCTACTGTCAGTAATTGCATAACCTGATATCGAATTGTCGCTGATAAGCTGCCACGGCTCATCTATTATCCAGAGACAGCAACCTGTGTCCCAATCTTCGAAAAACACCAAATGCTCTTCACTCAGATTAATCTCAACTTCATGAAGCAGCGGTTGCAGATTTATCGTTCCGATGTAGGGATAGGCACCTGCGGCTGTCACTCTTATACTCCTTTCTCCGGAATAGGTAGTAAAGCTGAAGTTACCATTTTCGACAATGAACAATTCTTCTGTGTAGTCAGAAAGAAGGATCTCAGCGTCAACCGGAATACCGTCTAACCGAACAGTACCGGTGAATTCGGTCTCCGGTAATTTCTCTAAAGCGAAATCCAGAACTCTCCAGCCTGAGTTATTGACAGCAATATTCTCTACTGTTTGAGTAACATAACCCGGTTTTCTGACTGTTACAGTGTACAAACCGGAAAGTAATGGTCTCCAATATCTTCCGTAAAGTTCATCGCTCAGCCTCGGCTCCAATAATCTTGCCTGGTGCTCTTCGATTATTACTTCTGCTGCTAAGGGTTCATTTGTATTTGCATCTTTGATGTGTCCGGTCAACATTGGGCTTTCATCCAAATAGCCGTTTAAAGCCCGATTAAATAACCAGCTTTGACCATTTTTAGCTTCATTGACAATCTGCATCATATGAGTTTCGTTTTGTGGCTGCAAATTCAGCGTCCCACACTCAACCAGTAACTGGATAGTACCGTAATTTTTATAGAAGTAATCATGAGCACTACCGGCTCTACCCTGAGAAAAGAGATTTTCATAGTATTGGGAGCTGTTGAACTTTCTGATATTGCTTGCAACACCTTGTCCAATTGATTGTGACAGATAATAATCAGGAGACGGTCTGTGTTCATACCAATTGAAAGAATAGTAAACCTTCTCTGAGAAGTTACCCGATCTGGAAGAATGCCATACTATCGAATAGACAAAGTGTTGTTGTTCTAACAGATTGTGCAGTGCCTGGATCTCATCTTCGGAATTCGGGTAAGGACCACGGTAGTAATCAAAAGGCTCTGCTCCTGAAGGGTGATAAAGAGTATCTCCGTGCACCCAGTTGAAATCAAAGTTCCTGTTCAGATCAACTCCGTCTATATCCTGACCCAATCCCGGCACATAATCAAACATCCCGTTTTCATTATTATCTCTTTTGTTTTTCCTGTAGGTAACATCCCAGTCATCCATTACTACCTGCAGCCCTTCCGGATTCAAATTCGGAATGAACCATAACTCCAGTTCAGTCAACCATCTGCGGTAAGGTAGCAAGAATCTGAATTGCAGTATATCTTCTATATGATACATTACAATCTCATTTCCTAATATCTCTTCAGCATGAAGCGAACCGACGATCAAAATAGCCGGTTTATCCTCATTTTCCTGCACATTTGCAGATATTTTTACAGCATAGATTGGAATATCATCTTCCTGGGAATATCCGATCTGCTCTACCATAACTGTGTCCGGATACATCGCTTGCCACATGAAGAGTTTATCCACCATATCGTCATAGCGGTGGTAGAAATCTGGAATTGGGGGATACTGAGCCGTCAGTATGCTTGCAGCTGCAAGCAATGCCAGTATCAATACTATATATCGCATAAATTATCTCCGATTCTATTTCTTGTTACAATTAACTCAATTATTATTTCAACAAAAGCATCTTTCGAACCTGGTTCGAATTTTCTCCCTGAAGCTGATAAAAGTAAACACCGCTTCCCACTGCTTTGTTATTATTATCAGTTCCTTTCCAGACTGCAAAATGACTCCCTCTTTCCAGGAATTCATTGTCTATCATAGTTCTTACCAACTGTCCCCGAACGTTATAGATCCGGAGAGAGACATGGTCATTTCTCAACATATCAAAAGAAATCTTTGTTTCCGGATTGAACGGATTTGGGTAGTTACCACGTAATTGCAGATGACTCAGCGGGACTAAGGTATCATCAGATACATTGATGAAATTCGTATCAACTTTTTGGGCAAATATCCCGATAATATCTTCCTTACCGCTTGATCTTCCATCTCGCCAGGCAGCAAATCCAAAACCGTTGGTAAAGGGTACTACCGTTGATGAATATTGTCTCTTTTCGGCATCACAAAGAATAATACCGTCAGGATTCCAAAGGGTATTACCGCTTTGGATATCAACTATCTGAGAATGAATATTGGAACCGGCTTCCCCGTAGATGTTTTCCCAGGTTACCAGTAGTCTGTTCCCGATCACAGTCATAGATGGGGAATTCTGTTCGATATCATTCGTAACCACATAGGGTGAAGGATCACCCCAAAGCGGATTTCCATTCATGTCGAACTTCTGCATTCCTACATCCTGAAGGCTTGGATTAATCCGGGCATCACGCCAGGTAAGATAAAAATAGCCCTGATCATAGACAAGACTGATTATCGACTGGTCATTGTCATAATCAGCTAAAGGTATTCCGTTTTCCTGCCAGAGCATATCACCCTCTTCACTGACTAACTGACCATAGATACCGGATGTTCCGTTTCTTCTGTCCTGCCAGGTAACGAGCAGACCCTCCGGGGTCATTATGCTCTTGACTGCCGTTCTTGTACTACTTTCAACACAGACCAGATTACCGTAATCATCCCAACCATCAGCAACATTACCATCTTCATCGAGAAGTTTTACGTAAATTTCATTATCGCTCCGCAACCAGACAAAGTAGCTCCCAACTACGCTCTGCAGATGATGGTCAGCCAAATCATTATCTGTCTGGTAGGCAAGCAGAACCCCTTCATCATCCCATACTCTCTGACCGTTGACAACTTTTTGTGCTCTGAGATTTCGGGGCCAGATCAAATCGGGAGAGGTCATGTCGGTCTCATCCCAGCCAACCATATAGGCTCCGTTCCCGTCATAAGAAACGTGAGGATTGTCCTGCCCATACCAGAGATCATTGGTTGAAGTTCTTAGTCCCTGATCTCCCCATAATGGATTACCATCGGCATCGATAGCCTGCGTATAAGCCAGTACAAATTCGGAGGGCTGTTCAGTCCAACTTAAGACCAATCCCCCATTATGATGGGCAATTGCCTGAATTTTATCCTGACGGGTTCCGGAATGAGAAGCTACTACTGAAATGCCATTTTCCTCAAAGTGAATGTTTCCGCCCGAATCAATTTTTTGAACTTTGATCTGATCTCCGAAGTGGGCATAACGGGTATCTTTCCAGATCACATAAATATATTCACCGTTGGGAACTACCCTTAATGCTTCGGCATCTCCACTCAAACCCCAGTAAACCTGAACTCCGTTATCGGTAAGCAGCTGATTACCAGCCAGATCATAGGTCTGAAAATAGATACCTATCGAACCTGTTCTGCCATCTCCCCAACTGACAAACAAATGATCAGCCGTCGGTTTGATAAGAGGTGCAAAAGTCTCTCCCGGTATCAGAGCAACAGCTCTGCCATCGACTTCCCATGAAAGATTTCCAGCTGCTGAAACATGCTGCATATAGATATCTATCTCAGGATGACCACCGGCACGGGCATCGTCCCAAACAACATAACAACCTCCGGAAGCATCAGGTTCTATTCTCGGATTCTTCTGATCCTGAGCAGCAGAAACCAGTAACATACCATCATTATCCCAAAGAGTATTCCCGGCAATATCAAATTTTTGCACATAGAGATCGGAGGTACCCATACGGTAGTCTTCCCATACTACAATAAAATTACCGTCAGCAGCAGCAGCAACTCTCGGATTTAGCTGACTACTGTACCCGGGATAAACCGGGATAGATTCAGTCCATAAAAAATTACCGTCAATATCCAGAGCTTGAACATGAACGTTATCTGATCCGGTTATCCGGTCAAGATAAGCAAAGCCAAAAGCATTGGAACCGAAAGGTGACATCCTCACAGAACCATGTTGCTGCTCACCTTCTGCTAATACCTCAAACCAGGCAATCTCTCCGTCGGAGAGGATTCGTTTAACATGAATATCCGTATAAGCGTCATTGTTAACATAAGCAAGAATAGCTCCACCCTGTCCATCTTCCCAGAATGTATGATTAGACTGATCGCCGGAGCCAGATGCTAAAGCTAAACCGTTTTCCGGCCATCCGGGGTAATTATCTCCATCTTCATCAATGTGAACTCCGTAAATGCTGACCGTTCCGTCACGATGATCCTGCCAGATAATATAAGCTCCACCGTCGTTATCCGGGACTATATTGAGTGAAATCTGGATCCCGTCGGCAGTACATAACGGAATACAGCTGTCCCAGAGCAATTCACCCTGTGGATTTATCTTTTGTGCGAATACACCACCATTATAGGTGTCAAGCTCAAAGTCAATCCAGGCAATAATGGCATTGCCGTCACTGGTGGCAATGATAACCGGGTCTTCCTGCCGGTCATCTTTACCGCAAACCAAAATTCCCGATTCTCCCCAAAGTACACCGGTTTCATCTACTGCTTGCGCCCAGAGATCACGACCGCCGTTTCGGGTATCAGACCATACATACACCACAGAGCCATTGTCTAATACTGCTGAGGCTCTTGACCATTCAATATTTACACCCTGGCGGATCGGAATTCCGTTTTCCTGCCATTCGGAGGGGTCTGTCGCTAAAAGACAGCCCATTGTCAAAACTGTTAACACTAACATCAATACCAGTTTCTTTTTCATAATAGTGATTCCTCCATTAACTAATTACATCTTCTATTTCTAATTATTCTCTAACCATTCCTTAACTGCCTGTTGCTGTCAGGAAAACAAAGGCAAACTCCTCTCAAGTAATTCTGTTTTCATACCTCATCGCTTGTGTCCTAGAGAAAAGCTGGCTCATCCTATCAGAACATACACAAATTAATGCTTTTTTGTCATGAGAATGGTATATAAAGCAATATCTTTGCCAAAGGATGGTTAAATCTGTAGTATAAGCCTATATTGGCTGACTCTGCGTTATCTATATACAGAGAAAAGGGGGATACTTGATAGGTGCAGAAGTTTAGTTACTCTTTTTTAAGCTTCTTCTCAGCCTCTTTTATCCCTTTCTTCAGAGATTTCCAGGAGCGGTCTAAACCACTTTTCAGTTCTTTCCAGGATTCTTCGCCTGTTTCCTGGACTTCTGATATCTTATGTTTGACCATGTCACGATATTTATGCAGTTCCTTAAGCTGATTCTCATATTTTTCTTTCGATTCACCTCGAATATTAGATATTTTCTTCTCCAATACATGAATATCACTATTCCATTTATCGAGCTTCGCTTTCAATTTTTCCAGATATACATCTCTTTTACTCATATCATCCTCCTTTTATTGAGCATCCTCAATATCCTTAACTATAGATAATATAGTGTTTTTTAGTTCTCAGGCAACAATAAGCTAACACCGGTAACAGATGAATATCTCGTGAGTAAGCTTCTGAGTTTAATAATTGATTGTCCTTGACAGGATAAGGATTTGAAAATTATGTAGTCAATTATATGTTGAATCTGATTCAGGGGTGTCTTGCAACCAGTAACTGATATTGGTAAAGTTAAGAGCAAGTCTGAGAAAAACCCTCGAACCTGATCCGGGTAATGCCGGCGTAGGAAGAAGAAGAATCCTATAATACTACCGGGCATTACCCTCCAAAAACCAAAGAGTGGAGGAGTAATGGAAACTACTATTTCTCAGGGAATAATCGAAGCTTATTTCCGAAAACTATCCAAACACCTAAACAATGATGTCATTATTGCCGGAGGAGGACCTTCCGGCCTGATTGCCGCCTATAAACTCGCAAAACAAGGGTATCAGGTAGCTCTTTTCGAGAAAAAACTTGCCCCCGGTGGTGGTATGTGGGGCGGGGCGATGATGTTCAATGAGATTATTGTCCAAAAGCCTGCCACCCATATTCTCGATGAACTTGAGATCACATACTACAATTATAAGGATGATCTCTATACCTTCGATTCCGTAGAAGCAACTTCATCCCTTATCTATCATGCAGTTAAAGCCGGTGTTGTTATCTTCAACTGCATAACTGTTGAAGATATAATCCTGAAAAGTGAAAGAGTTGCCGGGCTGGTAGTTAACTGGCAACCGGTGGCTACTCAAAAAATGCATGTTGATCCCTTGATGATTGCAGCCAGGGTCACTGTCGACAGCAGTGGACACCCTTCAGAAATCGTAAGCTTTCTGGAAAAAAAGAACGGTGTAACTCTGGCAACTAAAACAGGAAAAATTATCGGAGAAGGCTCTCTGGATGTTGTTCAGGGCGAAAAAGGAACCGTAAATAACAGTGGTTGTGTCTTTCCTGGACTTTATGTATCGGGAATGGCAGCCAACAATGTTCACGGACAGAACCGAATGGGTCCGATATTCGGTGGAATGCTCCTCTCGGGTTTGAAGGTAGCTAACCAAATTGATGATGAGTTGAAAGAAGGGAACAATGGCTGATTTCGGACTCTATATTATCCTCTCTCAACCGGTAATTTCTTATACTGAAGCGGCGAAGATCTGTGTTGAGGAAGAGATATCCTGCCTGCAACTGAGAGAGAAAGAACTCTCCGACAGAGAATTAATCTCCATCGGGAGGAATATCAGCCAAATAACTTCAGGAACAAAAACCAGACTGCTCATCAATGACCGGCCTGATTTAGCTTCTATCATAAGAGCCGATGGATACCACTTAGGACAGGATGATATCCCTTTTCAGGAAGCTGAAAAAATCTATCCTGGGGCTTCTCTCAGAGGTATATCCACTCATAGCATCTTCCAGGCAAAGACTGCCTTAAAACTAAAGCCTGACTATATCGGGTTCGGACCGTTACATTCAACCCCTACGAAAAAAATTCCCGATCCGGTCGTAGGTTTACAGGATCTTGAAGAAGTCCTTTCCTTTGCTCCTATACCGGTAGTTGCGATAGGAGGGATCGATGAAACTAACCTCGAAACGGTTTTACAAGCCGGTGCCAGGAATATATGTTTGGTTAGATATTTCATGCAGCACCGGAACTTGAAAGAAAGAATCAGAAAAATAAAAACTGTTTGCCAAGAATACTGGAGGTCATGATGACACAGAAACAATATGCAGAAAAAAATATTATAACGAATGAGATGAGAGAAGCTGCCCGCTTTGATAATGTTTCTCCCGAATTTATTCGAGAAGGATTAGTACAAGGTAATATCGTTATCCCAAAAAATGTTAATCACAGCTTCTCTGCCAGAGCCATCGGAAAAGGTTTGAAAACAAAAATCAATGCCAACATCGGAACCTCAGAGATCAGCTGTAAATTACCTGAAGAACTGAAAAAGCTGGAGTTAGCACTTAAATTCGGCTGTGACAGTGTCATGGATCTTTCCACCGGTGGTAATCTCATCCATATCCGAAGCCTTCTTCTGAATAACTCACCGGTTATGCTGGGAACAGTACCGATCTATGCCGTAATCTGTGAACTCCTGCGTGAAGAAAAACCTGTAACAGCAATGACTTCTGATATTCTCTTTAATGAGATCGAGCAGCAGGCTGCCGCAGGAGTGGATTTCATTACCGTACATTGCGGAATTACCAAAGAAACTATCAGTCATCTCAAAAAGTCAGAGAGAGTTCTCGGGGTTGTCAGCCGCGGTGGCTCTCTCCTCAAAAAATGGATAGAAGAAACAGGAAATGAAAACCCGCTTTATGCAGAATTTGATCGTCTGTTGACCATTGCTGAGAAATATGATGTCACTCTCAGTCTGGGAGATGGACTTCGCCCCGGTTCCCAGAATGACGCCTCTGATAGGGGACAGATTTCTGAACTGTTAATTCTCGGAGAGTTAGTCGAAAGGGCACAAAAAAGAGGTGTACAGGTCATGGTTGAAGGTCCCGGACATATCCCTCTTGATGAGATCGAGATGAATGTCAGATTAGAGAAGAAACTCTGTAATGATGCTCCCTTCTATGTGTTAGGTCCTCTCGTTACGGATATAGCTCCCGGCTACGATCATATAACAGGAGCTATCGGAGGTGCCCTGGCTGCTTCCTACGGAGCCGATTTCCTTTGCTACGTAACTCCGGCTGAACACCTCTGCCTTCCTGATACTGAAGATGTCAAAAAAGGGGTCATTGCTTCGAAAATTGCTGCTCATTGCGGTGATTTGATCAAAAGAAGAGATGAAGCTCTCAAAATTGACAGAGCAATCTCTGAAGCACGTCAAGCTCTGGATTGGAAGGGTATTTTCCAACACGCAATCGATCCGGAATTAGCACAACAGAGAAAAGAGAATACTTCTGCTGATAACTCGGATTATTGCTCAATGTGCGGTTCACTCTGCGCAGTCAAGATTGATAAGGATAGAACAAAAACTCAAAGGGACGATCATGGAGAAGATCAGAAAAACAGATAGATATTTCCTCTCTGTAGCTGCAATAGACAATACCGGTGAAGCAGGAACGATAAAAGACTGCAAGATCGCAGCACATTTTGGATTTAATACCTTAGCTGCAGTTACAGCTATTACTGTTCAGGATGACAAGCAATTGTTATCCAATAATCCGGTTTGCGGTTCTATTCTTCAGGAGCAGTTACGAATATCTTCTTCCTATCCGGTTTCCTGTATCAAAATCGGGGCTTTGGGGAGTGTTAATAATGCTATGATTGTCGCTGAAGCCTTGAAACTGTTTCCGGATGCCTTTATTGTCTGGGATCCGGTTTTCGCTCCCTCCAGGGGTGAACCCTTTATTCTACCTGAAGATTCTAAAAAAGTCATTAAGGTTCTGCTGCCAAAAATAAACATAGTAACTCCCAATTATGAGGAGCTGCTGACTCTCATTGATAAAAGTTCTGTCTCTTTTAAAGAGAAAAAATGGGAAAAACTTCTGCTCGGTAATAAATCTCCTCTACTATCCTCGCTTCAAAAAAAATCGAATGAATACAATTGCAGTTTCTACTTAACCGGAGGACATAATCCTGACAGTAAGGATGAGATTACAGAGGTATTGATTGATAGCAAGATAATCTTCTGCATGAAGCGGAAAAGAACTCCTTTAGCTTATCAGCACGGCACCGGATGCACCTTCTCTTCAGCTTTAGCCTGCTTAATGATCCTAACAGGTGATCTGTCGAAAGCATGCCTGAAGAGTGCCGAGTTTTTCGATTCTATCTATGCTGATAACTAAAGATATTGTCCACAAAAGTAGATAGCTATATTTTTTCCTTGACAAGCTTACAGGTGAAATAGGTTAGGAAAAAAATGACGATTTAGGGATATTATATGTCACTAATCAAACCTTTCAGAAGGCTGTTTCTTTCAATAATTCTGCAGACAAAAGCTGAGATCAAGAGAGAAAAAAGAAATCTGTTTGACGGGAGTATCATTTTTTCCGAATTGACTCCTGAAGAAGTAAACCAGATCGTAAAAGAAGACATTGATATCAACCAAAGAGACAGAATGCAGCGTACCCTGTTGATGTATCTCTCCTCATACAACGAAAAACCGCTGGTGATTAGAGCCCTAATTGAAGCAGGAGCTGAAGTCAATGCTGTAGATTATGATGGAACAAACGCTCTGATGATGGCAGTGATCAATAACCTGAATTCACAGGTTGCTGAAGAACTCATCAGAGGCGGGGCTGCACTAAATGCATGCAACATCAGAAAAAGAACTCCTCTGATGTATGCAGCTAAATACAATCCTAATCCTACAGTAGTAAAAATTCTTCTCAGTTATGGAGCAGATGGTACTTTGAGAGATTGCAAGAGATTTACTGCTTTTGAGCATCTAAAAAAAGGCTATAACTCCCGCCTCCGAAAAACTGAAGCTTTCAAGCTTCTGAAAGAAGCAGCTCATAACCCGGCATTTTCTTATCCGAATACTTCAGAAGAATTGGTAACAGAATAGTAGTCTCAGAGAATAACTACTTAAAAATGACAGGATAAGAACATAACCCTTTTTGTAGTTCATATCTCTTCAGCATGAAAACCAGATAAAGTCTTCAATTAATTATCTCTCTTCCTCAAAGAATTTGCACAAGCTTCCGGAGAATATTCCTCCTCTCCCTGTTTCAAGATAATAATCCTTGTTCCGGTTTTCTAAAGACAAACCGCCAACGTAACCAATATTATTGTAGTTTTTTACATCCTTTTATTTGCTTTAATAAGAATCTCTCCCCCGGATATCTTGGAAGTGACGCACCCTTTTTTGATCTGCGGGAAATCCAATCTCTGTCAGAAGTGTACCAAAGAGTAATACTACAGTCGGCCCGGGCCGACTGTAGTCTTACTCTTTGATATGCAGGAGATACAGCTTTAAAAAATGAGTTGTCTCTTATCTATGTTTTCCGGTTCCTGGAGCAAGATAATGGGTTAACAATTGACGACAGATTCCCTGGATTTTCAGATTTCAGTAAACCTCTTGACAGAAATGATTCGGCTAATCGCTTAGATAATCATCAACAGGGAGATTATATTTGATCGAGATCAATGCTATGATTTTTTCAACCGTTGAATTAAATTACAGATAGAATCCGGCAACCCTTTGAATGGAAGTGACACAGGAAAGTTATGAGGAAAAACATCAGCATATTTGCCTTGTTTATAACATCAGCAATCTGGGGTCTGGCCTTTGTGGCTCAGAGACAGGGTATGGAGTTGCTTGATCCGTTCCTTTTTAATGGGATCCGTTTCGCTTTAGGAGCAGTATTTATCGGATGCTTTGGTTTCCAAAGGATAATCAGGCACAAGGGATTTCCCTGGAGTCTGGGTTTAGTTCTCTTTTTAGGAGCAACATTCCAGCAAACAGGTTTAATCTGGTCAACTGCCGGTAATGCCGGATTCATTACCGGTCTTTATGTAGTTTTTGTCCCAATCCTTGGTCTTTTTCGTTCTCAAAGGATCAAGCCTCAGATCCTGTATGCTGTCTGTTTATCGTTATTCGGACTCTATCTGATAAATGATAATCAGGATATTACAGTATCTTTCAGCAACGCTTTGATCCTGATCGGAGCTGTTTTCTGGGCTGTTCATCTGCAGCTAATTGATAAACTGAATAAAAGCTATGATTATCTTTATCTTGCTTTCATTCAGTTCTCTGTTTGTGCTTGTTTGAGTTTCTTTTTCGGAATTCTGTATAATCTGGTGTTTCAGACAAGAATGCTATTCAGTCAGGAATTGTTCCTCAATGTCGGTAAAGCAGGATTACCCCTCCTTTACAGCGGTCTTGTTTCAGTAGGGATTGCTTACACCTTGCAGGTTTTTGCCCAGAAGAGAGTTGAACCTGCTAAATCAGCCATTATTTTATGTTTGGAGAGTGTTTTTGCCCTCTGGGGCGGTTGGTTGTTATTGGGAGAAACTATTACTCCGGCTGCTCTTTTGGGGGCAGGAATGCTGTTATTGGCTATGCTTATTAGTATTAAGGTGACTCCCTGGAAGAGAATTTCTGTATTCAACAGAGTTAAGTGATTGATGCTTCTGTCTGGGATAGTCAGTCTTTTCCCTCTATCATTATTTCAGGTTTTTTTCGCGAGCAATAATTTTAAGTGAGTCATAGAGTAATGAGCCGAGAAATCAGAAAGAATTGGATAAATATTTGTAGTATTCCCCCTCTCAAAACTTTCGTTTCCAGCTTGCATCATAACTCTGAGAAAGGATGGGAAAAAATTATGAGTTGACAGTTTTGACCGTTAATAGAATTTCTCTATCAAGTATAAATAACAAATAAGGAGTTAATTATGCCGAAAATGACTGTTGATCCTTATTATTGCAAAGGCTGTGGTCTCTGTATTGATGCTTGCCCCAAAAAGATCATCCGTTTTTCTTCCGAGATAAATACCAAAGGGTATCATTATGCAGAGTGTTTTGATCAGGAAGCTTGTATAGCCTGTAAACTTTGCTATACCACTTGTCCGGATGTAGCAATCACAGTTGAGAAATGATAAGGAGGAATGATGTCTCAAAAGGTTTTAATGAAAGGAAATGAGGCTGTAGCAGAGGCGGCAATACGTGCCGGATGCCGCTTGTATTTTGCTTATCCGATTACGCCTCAGAGCGAGTTAATTGAGTATATGGCAAGAATGATGCCAAAAGTTAATGGAACTTTTATCCAGGCAGAGAGTGAAGTGGCAGCTATTAATATGGTCTATGGTGCTGCCGGTTGCGGAAAAAGAGTCATGACCTCCTCTTCATCTCCCGGGATTTCCTTGAAGATGGAGGGACTCTCTTATATTGCAGGAGCAGAGCTGCCTGCTGTTGTTGTCAATGTCCAGCGGGGCGGCCCTGGTCTTGGAGATATTCAGCCCTCCCAGGGAGATTATTTTCAAGCCACCAAAGGGGGTGGTCACGGAGATTACCGTTTGATCGTTTTAGCCCCGAACAGTGTTCAGGAATTTGCCGATATGGCGTCCGAAGCCTTTGATTTAGCAGATAAATACCGAAATCCGGTGATGATCCTCTCCGATGGTTTGTTAGGACAGATGATGGAACCGGTTGATTTCAAACCCGTGAAAACTGAAGCAGAGCTGGCTGAACTTGATAAACAGCATTTCAGCTGGTGCATGTATCCTAACGTTGATGGTCCTGATAGACATCATCACGAAATAAATTCTCTGGAGATAGATCCCTTGGTTCTGGAAAAACATGTACTCGCACTCGGCAAGAAATATCAGGAAATTGAGAAAAATGAAACCCGTTGCGAGAAATACAATATTAAGGAAGATAACGAAATACTATGTGTAGCTTTCGGAACTGCTTCCAGAATAGTGAAATCATCTATAACCGAGTTAGGGAAATCCGGACGGAGCATCGGAATGATCCGACCCATCACAGTCTGGCCTTATCCCTACAAAACTATAGCGGAAGCTCTGTCTCCAAACATAAAGAAAGTAATCGTGTTTGAATTGAACAACGGACAAATGATAGAAGACGTAAAGCTGGCAGTTAACGGCAAAGTACCGGTTGAGTTCATGGGTAAAGTCGGGGGTATCGTTTTTACCCCGGAAGAAGTCATGCAAAAGATCGAAGAGAATTTATAAGGAGGAAAGATGGAAGTTATTGCCCAAAGACCAAAATCACTGAGAGACATCCAGTTCACCTACTGTCCGGGCTGTTTGCATGGAGTTGCCCATAGACTAATAGCCGAAGCAATGGATGAATTGGATATGCGTAATAAGATGATGGGAGTAGCACCGGTCGGATGTTCTGTTTTCGCCTATAAATTCTTTGATTGTGACATGGCCCAAGCAGCTCATGGCAGAGCACCGGCAGTGGCGACCGGAATGAAGAGAGCAAGACCCGATATGTATGCCTTTACCTATCAGGGTGACGGAGACCTGGCAGCGATCGGAACAGCAGAAATAATACATGCAGCTAACCGGGGAGAACACATTAGTGTCTTTTTTGTCAATAATGCCATTTATGGTATGACCGGCGGACAGATGGCTCCAACAACTTTACCCGGTATGAAGACCTCTACCTCACCTTATGGAAGAGATGCCAATGATATCGGTTATCCGATAAGAGCCTGTGAGTTACTTGATACCTTACAATCACCATATTTCATTGAGAGAGTTTCCCTGCTCTCTCCACAGGATATTCTCAAGGCTAAAAAATCAGTTTATAACGCTTTGAAGTTTAATAAAGAGGGTAAAGGATTCACTTTTGTAGAATTCATCTCGACCTGTCCGACAAACTGGGGTCTTGACGCAGTTAAATCCCGGGATTGGGCAAGAGAGAATATGCTGCCTTTCTTCAAAATCGCTTGTTTCCGTGACAGATCAAAAGATGAGGGGGTAAAATAAGATGAAGATAGAGATGATATGCTCCGGATTTGGAGGACAAGGAGCCCTGACCGTGGGCAAGTTTCTCGCTCAGGCAGGTATGGAAGAGGGGAAAAATGTCTCCTGGCTGCCCTCATACGGACCTGAGATGCGAGGTGGAACAGCTAATGTTTCGGTTGTTATTTCTGACGAAGAGATCGCTTCGCCCCTGGTATCTCATCCGGATATTCTTGTTGCCCTGAACCAACCGTCATTAGACAAATTTGGTCCCCAGACACGGGAAAAAGGGATAATATTTATCAACACCGATATGTGTCCCCACAAACTCGATCGTGATGATGTTGAGATGGTTTACGCACCGATGTCTAAAATCGCCGGTGAGATCGGTTCCCAGAAAGTACTTAATATGGTCTCAATAGGAATGATCATTGGAAAAACTAAACTTGTCAGTTACGAAACCCTGGAACGTGACCTTACTGAATATATGGAAAAAAAGAATCCCGACCTGTTAAAAGCCAATCTTGAGGCTATCAGACGAGGAATGGAACTGGTTAAATAAAACCTCAAACAGATTTGTAACCAACCTTAAGATCTTTGTTGAACACAATTAGGAGGAGAAATATGTATAATGAATCCAAATTGTCAGAAGGGAGTAGTTCATGTATTAAAATACCGTTGCCCTCTCTGATAAAATTGCTCTCTGCCCTGCTCTGTTTTGCTCTGCTTTTTGGCTGTGCCCCCAGACGGACCGTTGACAGGATATCGACTGATGAAGCCATTGATTTAAGTGGAAGATGGAATGATACCGATTCCCGCCTTGTCGCCGAACAGATGATAAATGACGTCTTAGCTCGTCGCTGGTTGTCAGATTTTGTCAACAATCATAATAAACAGCCGGTGGTAATTGTGGGAACGGTAAGAAATCTAAGCTCTGAACATATTGATACCGGAACATTTATCAGAAATATGGAACGGGAATTGATCAATAGCGGAGAAGTCCGTTTTGTAGCAGCATCATCTGCCAGATCAGAGATTAGAGATGAAAGGCTTGATCAACAGGTTTATTCCACCGAAGAGACAGCAGCCCGTCTGGCAGCTGAGACCGGAGCTGATTTCATGCTGCAGGGAACTATCAGTACTATTACCGATTCTGATGGGAAACAGCAGGTTAGATTCTATCAGGTGGACTTAGAGTTGATCAATATCGAGACCAACGAAAAAGCCTGGATAGGAAATAAAGAGATCAGGAAGTTTATTACCCGATCCCGTACTGGTTGGTAATAGCATCTTGTTCTCTTGGCAGTAATTTGGTTGCTGCTGATATTAATCTGACCAAGAGAAAATCGATACCAGACCATACCTCTCATTTTGATTGAATGGTATTTGTTCCCTTAAACGGCAAGGTACCCTTTAAGGAATGGTATGGTTATTCTTATTGATGCTCTGATTCTGGTTTAACTATATAGACCTGATTAGTTTGCACCAAGAGAAAAAATCGATATTGAAATCACCTTTTTTCTTAACTGATATGGGGGATCATTGAGATTCTTTGGACTTAAACATCTATCATCTATCCTATTCTTTGGCATTGTCTTACTCTTGCTGCTATCAGGTTGTTCTTCGGTTTCCAGCCGGACAGGTCGTTTCAAGTCGGTGGAAGATAAAATTGCTCAGCAGGACTATGATTCGGCTATCAAGGAATTGGAAGCTGCTAAGAACAAATATTATCAAGCGAAAGACAGAGTTCTCTATTATCTTGACCTCGGTATGTTATATCATTATGCAGGTGAATATCAAAAAAGTAATGAATATCTGACAGAGGCAGAGTTTGCTATCGAAGAGCTGTTCACTCGAAGTGTATCCAGAGCGGCTGCTTCACTAATGTTAAATGACAATGTCCTGGAGTATACCGGTGAAGATTACGAGGATATATACGTTAATATCTTCAAAGCAATCAATTTTCTTCAGTTGAATGAGTTTGACAAAGCATTTGTTGAGATCAGGAAAATCAATGAGAAACTAAACCTTCTGGAAGACAAATATAAAGATCTGGTGGATTCTTATCAACAAGCCGATGAAGTCCAGATCGAGCTTGAAAAAGGGTCAACGAGGTTTCATAATTCCATCCTGGGAAGGTATCTGAGTATGCTCATCTATCGAACTGAAGGGAGATTGGATGCCGCAAGAATTGATTATAACTATATCATTGACGGCTGGAAGCAACAATCGCATATTTATGACTTTCCTCAACCGGACCTTTCGTCACATCTGGAGATAGGTAACAAGGCTAAACTTAATATTATCAGCTTTGTCGGACGATCTCCTTACAAAAAAGCTTTTGAACGTCGCATAACTACTTTCGAAAACCATTTGATCGTTTCAGGTAATGAACCGCATGAATTTGCCGACACCATATACTGGCCCGGGCTGGATAAAGACTATCACTTCAAATTCTCTCTCCCCTTCATGCAAAGAAGAGACTCTCAGATTACCCAGGTTAAAATCTATATCGATGACCGGCAAACTACAAATCTGGAAAAAATTGAGGATATCGGAAGTATTGCTATCGAAACTTTTCATGTAAAAGCACCCATAATCTACTTAAGATCTGTAATCAGGAGTGTCGCTAAAGGTTTAGTCGCAGAAAAAGCAAAAAGTGAGATGCAGGCTCGCACCGGTGCAGTTGAAGGATTCCTGCTCCGGGTGGCTACCGATGTAGCAGTTGACCTTTCTGAAAATGCCGATCTGAGGATAGCCCGGTTTTTTCCGGGTAAAGCTCTTATCGGCGAAATTGAACTTGAGCCCGGTGTTTATAACATCAGAGTCGAATATTACAATAGATATGGAGCGTTACTCAACACAGACCGGTTTGACGAGTACAGAGTCGAAAAAAACAGACTTAATCTGATTAATACTTTCAATCTGAATTAGAATTAAGCATTATAATATTAGAGGTTAACTATGAAAAGGATTTCGATTACCATGCTCCTCTTCTTGCTGAGCATGAGTTGTTATGTCTCCGGTTTATCTGCAAGAAGGGGTAGCACTCAACAAGATAATAAACCGGAGTGGCTTATCAATCCTCAATCACGCTATCCGCAGGGAATGTATCTTGTAGCGATTGGCGAAGGGGATAACAGACGGAGAGCAGAAGCTGACGCAGCACGTAATCTGGCGAAAATCTTCGAGACAAAGGTTGAAACAGAAGAATTATTCAGGGAACGGTATCAAGAAATCGTAAGTGAAAGCAGTGTTCAGTCCGAAATATCAACAGATATTGACAGTTCCATTGCTCTCTCTGCCTCCCAAACTCTTTATAATATTCAGTATGCCGACAGCTATACCGATGAGCTGGGAAGAGTATCCGTTCTGGCCTATATCGATAGACACAAAACAGCAGATATCTACATGGACAAGATCAGTAATCATTCTGACCAGATAAGGATTTTCCTGGAACAGGCAGAGAGGACTGAGAGTCTTTTACATGAATATGCCTACAGAAGCGCAGCAACCGTTATCAGTACTGCTAATGAAACTCTGCTGGAGCAGCTTCAGGTTATTGCTCCCGATTATAAAGCAATGTTGATGCTTGATTATGACCATAATGAATTACTGTTAGAAACCCGGAAGCTGGCTCAAAACATCAGCTTCAGTGTTACTATTGTTGATGATCACGATCAAGATCTTTGTTCTGTTGTTAGAGATATGCTTACCGGTCACGGTTTCGTAATTGATGAGACTGGAGATGTGAAAATCAAAGGAGAGGTCGTTGTGGAAAATGTTGATCTACAAAGACCGGAAAAGTTTGTCCGTTGGCATCTCAATCTTGAAATGCAGGATGATCAGGGCAATACCCTGATAAGCCATTCCCAGAGAGGACGTGAGGGTCATGTTAATCAATCAGAAGCGGTAGCCAGAGCTTACCGGGCATTGGAAAGAGAGATCCGCCAGGAATTTAACCGCAAACTATTCTCATACTTCGATAAACTGGTAAATTAGCTGACTGAAGGGAGAGAATATATGAGATCATACCGTAAAGAGATCTGGTTTGACACTTCTACCCGGCGTGCTCTGCTTAATATTACTCATAAACTTGAAGAAGCGGTCACTGAAAGTGGGATCGTTGAAGGATTGCTGCTCTGTAATGCCATGCATATCACCGCCAGTGTTTTTATCAATGATAATGAACCGGGATTGCATCATGATTTTCTGGTCTGGCTGGAAAAGCTCGCTCCCGAAAAACCTTACTCACAATATAAACACAATGGTTATGAAGATAATGCCGATGCTCATCTGAAAAGAACAATAATGGGGCGGGAAGTAGTTGTAGCGATTTCCGAAGGGAAGCTCGATCTTGGAACCTGGGAGCAGATCTTTTATGGTGAATTTGACGGGAAAAGAAAAAAACGGGTTCTTATTAAGATCATCGGAGAGTAATTATTAAAGAATAGATCATATACCTGGAGGTATAATGAAACCTAAAGTTATCGTACTAATCATACTTTTCATTTTATTCGTCATACTTATCGTTCAAAACTCCGAACCTATAAGGGTTAATGTCCTCTTCTGGAACTTGATGATGTCGCAGGTTATCATATTCTTTCTCATACTTCTGCTTGGATTTATCGGTGGTTACCTGGTCGCAAAACTTGAAACCAGAAACCGAAAGAGTTGAGGTCAAAGAACAAAGAGAGAAAACCAGAGGTTAATTGTTCGTCAGAGTAGTTTTTTTTATAGGGATAAAATCGAATTCTCTCTGCATTGAAGGACATCAGTCAGCATTACAACTTCTCAAGCTCATTTTTCTACTTGCTATTTTCGTTCGATCTTTCGGTAGGATAATTATCGCTAATTCATCCAGTTCAAACCAGCAATTCCACTAACGGTGATATTCTGCTTCAATCCGGAGTTTTATAGAATCGATTTTTCACTATTTTTTCGGGTGGCTAACAGTCAGAGACTCTTCTGCTATGTCCTAATATTCTGATAATCTCTTCATAAGGGACGGCGGGGCTGCAATGGCCGTTTCTCCCCTTTACTCCGGCAGAATAGAAAATCGCATTGATCACTGCTTCTTCTGTTGCTTCAATAACGGTTTCATATAGAGGGTTAATATAGGCATCGTTAATAAACCTGATGCCCTGATATTTTGATTTGTTCCGCTCTTTGCGATAAAGCTTATTCCCCACGGAAAAGGCGATTATTATCTCTCCGCTTGTCGAGGCTGCATAAGAACCGACCCTCCCCAAACCGAGAGCAGCTCTTTTGGCTAATCTGTTTAACTGACTGTGCAGAAGAGGAGCATCTGTAGCTACTACCACAATGACCGAACCATAACTATATTCTCTTCTTCCCTCTTTGGGAAACAGAGTATCAAGTTCTCTCCCCACTACAGCGCCGTCAATTGTGAGATTTCTCATCTTACCGAAATTGGAAAGTACCAAAACTCCGATCGTGAACCCCCCATCTTCTGGCGGCAGTACTCTTGAGGAACTCCCGATCCCTCCGGCAAAATCAAAAGTCGTCATTCCCGTACCGGCTCCTACCGAACCCTGCTTAACATATCCGCTCCTCGCTGATTCGAATGCTTTTATCACATCCTGTTCACTGATTCTGCTGATTCTGACATCATTTAAAAATGAATCATCAGTCTCTCCTATGACCGGAATAATGACATCCGAATCACTCCCAATACCCGGATATTTACTGATTAGATGAGAGATCACTCCACTATGGACCTGACCGATGGACATAGTATTAGTCAGTAAGATCGGGGTTTCCAGCCATCCCCATTCCATTACTTGTGTTAATCCCGTTATCTCTCCAATGCCGTTTAAAACAAAACCACCGGCTACAAACAGCCTGTCCAGAAGAGAATCAATTGCCGGCAATACTGTTGTTACTCCCGTACGGACACTGCTCAGTTCCTTTTTTCCGGGTACCTTTATCCCATCTTCAACTATGGTTGTATGCCCTACCCGGACACCGTACACATCTGTAATGGCGTTATATTTCCCTGTGGGGTAATTACCGACAGTAAGACCGAGTTCTCTTAATCCTTTTCTTTTGGGACTATCCTTTTTATTCATTACCAACCTCAATTTTGAAAACATTGTTAGTTTTGGTTATCCTCTCCTTTGCCGATTCAATGATCCTTGAGATTAACTCTTTGTAGGATATCCCAACAAAGCTGCAGATTATCGGTAAATCAGAATGTGTAGGATGCAAACCAGCCAGAGGATTGATTTCTAAAAACTGCAGCCTACCCTCTTCATCCTCTTTTAAGTCCACTCTTGAAGAATCCCGGCAGTTTATACCTTTGTGTACTTTCAAAGCCATTTCCATCGCTCTTTGGGCAATCTCTCCTTCAACCAAAGAATAGTCCACCAACTCTTCACATAATTCTTTTGCTTTAAAACCATATACTTCAACTTCGGAAACATCTCTGAGTGTCACCTCTACCACACCGATAGCCTCTGATTTCTTTCCTGTGCCGATTATCCCGACGGTGAATTCCCTGCCGGGCAAATATTTCTCAACCAGTACCGGCTGCTTGTAAATTTCCAACAATTCCAGACAAATCCTTTCGAGTTCTTCTCTATTGGTGATGATTGATCTATTCGATATTCCTCGTCCTGTGCCCTCTGCGACCGGTTTGGCAAAAAGAGGAAAGGGGAGTTTTACCTGCGAGATCTGCTCAGCAGTTCTGACTGAAAAGAAATCAGGTGTCTCAATCTCCAGATCACTGACTATCCTTTTGGTTAAAGCCTTCTGCAGAGCTACAGACAATACCGTCGTATCAGAAAAAGTATATGGAATACGATAGGCATCGAGTACTGCCGGTATCTGAGCTTCTCTTCCCATTCCATAGACACCCTCCGCAATATTAAAAACTAATTCCCAACTCTCTCCGGCAGCTAATCTCTTGATTAGATTCTTGATATTTCCTATTCTCTCGATGGAATATCCTAAGCTGCTGATAGTTTCGTGCAAGGCATCAATCGTAGATATACTGTCCATCTCGGCGGTCTCTTCTTCAGATAAACCCTCTTTCAGATAGTCATCTCTTAAATCATAAGTAAAGCCTAATTTCATTGGTCTCCCTCCCGCTTTCTATTTCGACTTTAAGATTATACTTGATTTCTCCTATTTCATAAACAAATAGCTGTCAATCTAAATATTTGCTAAACAAACTCACTGATCACAGCAAAAAAAAATTTTGAGCAGTACTCCAGATAGTACCTAAAATAGCTCTGTTGTAAACAGATTTCATAACAAGCAGTTATAAACTACCAATCTTGATGATGACCCTGCTTCCAGTAAAACATTCGTCTGGACAGGATTATCTTTTGACTTTAACATCTCAGGAAAAACTTGACCGACAGTACAGAACTAAATAGTTATAAACAATAATGAGGATGTGAGGTTTTTTGATGAGACAGGAGTTATTTTTAGTAAGTTTGTTTGTCATGCTAATTATAAGCCAATTGCAGGCTGATATAAACATCCGGATGGATATTCCGGAACCTGATCTGATATCATTCAGATCCGATAGCAGAATTGCCTTTCTACAAGAACCGGGAAAAGTAATGATCCCTTATCTCCCTTTGAGAGTTTTAATCCCTCAGGGTGAGAAGTTTACAGGTATAGAGATAGAGATAGATGATTCAGGGAGAGTTATAAGAGAAGTAAATTTCCCGGTTTACAGCCGCCAAACTTCTATCTCCGGGAAGATTGCCAATGATAACCCTGATCCGAAAGAAGATCTTTCTTTAGCTGTTAGCTATCCCGATCTCAGATATAGGGTATTCGGCCACCAGCGAAAAATGGGCTACGATATTCTGATTATAAATCTCTACCCATATCAATATGATGCCGGTGAAAGATCTTTGAGTATTGCAGACAGCTACCAGGTGAAAATTGAAACAGAGTATGACCGGGAGTTTGCACTTGAACAAAATAGACGTTTGTTAACACAGGAAGCAGCTCGAAATGAGATAAGAAGACTGGTGGATAATCCCGAAACAGTTGAAAGCTATTACAAAATGAGATTCAATACCGGCAATGAATTTTCTAACTCTTTACCCGACGAGTCTGAACCCTTTACCATGATCGTTATAACCGATCAGATCCGCGCTCCCTTTTTCTCAGATTACATAGATTGGAAAAACAATAATGGTCTCTCAACATCCCTTTTCCTGCTTGAGGATATCTATCTTCACTATCCCGGTATTGATAATCAGGAGAAGATAAGGAATTTCATTATTGATGCTTACGAAACCTATTCTCTGACTGATACTCCTTTGGAATATGTTCTGTTGGGGGGAGATGACTCAATACTGCCGGTGAGAGGTTTTTATTGTTTTGTGTCCGGTCTCTGGACTGATTATGAAGATTATCACATCCCTTCAGATGTTTACTATAGTAATTTAGATGGTGATTGGGATGCCAACGGAAATGGAATATACGGAGAAGTCGATGACGGAATCGACTGGTTTGCTGAAATAGCTGTCGGAAGAATTCCGGCAGTCACTGAACAAGACTTCCACAATTTCTTTGATAAAAATATCCACTATACCGAAAACATCTCTTATAGTAATGACATAGCTGTTATGATCGGGCAAAATCTCGATTCTATAACCTGGGGGGGAGATTATAAAAATGAGATTATTCCTCTCCTGCCTGACAAGTATAAAGTAACCACTTTCTACGAGAAAGACGGTACCTACAATGCTTTGGCTATCAGAGAAGCTATAAACAGAGGAGTTGGCATACTCAACCACCTTGGACACTCAAATGAGAATACTGTCTTTGGTATGACAAGTACTAATGTCAACCAGTTAAGCAATAATTCTTTCGGTCTGGCTTATTCCCAGGGTTGCTATACTGCTGCCTTTGATAATAGTACCACTCAGGATTCGGAAGCGATAGGACAGAGATTCGTTAACTCCAGCAAAGGTTTCTTTGCCTTTATTGGTAATACCCGCTACGGTTGGTACTGGCCGGGAAGCACCGAAGGTGCCTCTCAATTATTCGATATTACCTTCTTTGAAGGACTCTTTGAACAAGATATCCGCAATATCGGCAAAACACTTAATTATTCGAAGGAAACTCTGGTTAATGAGGCGATAGCAAATGATTTTGAACACCATCTCTGGAAAAACGGCTTTATGAGGTGGACTTTTTACAACCAAATTCTTTTTGGAGACCCTTCTACCTGGTTATTGGGAGCTAATGGTCTATTTCCCTATCTGGAACCGGTTAACGTTATTTATGACGACCAGTTGGGAGATAAGGACGGAATCGTTAATCCGGGTGAATCGGTAGATATATACATTGAGCTTCTTAATCATCAGAACTGGTCTGATGCCTGTTCCATTCATGTATCATTCGCTTTTGATAATCCGGACATAGAAGTCAAGGCAGCTGAAGCTTCCTACCCCAGCATTGCAGCCGGTAGCCAGGCAGCCAATCTCACCCCTTTCATCATCACCCTCCCTTATGATATCCCTTATGGTGAGTACCAATATTCCGCTCTGGTAACAGCGAAAGGAAGCCAAACTCACGAATTCCGGAAAGAATTTCAGCTTTCTGTTCCGATTAGCCTTCGGCAAAAGCATTGGCCCTGGGAATCTTCTGTCCCGATACAGGGAGTGCCCTTAATCGTGCAAGACACCTTTCCGGAGACTCTTATTATCGCGATCGACGCTTTGAGTCAGGTCAGTTTTCTCGATTTCCGGGGAGAAAGCAGCCAGTCTCCAATCTCTTTCAGCGGTAGTATGCTGAGAAGCGCAGCTATGGGAGATTTACGGGGTAACGGGGTAAGAGCAGTTGTCTTCAATAACCGTAATGGTTTGATCTCAGCATTTGATCCTTATGGTCAGGAGCTTTTTAACTACGAAACCGGAAGCCAGTTCATCATGAGTCCCCTATTAGCTGATATTACCGGTAACGGGGAGTTAGAAATAATCAGTTATAGCACGGATAAACAGCTTTTTGTCCTCTCCGCTGCCGGAGAACCGTTAACCGGCTTTCCTCTGCAATTAGAGCATAACATACTGATAGAATTAGCAGCAGCAGATATTGACAATGATCATTCTGCTGAGATTATCTGCGGATTTGTCAATGGCAGATTAGATGCTATTAAGCAGAACGGCAGCAGTTCCGAGGGTTTTCCCATCGAACTTGGTTCTCCTATTAATCTGTCTCCGATAGTACTCGACAATAGTAACATAGTCACCGCTACTCAGGATAACAGATTAGTGCTCTTAAGTCCGACAGGAGCTATTCTCTGGGAAAAAGCTCTCCCCTCGCGCCCGATCTCGGAAGCAGTGGCTGCGGATTTCACTAAAGACGGCAATCTCGAAATTGCTTTTGCTGCTTCAAACGGCAATGTTTATCTCATTGATCAGGCGGGAAATGACTTAAACGGTTTCCCCATTCTTCTTGGAGAGGTCATTTCTCAACCCCCTTTAGCAGTGGATATTGATAATTCGGGAGAATTAAATCTCTTGATCTCTACAATGAACGGGCTTATCTACGGTTTTAACGCTGATGGTTCAGAAACAGATATGCTGCCTGCTCCCTTGAATTTACCCCCTGCTTCTTCTCTTTTTATCGCTGATATCGACAGCGACGGAGATTTTGAGATAGGGTACGGCACTAATCTGGGAATCAGTATTCTTGACTATAAACTACCTGCCGGCAGAGAGATCCCCTGGTCAGAATACCGGGGCAATCAACAGAGAACAGGCTATTTTAACGATAACATTCTGATCAATGAAGATTATGAACCACCTGAGCCTTTAGTTACCGAGTTAAGACAGAATTTTCCTAATCCTTTTAATACCTCGACAACTATCCCCTTCTCTCTCGATACCGCCACCTCTCTTAAAATCAGGATCTATAATATCAAGGGTCAGTTTGTTACCGAGCTTTATGATGGAGCAGTTGAACATGGGGAAGGAGAAGTTTATTGGAACGGAAGGGACAACCGTGGGAAAAAGGTCGCCAGCGGAATTTACTTCACCAAAATGGTAACTGACAGCATTACTCAGGTACGGAAGATGCTGTTGCTCAAGTAAACAAGTCCGGGATCTAAGAAACCGGGAACGAGATAATTACCAGAGACTACACTACTGATTTTGCTTTAATAAATCGCGATTTGATTATGATATTGCTAAAGAAAATGAGTCACTTGTTAAAAGATACTGGACAGCTATTCAGGATATGAAAAGTGGCACCTTAAGGAGTAGAAAGGAATGCAGCAAGAATTGATAAGAAATTTCTGTATCATTGCCCATATCGACCATGGTAAATCCACTTTGGCAGACAGATTACTGGAAGAGACAGGAACCATTGAAGAAGGAATGAAAGCAGTTCAGATACTCGATGATATGGATCTGGAAAGGGAGAGAGGGATTACGATCAAATCCCATGCTGTCCGAATGACTTATAAAAAAGATGGTAAAACATATATTCTGAATCTTATAGATACACCGGGACACGTTGACTTTTCTTATGAGGTATCCCGAAGTCTTGCCTCCTGCGAAGGGGCTATCCTGCTCGTAGATGCCTCCCAAGGCATAGAGGCTCAAACAATGAGCAACCTCTATTTAGCTATCGATAATAATCTGGAAGTTATTCCGGCAATCAATAAAATTGATATCCCCAATGCCGATATTGAAACAACAGAAGCAGATATCTCCGATATAATGGGAACACCTCCCGAGAAGATCTTTAAGGTTAGTGCTAAAGAAGGTCTCGGGATCAAAGAGCTTCTCAATGGTATTATTGAGAATTTTCCCCCACCTGAGGGTGATAAGAACATGCCGGTCAAAGCTCTTATCTTCGATTCTCAATTTGATCGTTACCGGGGAGTAATCGTCTTTGTGAGATTATATGACGGGGTTTTGCAAAAAGGGGACAGAATACGGCTGCTGGCAACAAAGAAGGAATTCGAGATCGAAGAGCTCGGTTATCTCGGTATCCGGAAGATTAAATGTAATAGCCTGTCCGCCGGTGAGGTAGGCTATATTATTGCAAATATCAAAGAAGTTGCCGATGCCCGGGTTGGTGATACGATAACTTTAGCTGCTAAACCGTGTGAAAAAGCTCTTGCCGGATATCGAGAACCCAAACCAATGGTTTACAGTGGTATTTTTCCTATAAGTAACGATGACTATGAAAATCTGCGGGAAAGCATTGCCAAATACAAACTAAATGATGCAGCCCTGGTCTATGAACCGGAAAACTCTTTGGCACTCGGATTCGGTTTTCGTTGCGGCTTTTTGGGCATGCTTCATCTGGAGATAGTAAAAGAGAGATTGTTAAGAGAATATGATGTTCCGATTATCTCTACAACTCCAAGTGTTAAGTTTATCATCAATCTGAATAAAGGTAACCCTCTGACGATCTA
This sequence comes from uncultured Candidatus Cloacimonadota bacterium, assembly GCA_964464175.1. Lineage (GTDB taxonomy): Bacteria > Cloacimonadota > Cloacimonadia > Cloacimonadales > JAJBBL01 > CAYXFD01. The sequence continues at coordinate 156,690 of CAYXFD010000002.1, read as the reverse complement.
TAATCCTGCTGATATGCCTGATCCGGTACTGATTGAAAGTATTCTGGAACCGATAATGGACGTTGAGATAATTGTCCCGGAAGAATATATCGGAAATGTAATGCGTCTTGTTTTAGACAGACGGGGTTATCAAAAAAATATGCAGTATATAGACACCAAACGGGTCGAACTCTCCTACGAAATGCCGCTGATAGAGATTATTTTTGATTTCTACGACAAATTGAAGTCGGTCAGCAGAGGATATGCCTCCCTCGATTACAGCTTTAAAGAGTTCCGTAAAGCAGATATCGCAAAAGTGGATATCCTTATCAACGGGGAAAAAGTAGATGCTATGTCCTTCCTCTGCCATCAGGAGAAAGCGTATAATTGGGGAAAGAGTATCACCGAAACGCTTAGTGAGGTTATTCCCAAACATCTGTTCAAGATAGCCCTGCAGGCTTCTATTGGAGCTAAGATCATAGCCCGCAGTACAATCACTGCTATGCGTAAGAATGTCACCGCTAAATGCTACGGCGGTGATATTACAAGAAAAAGAAAACTACTTGAGAAACAGAAAGAGGGTAAGAAGAAGATGCGGGAAATTGGTTCCGTATCGGTTCCTCAAGAGGCTTTTCTCGCAGTCTTAAAAGCAGATAAGAGTTAGACTAAGAACCATATTTCTGCTTCTTTAAAAAAATCTTTCTCTGAGAGCATAAGACTGTAGATACCGGGGCAGAGAATTTCCTTTTTTGTTTACGTTCATTGGAAGTTAAAAGCAAGCTTCACCGGTTATTCATTAAACGGATAAAAACCTTGCCTGTTAAAGGATAGATATAAAAGTAGTTAGCAAGTCTAAATCTAATGATTAGGAGAGAGGAGATGAGAAAAATCATAGTTGCAGGTAACTGGAAAATGAATAAAACTTACTCGGAAGCTGTTGATTTTACTACAGAATTGATCGCTGCCCTCAATTTGTTAAATCTTACGAATGTGATTCCGGTTATTTGTCCCCCTGCGGTTTATTTAAATGACTGCTGTACTCTGGGTTTTTCCAATGAACTGAAAGTTGCTGCTCAGGATGTCAGCAGACACGAATCCGGTGCTTATACCGGTGAGATTTCAGTAGCTATGCTGGCATCTCTGGGAGTAGATTATTGCCTGATAGGACATTCTGAGAGAAGAGCTTATCATCATGAGACAGATGAGATCATAAAAGAAAAGCTTTTGAGGCTGACTGAAAACTGGTTGATCCCGATCATCTGTATCGGAGAGAAAGAAGAGGAGCGCGAGAAAGGAACAACCTCAGAAGTTATAGTTAATCAACTAAACCGGGTATTAAAAGGATACGAGATTACCGACCCTAAAAGACTGGTTATTGCTTATGAACCTGTATGGGCGATCGGTACCGGTAAGACCGCAACACCGGATATGGCTCAGGAAGTACATGCCTTGATCAGAAGCTGGCTGCGGGATAATTATTCAAGCGAGATAGCCGACGAGATTACTATCCTTTACGGCGGCAGCATTAAACCTGACAATTTCTCAGATTTGCTGAAGCAGCCCGATATTGACGGGGGTTTGATCGGTGGTGCTTCTCTTAAATTAGACGATTTCAAAAGGCTTTTAGAGACTGCAGTCCAAAATTACTAAGGAGATACGCTAAAAATGATCGATTTGAAATTTATCAGAGAAAACAGTGACCTGATAAAGCTCTCATTACAAAAAAAGAATTACAATGTGGATATTGACAAATTGCTGGAACTTGATGAAGAAAGAAGAAAGCTACAATTTTCCTATGATTCCGCCAAAGCCGAACAAAACAAGGTATCGAAAGAAATTGCCCGTAAAAAGAAAGACAAAGAGAGTATTGACTCTGTTATCTCCGAGATGCAGAATTTAGCTTCTCAGCTAAAAGCCGATACAGGAAGGTTAAACGACCTGAATACTCAAATCGAGTCCATCCTCATCGGTATCCCCAATATCCCGCAGGATGATGTTCCTGTGGGAACGACAGAAAAGGATAATGTCTTCATCCGGGAATGGAATGACAATAAAAAAGAAGTCTCTCAGCTTCCGTCAACCGTTCTTGATCACATGGAACTGTCCGAAGGGCTTGATCTTTTAGACCTTCCCCGCGGTGCCAAGATCAGTGGCTCGGGTTTTCCTGTCTATCATAGATACGGAGCACTACTGGAGAGAGCGCTGATCAACTTCATGCTCGATTATCATATTCAGCATCATTCTTACACTGAACTTGCCGTTCCGATATTAGTCAATCGTTCCGCTATGTATGGAACAGGTCAGCTTCCGAAATTAGAAGAAGATATGTACCGGGTAATTGAGGATGATCTTTTCCTGATCCCAACAGGCGAAGTTCCCGTAACCAATATCTTTGCCAATGAGATTCTGGATTATCAGCAGCTTCCGAAAAAGTTCGTTTCATACACTCCTTGCTTCCGCCGGGAAGCCGGTTCTTACGGTAAAGAAACAAAAGGATTACAACGGCTTCATCAGTTTAATAAGGTAGAACTTGTCAGATTTGTGGAACCGGAAAAATCTAAGGAGGCTTTAGAGGAAATGGTGCAGGAAGCCGAGAATATACTCAAGGCCTTAGCTCTCCCCTACCGGGTAATTGAACTGAACACCTCAGATTTGAGCTTTGCTTCAGCCAAAACCTATGATCTGGAAGTCAAAGCAATCGGAATGAATAAGTATCTGGAAGTCTCTTCCGTGAGTAATTTTGCTGATTTTCAAGCCCGCCGTGCTTCACTCAGATTTCGTGATCAACAGGGAAAGGTAAGTTTCCTGCATACTCTTAACGGTTCAGGGCTTGCTACCCCCAGAACCTATATTGCTCTACTTGAGAATTACCAAAACGAAGACGGCTCGATAACCATTCCGGATGTCTTGCAAAAATACATGTTTGGAATGAATAAGATCCTGCCTGATAAGAGTCCTTCTTAACTTCAAACTGCTCCGGACAACAGGATGCTATTCAAATATTCAAGCAGTTATTTGCAGGCAAAAGCAAAGGGTATCCCCATTATTGCTTTTGAATCGGCAATAATTACCCATGGTCTTCCCTCTCCTGAGAATATCTCACTTATCGAAGAGCTGACCGGGATAGCCGACAACTATAATGTTTACCTGGCTCTCTTCTGGCTGGATGAAGGTTTTGTCAAAATCGGCTTTGAACATAATGAACTGGAAAAATTAGCCGGTGTGAGAGATCCAATCAAGGTTTCCTGCAGGGATGTACCTTATGTCTTAACTAAAGGATTCACCGGTGGCACAACAGTTGCTGCTACAATTTTTTTAGCTCATAAAGAAGGACTCGAGGTTTTTGCAACCGGAGGTTTGGGTGGAGTACATTATAAGGCGGAAATCTCTTTTGATATATCCAACGACCTCTACATGTTAGCAAAAACGCCCATAATTGTCATCTCTGCCGGGATAAAAGCTGTTTTGGATGTTGGTAGAACTGTCGAGCTTTTAGAGACATTGGGAATTCCTCTATTCGGATATCAAACAAACACTCTCCCCCTCTTTTATTCCCGTGATTCAGATTTTAACATCCGGCAGCTTGAGACAACGAAGGATATAGTAAGTATCTATCAAAGACAGCGAGAAGCCGGTTTAACCTCATCCCTGATCATCAGTAATCCGATACCTGAACAATGGAGCATTCCGAAAGACGAAGCAGAACTGACGATCAAGGAAGCTCTGCGGGAAGTTGAGGCTAAGGGGATTTCCGGTCAGGAAGTTACCCCTTATCTCCTTAATAAATTGAGCCACACCGGTTTAGGAACAGTAAAGACCAATCTTGAGCTGGTAAAAAACAACGTCAGATTAGCCTCTGAAATAGCCCTGGAGCTACATAAAACCAATTCTTGTTAAATTCAATGTTTAGTTTTTATGATTAGACAATCTATTTTTCTCTAACTACAACTCCCCTTTATAAGGGTATTTCATCTCCTATTGAAACATAACTGCTCTCAAAATTACCGGCTTTATCGTTCAATATTTCAAAGCAGTTATTGACAAAATTGCTTCAATATATAGAGAGTTTCAGAAAAATACATGCAGGTAAAACATGATTCTGAAAGGTGAGTTTGAAAAGAGAGTTTTCATCTCCTTTTTCATTGTTTCTTTCGTTCTGATATTTATCATGACCTTCTTAGAATGGGGTCTAACAGTTTATATTATCAATCAACACGAAGATAAGCAGATTACGGAACGAATTACCCAGGTCCAGACCAGAATAAACCATTTTACTTCGGAAAGAGCTTCTTTGATTAACCGTACCGTTAGAGAAACCGATTTAGCGAATCATTTATTAGTTCCCAGCAAACCTGTTATTTCAGCATTATTGCATTCATATTCTCAAGACAATGACGGACTTTTCACAATTTATGACAATGAATTGAATCTGCTTTACGGGGAAAAAATTATCGCTCTTGAAGAATATCTTCCTTTGATAATGTTTTCTAAGAGATTCTTTGATAATCAGTTCTTTTTTAAGATGGGACACAGCAGTTTTCATGCGACCTATGATCTGCTTCTCGATGAAGGAACAGCCGACGAAAAATTATTAGGGATTATCATCTATATCGAGGAGTTTGACATTATTGAACTCGGCATGTCTTTTGATTTCCCTCTTTATCAGGTAAGCCAGATTGATAATGTCGATTTTCTTCCCCTCTCCCCGGAACTGAAAGAAGCAGCAAACAGGCTGAAAACCAGTATGATAAAAGCTATATCTCATTATAAATATAATGACATTAGCAGATTATCGGCAGATAATGCTGCAGGACTGCTTGTCCGCTATGATTTGAATCAGGAACCTGCTCTCTTTATCATGATCCCTTTTGTCCGTGATTTCAATTCCTTTGCTCAGAAGGGATTACTGGTATTTGCCTTGATCATCCTGGCTGCTGCTCTCCTGATAATAAGTCTTGCCGGCACCTGGTTCAGCAATCATATCATAGCTCCGGTAAAAGATGTCAGTCTTAAAATGAGGGAGATTGAACAAAACCCCACCTACCTTGCCCCTATGCCCAAGAAGTATCATGGTATTCTGGGGGATATGATCAAGACTTTTAATAACATGAATTCTTCCCTCTTTTCTTACAGTAAATCACTGCTCGAGTATAAAACAATAATCAATAACCTCGACTCCGGTATACTCTGGATGGACAAAGATTTCCAGATCATTCTCTGTAATCCGAGTATTTTGGAAATTTTCAATAAGGAGAGTTTTCAGGAAGTGATAGGGAAAACCCTAACTGAGTTTACCGGTTTAGAGAAAAATTCACTTGATAAAGCAAAAAAACGGGGGTTGTTCATCCCTCATCTGGAAGTTAACAGCGATAAGGAACAGAAGATTATCAAATTTGTGATCTTTTCGATCAGGCCTGTTGATGATCCGGCAGGATTGAGATATGTAGCCAGTATAACCGATATCACCAAAGAGAGCAAAGAGACAAAAGCGAGACAGAGACTCGAAATGGAACTGATCAAGAGCAACAGGTTAGCAGAACTCGGAAGGCTGGTTGAAGGTGTGGTTCACAACATTAACTCACCCCTTAATACAATCGTTGGCTATGCGCAACTCATCAAGAAGCAATACCCTGAGTGTAACGATATCGATAAGGTCTCTTCTGCCGGCAACAATATTGCCAAAACTGTTAAGCAGCTTATGCTGAAAGTCAGAGAAGACAGTATCTCCATGATGCGTCCAATTGATATTAATGAAGTGGTAAAACAGGAACTGGAGATGTGCCGTCATAATATCTTCTTCTCTCAATCGGTTGAACTGGTAACCAGATTAGCTCCTTTAGACAAGAAGGTAAATGCAGCTCATGGTGATATAAGCCTTTGTATCGCCAATCTTATGAACAACGCTATTCAGGCGATGGAAGAGAGTGAAAAAAAGATCCTGACTATCGAGACAAAACTCGAAAAAGAGATGATCGCCATAGAGATTACGGATATCGGAACCGGGATAAGTAAAGAGAACCTGGCTAAGATTTTTTCACCCGATTTCTCAACCAAAAATGCCGGAGACGGAGAAGGATTCGGTCTTGGCTTGCCGATAAGCAAAAGTATCGCTGAAAAATATCACGGATGTCTGCAGGTAAAATCAAAGGTCGGAAAGGGGAGTACCTTTACTCTCTACTTACCATGGTATAGAGAAGTCTGACCATTCTTTTAAGAAGGAAAAGAAACATGACTATAATTCCCAGAATACTTGTTGTTGATGATGAAGAAGATACCAGGATAATTTTCCAGCGGCATCTGGAATCATCATACCAGGTCGATACTGCGGAATCGGCAGATATTGCCTTGCAGATGTTGGAACTCAATGACTATCACGTCGTCATGACTGATCTTGTTATGCCCAGAATCGACGGCTTGCAGCTTCTGGAGATGATTAAACAGAGATTTCCACACGTTGCTGTCATCGTCATCAGCGGAAAAGCATCACTTCAGATGGCTGTCAAAGCAATAAAAAAAGGGGCTGAAGACTTTATCGAAAAACCGGTCGAAGACCTGGAACTCATAAACTTTATCGTTGACAAAGTAATGAAAATGCATTGGCAGACCGAAGAAATAGCCAGGTTAAAGGAGTTACTGACAAGCGAACTCGACCGCAGCAGAATCGTCGGAAACAGTCAACCTATCCAACAGCTTCTGGAAAAAGTAAAGATTGTAGCCCCTCTGGATACGACAGTAATGATCTCAGGAGAAACCGGAGTAGGCAAAGAGGTCTTTGCCGAAATGATCTGGCGGAACAGTAAAAGAAAAGATAAACGCTTCGTAGCCTTCAACTGCGGCAGTCTGCCTGAAACTCTCTTAGAAAGTACTCTCTTTGGTCATAAAAAAGGTGCCTTTACCGACGCTGTCCGGGACAAAGCAGGTTATTTTCAGGAAGCAAACGGTGGTACTCTCTTTCTGGATGAGATGACGGAAACTTCACCCGCTTTTCAGATCAAACTCTTGAGAGTTTTGGAAAAAGGTCTTGTCCGGCAGGTGGGGGGTGATACCGATATCCCTGTTGATGTCCGGGTGCTTACTGCTACCAATAAGAATATCGAAGAAGAGGTGCAGAAAGGTAGATTCCGGGAAGATCTCTATTACCGGCTCAATGTCATAAAGCTTCACATACCACCCCTCAGGGAAAGACAGGAAGACATTCCCATTCTTGCCCATGAGTTCGTCAAAGAATTCTCGGCTAAACACGGTAAGGCTGTTAAAAGCATTTCCTCCCCTGCCCTTTCTTTATTAGTTAATTACTCCTGGAAAGGTAATGTGCGGGAGCTAAAGAATGCTATCGAACATTCTGTGATCCTGGCAACCCATAATATGATCATTCCGGAAGATCTCCCTTCGATAATCTTCGATAAAAAGAGTAACGGTAACATTGAATTGCATCAGCAGCTGCTCCATCTCCAGTTTCAGGAAGCAAAGGAACTATTTGAAAAAGAATATGTCCATAAGTTACTCTCCCGCTGCAAAGGTGACGTAACGAAAGCAGCAGAAATCTCCGGGATCAAGAGACAAAATCTCTATGAAAAATTCTCAAAATACGGAATCGACCCCAATAACTACCGAAATTAACTTTCCACAATTTATCGAAGTTAGGAAAAATATAAGCCAGTATGAGTTTTTTTTGCCGATCTTTGATCAGCAGAATCGGGATAGAATTTTATAAATGGTTTTCAAACCGAAGCGGCTGCTTAACTTTGCTTGACATTTTTTAGTGACACATTTATTGGCATTTGTAATTAATCTATGTCATTATCTCGTTCTCTTCCGAATATTTTCCCTCAATTATTGCAGAGCTTAAGTCTTTTTTAATCTTAAGTTGACAGAATTCATCAACATTTTATTCATGTAGTTAGATAAAGTCTAATTCTGATTAGCTTCTTTCAGGAATATGGAATACATTTTGCTCTCTATAAGACCGAGAAAAACTATAATTCGCTAATTAACAGGAGTTTAAGAAAATGAATCTGGGTCAGACTCTTTTAACGATACTGGCACTTGTACTCTTTGCTACGATCACTGCCACTATCAACAGGACAAGGATATTTGCCACTATGCTGACGATCGAGCACCAGCATGAACTGGAGGCTGTCAGTTATGGCCAGACTCTCATCGAAGTCTTGTCCAATATTGCTAACACAGAGAGTGGTTATGATGATCTTGAGGCCAGAGTAAATGACAGCAACGCGATATGGAATGACCCTTATACTACTGATTCCGGGAATATCCTTTACTCTGATGTTGCCGTACATACAGGAACTATTACCGTCAGCAGTAATAATCACGAGTATAAAAAAGTAACGGTTTCCATCTATTCAGATTCTTCCAAAAGTGATGAGTTTTTGAAATCGAGATACATTACTGCTTTCAGTAAATGGTGGTAATTATAATGATTATTCTGTTTTTCGGGAGAGTTAAGTAATGGCTTCGATACTTGATATTGTCCAATCGGTAATTGTTGCCGGGATAATAGCCCTGATGGTTTTAGGTGTCCATATGATGACTCTCAGATCAAGTACGGAAAATCAGGTAATGCAGCAACTCCAGGGAGTTGCCGATTTGGCAGTAACGATAATCCAGGAGGAGATCCGTCACCTCCACAGCTTTGTCTCAGACTCGGTTAGAGTCAACACGAACTCTATATATTTCAGGGATCCTGACGGAACAATAGTCTTTATGGAAGCTGAAGACGATTCACTCTTTATTCTTAAATTAACGAAAGGTTCCGAGCTTCTTACCGGTACGGTTTCAGCAGTTCTCTCTTCTAATTCCGTAATGGTTACCGGGAATCCTGCCATAAGTGCCGGCTCTTTAGTAATGCTCGTCTCCCCTCTCTCGCAAGGGGAAACCAAGATCGTCAAAAATTATTCATCTGCTCAACAGAGATTAACGATCAGAGGAGAATGGGATATGACCTTTTCGGCTAACCCGGGTCCTCTCAACTTTCACATATATCAGACTACTCAGTTAGATTCCCGGACCTATCATCTACGACTGGTTGACAGATCCGACGATGAAATTTACGTTTTCAATATGGTCGAATGGGGCAGCGGCGGAGAACCGGTCAATACTTCGGATACCGTTAAAGATATGAAAAACATATATCTTATCCGGGTTAATATCACTGTCGGAAGCTCACCCGATCAACTCTATTCATCCTGCGAAAACGAGCAGTTTTATACTGAACTCCAAAAAGAATTCTTTCTGCGGGGATACCGCCTCCCTTCACCGGGGGGTTGATGCTCGTTTTCTTTATAATCATGGTTTTCAATCAGTTGTTCATTCATGGAAATAAGATTAACCTCAAAAGGAGGTAAAAGATGGGACGATATGCAATAATACTTGTGACAACATTAGTGCTCTTGTTGACCTATTTCGTCATCAGTACTACGAATACCAGCCGGATTACCGTCGATAGAAACATCGATGCCTTTGAATATAATAAAGCCAAGAATATCGCTTACAGTGCCGCCCAGATCGTCATAGAGAACGTTATTAACCCCAAAAGCTGGGTTTGGAAGTTCGACATCTTCTATCCGACAGGAAATATTTCTGTTCATCCCCTCATGAGCTTTGCCACCTGGGAAGATCTTGACGGCCGCTACAAGATAGATAATATTACGAAACCCGACCATAATAATCTGATCATAACCGTATCAGGGGAATCGAATGACAGAGTTTATGATACCCGAATTCATTTCAGAAAAATTGAAGAATCGACGACTCTCTTTGACTACGCAGCTTACAGTAAGTATGACCTTTCAATCTATCCTCAGGGATATATTAACAGCTTCAATTCAGACGATCCTGTCTTTACACCAACTAATGATGCCAAAGTAGGTTATGGTCCCGACGGGGTTTTTAGTAATGCCGGAGAGATCCACGGTACTGTTTCCCACAAAGTAGATAAGGATATGCCGGTCGTTCCCGATCCGGGGGGTGGAAACATCATCACCATCCCGAATAATTCCCATACAATAACTGCCGGTGATTACCGGGTAGAGAATAATGTGAACCTGAGCGGTAATACTGTTGTTCAATTCTCCGGAGGTCATACCAATCTCTATCTTGAGGCTAATTTGAGGCTTACCGGTAATTCCAAATTGATTCTCAATTCGGGTGCCTCCCTCAAGATCTACATCAGCGGTTCCTTAGACAACCGGGGTAACGGCATCTTTAACGAAACAGGTGTAGCTGAGAATCTGATAATTTACGGCACCGAAACCTGTACGGACGTGAATCTTCAGGGGAGTAACAATACAACCTTTACTGGGGTCGTTTATGCTCCCGAAGCAGATATAGATATTTACGGGACAAAATTCACCCTAAAAGGGGCTATTCTCGGAAAGAACATCAAGATTAGATGCAGCCTTTTTTATGATGAAGCCTTAAGTGAGCTTGAATCAAGTGAAATTGTTACCGCCCGTTATTATGTATTAAGCTGGCAATAACACTTTTTTTCAAATCTAAATTTGAGAGAGGATCATGGGAAGATACGCTATAATTGTGGTTTTAAGTTTATTAATGATTTTAGCATTTTTTGTTATATCAAACAACCGGCTCAGCTCTGTAACCCAAACCCGTAATATTTTAGCTTTTCATCAGAATCAGGCTCGAAATATTGCCCATAGTGCAGCACAAATTGCCGTGTCACAACTTATTCAAGGAGAATGGAGTTTTCCTGACGAGAATGTTGTGCAATATTTCCCGAATAATAACAACACTTTTGTGCAATGGTCGGATTTGGATGGAAGTTATCTCGTTTCCGGTGAAAGGACGGGCAGTCTTATTGAGCTGACTTCTGTGGGAAAGAGTGGTAACTCATCCATTGAATATGAAACCTACGTCACCCTGAATGTCACTCAGAGTGGAGGAGGCAGTTTTTTTAATATTAACCCTAACTTAGCGGTGACAAGTCTCGCCGGGATTGAATTGACAGGTAGTTCCCGAATAGTGGGTGATTCCGGCACTTACTCCTCAACACCCCAGAGTGTCAACTTCGCTTGGAGTACCCATGTTGACGGCAATTTCTTTACCTTAACAGGTGTTGATCATTATGATGTAGTTAAATCCGCCAGAGGAGCAGGAAGGCAAGGGGAACACATTGCAAGAGATATGCTTCACTTCCCCGATCCGGAACCTTACCCGATGCCTGATTTCCCGGAATTCCCGACGAACCTGACTGCAAAATCTGATATTGTTCTGACAGGTGTTCAAACTGCCCATATCAATGAAAATGGCAATTATGACAGGATAAGAGTAACCGCGAACTGTAACCTCTTTATTGATTTAGGTGGTGAAGACAGAGTCCTCAGAGTTCGGGACCTCGATATTCAGCAGGGTCACATATATTTACAGGGTGATGGGCGGTTGGTTCTATTTGTCGAAGACAACTTTACCCTGAACGGCAGCAGTACGGTCAATCTGAACGGTGATAATGCTGCTCTCCACATGAATTATGCCGGTTCACCGGCAGTTAATCCGGCAGGGAACACGAAATTTCACGGTTCCTTGTATGCTGAGATTGCCGATGTAATAATTGGAGGTTCCGGCGGTATAGTAGGTCATATCATTACCGGCGGAGCAAATGTTATAGTCAGTGGTAATGCTGAGGCTAACTCCAGGTTTGTATATGCCCCTAACGCTCATGTAAGCTTATCCGGAAGCGGACGCATCCGCGGAGCTGTCATCGCCGGCAGTTTCGCAGCACTCGGAAACACCAGGGTCTTTTATGATGAGGATTATGAGGACGAGTCCTTCGAATATCTCTGGGGCAGCGGAGAAGGAGAAGATGAGATATCTGTCGTCAGCTGGAAATAAATTCTGTTCCTCAAAATAACTGAGAAAGTAACCCAAAAATCTCTGAACTCAATAGATAGAACATCATTTTCTGGCTGCATCAGAGAATTTGTAGAGAGCAGGAGGTTTATTGGCTATTCAGGCAAAAATATGACAGATTTATTGTTTTGTCACTCTGTATAGTTTAGCTAAGCTGATGAATAGTCAGAGGATTGGTTACAGTTCTTTGCTTGCGTTTTTTACTTTTAGTTTAGCTATCATTTCCTCCATTCTCTGAGGACGATTGGAGGCTTCAACGGCAATTGCTTCCGATAGTAATCCCTTTTTCACATAGCTCAATAGCTCCTGTTCCATTGTTATCATTCCCTCTCCTCTTTCTTTGAGCATCAGTTGGAACAGGTTGTTGATATCTCCCCTGAACAGCAATTCTGCCGCTGCTTCATTATTAATAAGCACCTCTTTGACCGGTAAAAGCTCATTCCCGTTAGAGGTGATCAACTTTCGGCAAATAACAGCCCCTAACATCCGGGCTAATCTGCGGTAAATGGTTACCCGATCTTCTTCTGGATAGAAGGCAAGAAGCTTACCCAAAACTTCCAGAACACTGTTCTTTCGCATGGTCGCGATAACCAGAGTACCACCTTCTACCAATCTCATTGCAGCATCAAGAATCTCCGGACCTGCAATATCCTCAATAACCACCATATTCGGAGAATAATCGAGAACTTTATTCATTGCCTCCACATAAGAATTGGTATCTCTGATTACTTTCTGGTGTCTGATAATCGATTTCTTCGAATGATGATTGTACTCCATTAATTCATTTATGATAAATATTTTGCCGCTGTTAGTTTCATTATTGAGATTGATAACTGCATCAACCAGACTGCTTTTTCCCGAGCCGTTTAACCCTGAGATGATCACCAGTCCGTTATTATCTCCGGCAAAAGATAATTTGGCAAGAACCGGTTCCTTGAATTTCATCTTTTTGATATCCAGGACAGATTGTCTTTCAATGTTAATCTCTACGACCAACTCCTCACAATCACAATAGCTCTTCAGCATAAACCGGGATTTCTTCTTTTCAGCCTGTAGATTTATCACTGTTTCAATCGCTTTATCCTCAAGCAATTTATCGAGTTGGGAGTTACTGATAACACTCAAAACCATCATGTTGATCTCTTCCTGTGAGAAAGTATCCTCAAAGGGGAGTGGTTTCAGTGATGAGCAGAACTTTCCCCAGATCTTGTTATCGGACCCGGGTCCTCCAAACTCAACATAATTAGGTTCAATCTGTTCCAGCCCGAGTAAAAAGCTTTTGAACTTATTATATACTCTCTCTTTTAATTCTCTGTTCGTGTTTAGCTTCGCCTTCATTCTCAATAGTTTTTCTGAGATACTTGAATCGTGCAGTTTCGTCCTTTCCAGCAAACCCTGTTCTACTACTTTACGGAATTCTTCTAATCTGACCGGCTTGTTCATCAAACAGAAAGCTCCGTGTTTCTTCGCCTCTTTTTCGAATTCTTCGCTTTTGTAACCGGTCACAACGATCACTACCGCATCAGGGTCAAGGGTTTTAAGTACCTTCAAAAACTCAATACCGTTCATCTCCGGCATAACAATATCCGTTATGTAAAGATCATAGATATTCTCAGTGACAAGATTAAACGCTTCCGTTCCATTCTCTGCTTCATCAATTTCATAGCCATCATCCTCAAGAAAACTCCTGAAAAGATCCCTTGTTTCCTGTTCATCCTCAATGATCAAAATTCTCGATCTCATTTCTACCTCTATTCTCATTACTTGCGGGTAAATATCATAATTATTACACTAATACATCAAGCGATCGTGGTTGTATAAATAACCTCTTCAATCGTCGTGAAACCTAATCGTACCAGTTCCACACCGGCTTCTCTCAAAGAGAGCATACCCTGCCCTTTGGCAATTTCTCTGATCAGATCTTCATTAATATCAGTTTTGGAGTTGACTATAGCATGTCGAACTTCTTTACTGAAAAGCAGCACTTCATGTATTGCTTTACGACCTTTGAAACCGGTAGCCCGGCATTTATCACACCCGACTGCTTCATAGATCTTTCCTGAATTGAGCTCTTCTTCGGTTATTCCGTTCCGCATCAGATACTCATATTTATCCTTTGATACAGGTCTTTTGCAATTGTCACAAAGCTTCCTGACCAACCGCTGAGCAACGATGATGTTAATTGCATAAGCTAAGAGAAAGGTCTCGATCTCCATCTTATAGAGACGGGAAACCGCACTTGGGGCGTCGTTCGTATGGAGAGTGGAAAAGGTTAAGTGACCGGTATTGGCTAACTTAATTGCTGTTTCGGCAGTCTCCTTATCTCGCATCTCACCCACCATAACAATATCGGGATCGTGTCTCAGTATTGCTCTGATAGCCTGACCAAAGTCCATCTTCCCGCTGATCTTAAGCTGTCTGGCACCTTTTATCACATATTCGACCGGATCTTCAACCGTCAGAATATTCTTTTCGGGAGTTATCACATGGTAGAGAGCTGCTAACAGAGTAGTACTTTTACCGCTTCCGGTCGGACCTGTTACAATAATCAAACCCTGAGGTCTGGTCACGGCATCTTCAAAATCCTCTCTTGCTTTCGGGAGAAACCCCAATTCATCGATATTATCGATAACATTACGGTCATCCAAAATCCTAATAACTATACTTTCGAAGTGTTTGCTATGCTCTTTGGCAACTATCGGCAGGATCGATACCCGGAAACGGATAGTATGACCCTCTATCTCTCTCTGGATAAAACCGTCCTGAGCTTCATCAATCTTAAAACGGTCAACATTATTGGAACGGTCTTTAACAACTGAAAGAAAAGCCTGGGGATTGACATTCTCCTTTCTTTTCCAGAGATGCAGTTTTCCGTCTTGTCTGTATCTGATATCAACGGAAGTATTATCGTAGGGAATGATATGAATATCACTCACGCCGGACTTTACCCCTTCGATGAGAGCTGCTTCAAACAGATAGACCAATACCCCCTTATTGATCTCCTGCTCAATCAGCTCTTCCTGCTCTTCTTCCTGGACTGTTTGATCGGCAAGATCGATCTGTACTTCCGATTCATCGAGGATTTTTTTCAGATAATCGTCTTCTTCTGTTCTGGCAATAAACCGGATCAGCTTATCAATTTTTTCATAGGGGCAGTAAAATATCTCATATCGCTTATATTTAAGTACGGCAGCCAGAGTTTTGGGGAAATTATCAGTCGGTACGGACGAGAGAATAATCAACGCCTCATTCTTTTTCTTCTGAATCTTATAGGGAATGATCCTTTTGTTAAATACCTCTTCTTTGATCTCTTTGGGGAGGCTGTTGATCATGTCCTTTACCTCCGAGACATCCGAGTCATTTAAATCTTCGAGGTTGATAATAATTTTTGGAATGGCATAGATCTTAGCTATCTCTGTATAGACCGCGTCACGGTCGATATGATATTCCTCGATCAGAATCCGGTCAACTTTGGCTTTGCTGCCCAGAGTATTTGTCCGGCTGATTATCGCATTATGAATATCATCATTGATGATATTTTTCAATCTTAAAAGCTTGGCTACCAAATGATTATCATTCATATCTTAATATCCTTTAATAACTCCTTATAGAGAGGTGAAATATCTTCTTCTTCCTGACTCAGAGCTGATACTTTTCAAAACGATTATTTCTTCTCATTTTTTCAACTATCAAAACCCCGGATCATTATATTAGCAATAGGCTAACTGTGATACCGGAATCTTCCACCGTACTCTAAGACCTCCGATCTTTATCCTCCCGGTGTCGGTGGTCTAATGAAAGCGGTTTCGGAAGAAACAACTATCAAAAAGGTCATGACAAGCATGATTATCATTGCCGTGAAGATATCAATTGAGCTGAGTATCGCTTTGAATTTGTATCCGGTCTCCTTCTCATAATAGGTGGCTATCTGCTCAGCGGAACGCTTCACCGATCCGGTTGCAGATCCGGCATTCAGACGGGAAATCACTGTCTCGGTAAATACTCCCGACTGAGCGAGTGATTCTATCAATCCGGCTCCATCTTTGAGCATTCTGGTTATAGTTACATCCTTAACCTGCTTCTCCATATACTCATTGCCACAGGCTTCCGCCGATAACTGGATAACCTCCATGTTATTACCGGAACCTGTATAAACAGTAGCAAAAACCCGGAAAAAGATCTCGATACTCATTTTGTGAAGCAGTGGACCTACCATGGGAATCTTATAGATCAATCTGTCTCTGGCTAATTTTCCGTTAGGAGTGCTGAACCAATAGACTACCAGAATGATCGGGGTGAAGAATAACAACAACAACCACCACCAGTTGTCCTGCAAAAAGTAACTTACCTGAAGTGTTGCAGCTGTCATCGGAGGTAGTTCTATGTTAAACTGAATAAACATCTCGGTTATCTCCGGGAAAAGCACCCCGATATAGTAACCGACAGCTACCGCAATAGCAATTAGAGTAACCATCGGCATCACCAATACCTGGCGAAGATTCTTCTTAAATTCCTGCTGACGCTCGAGATATTTGGCTGTGTTATCATAAATCTCGGACATATTACCAGATTTTGAAGCTAAACCGAGCATATAAGAGGTAAATTTTCCGAAAATGTCTGCGTATTTCATAAAGACAACCGTAGCATCCTGGCCCTGCTTCAAATCACGGGAGATATACCTTATCGTCCTTTTCAGTGTCTTGTTCTGCATGTCCATCCCCAGAATCTTCAGAATCTCATCAAACCGCATGTTCTCTTTTAGCATGTCTGAGGAGAGAGAAATGAACATCACGATATCAGCGAAGGGGGGAGCAAAACGGAAATCAAGCAGCATAGGCTCAACTTTGATATTCGTCATGTTGAGACTCTCTAACACCCTGACCAATTCCTCTTTAGAAAAAGCTTCCTGTTCTCCGTTAACTTTATTTCCTGTAGCAGAGATACCCTTGTAGATATACATTCTCTTCTTTTCGATGGAATCAACATGAAAGTTATTGGCATTAGCCAGCTCGTATATCTTTTTTCGGGCTTCTAATAAACTGTTTGCAGCACAGACACCTCTCAATCTGGCACCGCTGTCAATTCGCGTACCTTTGTAGCGAAATTCTTTTAACATACTCTCACCTTAAAAGTTTTTTAGCTGAATCAGTCTTAGAAAAACATCCTGCTTTTAGTGATATATCTTTTAATTCATCTTTTAGTCTCCAAACACTTAGTCAACAAAAATCTTACTATTGTCTTCTCTTTGATCTTCGCACCTGGAGCATCCGGCTCTGGTTTTATCCTTTCAAGAGGAGATATAGCCCCGAGACTTGGTAATTACAACTGATTATCATTGATAGAATACTTGTATGGGCGTGTCACGAATCACCCCTCCCTCTTGTTACTTCTTCCTTTAGCTTTTTCTGAGGAAGTGAGCCCTCTTATCATAATCACTCAGCATAATCCTTTCCACATAGTAAGAACACAACTCGTTAAAAAACAGTCTCAAGCATCAAACTGTGCTATAATATCATGATGCCCAATTGTATCTCAAGGTCATCAGAGAGTATCGGCACAGCAGACTCGGCCCGACTGTGCAATTCTTCTCTGCTAACCTAACAATTAAGTCTATAATAACCTGAGAAAAATCGCCTGTTTTCTATAGCAGTGAAAAAAAAAGAGCAGCTATAGCTTGATTTGTTTATGAACAGATTCGACAAGTATCTTTTTCCTTCTCTCTCTGCTGAATCATCAATCTAAGCAGGAGTAATCTAAAAAGATTCAACCTGTCTTAATGCTTCATAATTTTAATCTCAATATTATTCATGAACTGTTTGAGAACAGATATCTAAGCTGTCAGGACGCGGCTTGTCGCTACTTTTCCCGTTTTTGCCGCTTAAACAGTTCACCCCTGAACAACGATATTCGGAGAATAATATTTGCCTTATTGCTATTGATTAGGCATTTTATTCTTGACAATATAATCGACTTGGCGATATAAAAGCGGTAAATAACTAATGGGTTTATAGAATAACAGAACTTGGGACAGGCAATGACAAGAACAGAGGATTTGTTTTCGGGGAACTATTAGATGAGTTATTCATTTTCCTCAAAACTAAAAGAGATTCCTTATTATATCCAGGGAGTGGACAGAGTATCCGAAATTAACCGGATAATCAGTGAAAACAATGACTACAGGCTGGAAGGACAAAAAGCTGTAGAGTCATTTCTCACCAGAATGATTGAGTTAGAAGCATCCGACCTCGATTTTGGCGGAATGGGCTCTAATAATAAAATCTGGATGAGGATCTTCAGCCGGAAATTCCCGAGTCTTGATTTCCCTGAAATCGATAAAGATAATGCTGCTGCCCTGATCTGTTCAATCTTATCGGAGAAAAAGATCGATTCTATCCTGCTCTCTCAAAACGCCGATTTTTCTTACCAGTTCGAGTTAGATGGAGTACTGAACCGTTTCCGGGCAGACGCCTATATGGATCTTGATTTTCTGGCTGTTAATTTCCGCAGGATCAATCCTACACCGATAAGTCTGGAATCTATGGGGTTCCCCCCCCCAATTCTGAGGAAATTTGATCTTGATTTCGAAAAGAAAGGATTGATTTTGATTACCGGGATCACCGGGTCGGGAAAAAGCACGACTCTCGACGCCATAATCAATATGAATAATAAACGTAATGAAGGGCACATCACGATCATCGGCAGTCCTATCGAGTATTTTCACGAGTCTCGTAAATGCATCGTAAGACACCGGGAAGTTGGGCGTGATACCCTTTCATTCAAAGACGGGACTATCGAGTCTCTGCGTCAGGACCCTGACATTATTGTGATCGGTGAGATGAGAGATCCCGATACGATCATGACCGCCCTGGAGATAACTGATAGCGGGCACAAGGTATTTTCGACTCTTCATACCGGTTCAGCTTCCGAGAGTGTTCACCGCATTGTTGCCGAATGCCCGGTTGAAGAGCAGCATCGTGTCCGGATGAGATTAGCCGACGTGCTCAGTGTCGTTATTTCTCAAAAACTTGTACCTTCGGTTGATGGCAAGAGGGTATTAGCGAAAGAGATACTGAACGTTACTCCCAATGTTGCTGCCGCAATCATCAACAACAATATCGGAGAGATCTATCAGATGGTAACGGAAGGGAAGGATCACGGAATGTACACGATGGAACAGGATCTGCTTCGTCTCTATATGCACAAACAAATCAGCAAGAAAATGGCAATTGGCTTTGCTAACAATAAGAAGCGAATGGTAGATTTGATACAATACTACCAAAACAAAATGGGTTAAGGGATTAAAGTGGCAAAAGAATTGAAATCTTTCGGATTGATGCAGGATGCCTCAATAATAAAAATCGCCAACTTACAAGCGGACAAAGAGTTTGTCCGGATTCTCGATCTCCGCTCTGTAGTAGTTCCGGAAGTTAAGACACCGCTATCGACTGAAGAGGAATTCGATGATTCCATGAGCGGAATGGACTTTGATTTTGATTTCGAATCCAATGGTGATACTGAAACCCCCTCTCCTGCTCCGGAGCAGCCGGCACCCCCTAAAGACCCATTTCTTCCGGAAGAGATTGACCAGCAAGAGGAGAGAAAAGAAGAGAACACTATTGAAACAGCTGCCCGGGAGATGAATTTTGCTGATGGTAAGCTTTCTCTCAATCTTGATATTTCCAATGTAGCGTACAGAGAAATGGAAATACCGGGGAAACCGGGAAAAAAGAAGATATATTCAGAGTTGAAAAAACAGTTTTTCGATGAAGCATCACCGGCTGTAATGTCTTTTGCTTATATCAAGCGGATTGACGATACCTATGTTGGTGTCAGCCATGAAGGTAAAATGGAGTTACTGGAAAAGCTGATAAATCTCAACCGCACTGTAGCTAAGAAAAGGTATCATTATTCTTACATCCAGACCAATGAATTTGCCTTGATCAATGCTTTACGTTTTAATTATTCTCTAAGAGCAGACGCCATTACGGCAATCCTTTACATTGGTGTCGATTCCAGTAGAGTTACCCTGGTCAAAGGGTATGATCTGTTAGCAGAACTTCCCATTATCAATGAAGGGGCAAACTCCAAAGATACGGTTAAGACTCTTTTTTCCCGCTTGAAATTAGAGAGCTCCCATCTCGAACTGGCAAATATTGATAATTATTTCATTGCCGGCAACGGAGTGAACAACTCCATGCTTGATTACATAAAAGAGAGGCAGCCGGAAGCCAGAGTCGAATATCTGTTACCCCTCACACTGATGGATTTGATCGACTATTCGGACAGGTATGATGAAACAACTTTAGCAGAATATATTATCCCGATCATGCTGGCGGTTCTTGCAGCCCTTCCCAAAAAACAGGGATTGCTCCGTGCTAATTTCCTTCCAAAGCAGCTGAGGGAACAGCAGAATTTCTTCTCTATCAATGCAGTAGGTTTCACTTTTCTCGGATTGACTCTGTTTGCAGCCCTTATCAGTATAAACACACTCTTACACTTACAGACCGAAAACAGGCGGATTATTTTAGAAAAAGAGAGCACCCAATCGCAGATAGAGGTAAGTCGTGCCCAGGTTGATTCCCTCAATGTTATCAGACAGGAGATCAGCACCATAAAACAGAATATTGCCCGTTCTCAGCTGCTGATCGGAGAAAGAAATCAGTGGCATTTTATCATGGAAAAGATTTCTGACAATTTCAGCCGGAACCGGATTAATTGGCTGATCTCTTTGACAAATGATCAAAAAGGCATCAAATTAACCGGAAGGGCGACTAACCGTCTTCATATTATTGCTCTTTCCAGATTATTCCCAGACGCTGCTATCCAACATATCAACAAAGATATTGTCCGGGACCATACCGTCTGGGATTATGAGATAGTCTTTGGTATGCCTGATCCTTTAGAGACAAAACGCTTGAATTATCTGCGGGAATCACGGATTACCAACAAAAGTTTTAATAGATATTACAATCACACAATTGAAGAGATTCCGAACCTGTTAGATGGGTTTGTCATTGCGGATACAACATTCATTGAAACCCCTGACGAAGTATCAAAGGATTGATAGAAGGATGAGAGAATATAAGTTAACTCTATTGTATAAAAAGGGACTTGATTACAAAACCCGTAATCTTATTGCTCTTATTATCCTTCTTATTTTGACGATTATAGTATCTTATCTTTTTCGTGGAAATCTGGTAAGAGAGAATGAAGAACTGTTGGTCAGTAGAACGAAACTTCAAACTGAGTTAAGAATGCTGCAAGCCGAATTGGCGACCGAACCTTCTTTGAGAAATGAACTGGAAAAACTACGGGAAGAACTTTTTTTGACCGATAAAGTAATGCCTAATCTAAATAATTCAACGATTACGCTATCCTATATCTTTGATATTTTTCACAAATATCGCAACAATTTCCATTTCAATTTCAGACTGGTCAACTCCGGCATTGTGGAAAATGATCCGGATGTGAATTTTATTCGTTATTCTATTACCGGACAAGCTTATATCAATCTGCTCTATGTTCTCATAGACCAACTGGAAAGACAGCCTCTTTTCTTAACCATCGAAACAATCAATTTAGGTACTTTGCGGCCGGAAGAACAGGGTAAAGTTAATTTTAACATCGAGTTCCAAGCGTATTACACCTCCACAGGAGTTCCATATCACAACATTGCCCTGAAAGACTTGCGGGAAAGAAGACTGGTTTACAACATATTCTATCCCCGCATCCATGATCCGATGCACTTTGATACGGAAGAATTCAGAGAACTGCTCGATATTTCTGAGATTATCGTTGTCGGGATGACACCACAGCGTCTGTTCATTAGAAACCGGAGAACCGGTAACATAGAGGTGTTGTATGAAGGTGATAAGATCAGATATGGAACCCTGCAAAGACTCGACTGGGAGAACCAGGAAGCTATTTTCCGTATCAATCCGACAGGAATATCCGAAGATATCCGGCTGAAAATCGAAGCTTTTTAACCTTCTACCTTAGAGAATGAAATGAAAATGACAAATCACACTATTATTTCCGAACCGGAGATATCTATAACATTATCTTCAGGCTTAGCAAGATTAAAGTCTTCGAACAGCAGTAATCTCACAGTAAGAGATAATGACTCATTATACCCGCAGCGCTTAACCGAAGGAGTTACAGATTATGAAAACCATTAAGTTCTATATATTAGTGACCACCCTTATTATCTCTTTAACTTCTGTTAACTTGTTCTCTTCTCGTTCCGGTGAAGCAGATCTGATAAGTCTTTCAGAAAATGTCCGCTTCCCTGACGCCGTAAAGATTTTTGCTGATTACTATCTGCAATATGAGAATAAGACACTCCTTGATCTCTCGGAATTTTC
Organism: uncultured Candidatus Cloacimonadota bacterium; assembly: GCA_964464175.1. GTDB lineage: Bacteria > Cloacimonadota > Cloacimonadia > Cloacimonadales > JAJBBL01 > CAYXFD01. The sequence goes on along the minus strand of CAYXFD010000002.1, from coordinate 134,461 downwards.
TGATCCAATCGGGATGAATCTGGACAGTATCCATTGGAGAGCGGCTTTCAAGAGCATACTTCAATATAATGATCTTCTCCTGACCGAAAGACCTAATGCTTTTGTGATCAATAAAAAGACTGATCTCGAACCGGAAGAAGAGATTGAGTTTATCGATGATATCCTGATTGAAGCAACCTTCTTTGAAGCAGATTTCAATGTAGTTCGCGAACTGGGAATCGATTGGAGTACTTTCGTGGGTGGCAGCGTTAATATCTCCGCTAATGTCTCCGGAGCTGCCCAATTAGCAGAAAGCATCGTAACAATTGATACAGGAACCCATAGTTTCGATGCCGGCACCTCCAGAGTAGATGTCAGATCTCTCTTCAGAGCGCTGGCAGCTTCCGATAAGGGACACGTCATTTCTACCCCTCAGGTTACTGTCTCCTCCGGGGAAATGGGTACCGTTCAGGACGGTATCGATTATACCATCCTTCTCGCCGGAATTACCAGCACAGGGGTTGAAGTCGAACAAGCCAGGGAAGTTCAAGTTCAGTCTGGTACTATCGTCAGAGTAACACCACACATTATTCTTGATGAAGAACGGAACAAAGCGATAAAATTGAGTATCAGGGTAGAAAGAAGTACTGCTGCCCCCAGCCCAACAGGCTATTCCAAAACTACCGCTGAAGTTGAGAGTTTTAAGACATTATACAGCGGTGAAGAGACTATTATCGGAGGCTTAACAACTGCCCAGACCCGAAATCTTAGAAGAGGCATTCCCCTTCTTAAGGATTTGCCCTGGTGGTTCTTTGGGATCAGATATCTTACCGGATATGACCGCCACGAAATACAGAATAAAGAGTTGATAATCATACTCAAGGCTACTATACTGCCTCCCATCCATGAAAGGAGAACTCTCCAGCGTGATGTAGCTGAAGAGATCGAAAAGCAGCGGCAGCGGCAGCCTGAACTGGAACCCAAACTGCTGCCCTAAAGTTGGTTGATTTGTGTGATTTCTCTTTATTACTCAACTCGAGGAAATAATAAGAGCCTCCCTTTTCTTAGGCAATGAATGACTAAAGAAACTCTTAAAGATAATCCTGAACTGTCTGAAAGTCTTATCTAACAGAGCTGTCTGGCTCTGAGATCCTACCCTACATAGAGAGTTCAGAGGCGTTGTCAGCTTAGAAAAACACCACCTCAATTTCTTTCCTTTTATGCCCGGTTACTTACCCTGGTCGTTTAAAAATCTTCGCTTTGCTCAGACGTTTTGCATCCTCTTCTTAGATTATAGACCTTACCATAACAATCGTTTCTTGCCGGTTCTACTATGAGAGGGCTGATAACTATTTTCCCCACTGTCTTGTTATTATGACACCACTTTCCTGTGTGTAATATATTTATGTCATAACAGCCAGTTAGGGGTCATTCTACCACGGAACCCTATTCTAAAGGAGTTTCAGCCTCCCCGGTCGCTTATTCTGATAATCATATGGTTTATTTATCTCATTATCTGTCAACAAGTTATCTTAACCCTAAAACCTTTGGCACGCATATTGCATTTGTAAGAGCTAACCAAACAAAATATTGGAGGATATTATGGGACAACAACAAATTCTATTGATCGTTTTGAGTGTAATACTTGTCGGTATAGCAATCGCAGTTGGTATTACAATGTTTAGAGCTCAGGCAGTACAGAGCAATCTTGATGCTATCATTGCTGACCTGAATAACATTGGTGCAATGGCTTATCAATACCGTCTTCGCCCTGCAAGCATGGGTGGAAGTGCCGGTGATACCTTTGTAGGGTTTACCATTCCGGCTAATATGGCAACAAACGAGAATGCCAGTTACACCATAATCGGAACAACCGCTGCTGATCTGATTACTATTCGCGGCTGGAACACTACTCATGAACATGGAAGACAGATTGCCGTAACAGGCACTGGTGCCATGACTATTGCCGCTACTACAGATCCTGCTGACGATTAATAATAATCAGTATTACCTGTTTATCTTAAAACCCACACTTCAGTGTGGGTTTTTTTTTGCTTTGTAAAGGGAAAGTTCATTTTTCATGACGTAACTCCAAGGTTTCTGCAGCTAACCGTTATTGAAGAGAGCAGAGTAATGAATAATGTGACTATTGAACATAAATATATAATATCATTGAGAGTGATGAAGAGTTAATAGAAGATAATCAAAAAGCTTATTCGATTGTTTCTCCCTGCTTTTTACCATGTATCCAGCGGGGGATGTATATCAGGTACAGGCTCTATATTGGCAAGGAACGCAACCGGCAATAGCTAATTTTTATTCATTCTCCCTGTTAGGTAACTCCCTAATCGCTTTGATCAGTTTATTTATTGTATAAGGCTTTTCAATTATGCTGTCAAACCCGTATTTTGTGTAATTAGAAACAACCTTGTCACTGGAATAACCACTGGAAACGAAGACTTTAATATCCGGGTTTATCTCTCTGAGATTGATAACCGTCTCCTTCCCTCCCATACCGCCAACAATGATCAGATCAAGAATCACGAAGGTAACTTTCTTCCTTTCTGAAACTGCCTTTCTCAACTCTCTGATTGTTTCTTCCCCGTTTTTTGTACTGATCACCTCGTATCCTAAGGCTTCCAGCATATTAGAGAGAGTAGCTCTGATCTCACTTTCATCATCCATGATAATGACTGTTCCTTCCCCGCTGAATGCTTGATCATCTTCCAACTCCTCTTCAGGAATGAAAATATTTCTGGAGACCGGAAGATAAAGGGTAAAGACAGAACCTTTATCCGGCGTCGATTGAACTTGAATATGCCCTTCGTGGCGGGTAACTATTTTGAAACTAATTGCCAAGCCTAAACCACTCCCCTCTTTTTTGGTCGTGAAGAAAGGATCAAAGATCTGCCCGATAATCTCGGGAGGGATCCCCTTCCCCTCATCAGCAAACTCGATCCTGACGAATTCCCCTTTTGCCAGCGGCAGACCTGACTGCTCATCAATCATACAATTTGCAGCCGTTATTCTTAACACCCCCCCTTCCGGCATTGCCTGTTTGGCATTGATCACCAGATTGTTAATAACCTGAGAGATCTGGCTCTCATCAACATCGACCGCTTTAAGCTGAGGAGAAATATTCAGGAGATAAGTCACTTCTGAACCTTTGAGGGTAAATATGGCATTGTCTTCGATAATGGTGTTCAGTTTGATGGTCTTCTTGACTAACTCACCACCCTTGGCGAAAGTCAGAAGCTGCCTTGTCAGATCCCTGGCTCTGAAACAGGCTTTTTCCGCTGTGAACAGCCTGTTCTTGAGATTAGGGTGTTCGTCCTTCAACTTCCTGATAACCAATGAGATGTTTCCAACAATGGCTGTTAGTATATTGTTAAAATCATGGGCTATTCCCCCTGCCAGAATCCCGACAGTCTCCAGTTTCTGGATCTTCATTAACTCTAATTCCATCAACTGCTTGCTTGTTATATCATTGAAGACGATCACGACTCCGATAACTTCACTATATTGATTGTATATGGGTGCTCCGCTATTAGAAATATACATCTCTTTCCCTGATTTTGTCACCAGGATCGGACTATATTCAAAACTAGTGATCTTTCCTAATCGGAGGATGAGATCAACCGGGTTTTCCAAGACCTCTTTCGTCTGGGAATCTAACAATCTGAACACGCGGTCTATCCTCTCCCCGATGGCATCATTACGGCTCCATCCGGTAAGTTGTTCAGCAACCTTGTTAATTTGGATTATCCTTCCCTCGGTATCGGTACTGATCACTCCATCTCCGATGGACCTGAGAGTTACCGACAATAGTTCCTTCTCTTTTGCTAAGGCAGTCTCTGCCTGCTGTCGTCTAACCTCTATCTGCTTTTCCTGGGTAACATCTCTACCGCAACCCACTAAGCCGATGAGTTTGCCGCTCTCATCGAGAAAAGGAGCTTTGTTAACATCGTAATATGTAAATCTGCCCCGGATAAATCCGGATTGCACATAACGGCTCGCTTTTCTCTCCTCCAAGGTACTCATGTCGGAATTCTTCTCCCCTTCGGCAAAGGTAAACCACTCTTTTTGTTTCCGGTTACCCTCTTTTTCCCGGTTAAAGAAATATTCAGCAGTCTTTCCGATAGGTTCTTCCGAATCAGCAGCAAACAAGAGATTTTTACAGGTAGCTTCATTAGCAAAAACAAATCTCCTTTCCAGATCCTTAGCCCAGATCATATCCGGCACATTATCGCACATCAATCTGACCATCGAATAGAGTTTCCTGTATTTGTGTTCACTTTCGATCAAAGCCTCTTCCAGCATCTTTTCATACCTGACATCATAACCGACGACAATTGTTCCCAGGGGCATTCCGGCTTCATCCTTGATACTTGCTGAAGAGAGGTTAAAGGGGATCACTTCCCCGCTTTTTTTCCGCAGATAGTAATCGTGAGGCTTTATCTCCTCGAGTTCATTTTGTTCAGTTAACAATTCCTGGGCCGTTTCTTTCCCAATCAAGAGACTCTCGAAAGGCTTATCAATAATATCACGCCACTCAAAACCGAGAACATCCTGAGTGAATTGGTTCACCCGTAATATTTTTCCTTCGGTGTCTAAGAAAAAGAGAAGCTCTTTCATATTGGCGATAATTTCATTAGCAGCCGTCTGGGGACTGATGACCAGGAACTTATATCTCACGATGGCAAAACCAAACCCGGCAGCCCAAAAGAATGAGGTTAAGTGGATCAAACCGGGAAAATCTACCGGTCTGAAGATAGGCAGGATATAGTTAGTCATCAGAATACCGGCAAAATAGAGAGTCAGAGTGATCATTATGATTTTAGATTGTTTCTTCTCTTTTCTGTTCCGGGTAGAGAGACTCCAGTGGATCAGCAGATAGAAGCTTAACAGCAGAGAAAGAACAAGATAAGCCATGAAAGCAATATACCAACCGGATTCTACATTCGGGATGAACATCCAGCGGTCATCAATAAAGATATAGTTATTAGTCATCAGATTGCCAAGAAGCGATTGAATGAAGAAGATCGCCGCTGCCAGATAGAAAATAAGCTGTGAAAAGGATTTAAAAAGGATATTCTGACTTTTTTTGAGAACAAAGAAAAAAGAGACCAACAAGGCGGGGAAAAATATCCACCCGAAGGAAGAGACTCTTTCCCAGAATTTGACATCTACAGGGGTAGTAGAGAGATGAATAAACATGAATCCGAATGACCAAATAGCGAGGCTCAGGCAGAGATAAAAAAATGTCCGGTTTACTTTCGTAGAGGGCTGATTGAAGACAATTTGCAATCCCAGCTGAAGATAGAGAAAGAAGGCAAAAAATGAGAGCAGAACATCTATTGTCATAAGGCACTTCCTGTTTAAATCGCCGTTTAGTAAGTTAAGGAGCAAGAAAAGCTCTGTTTGTTACTAACGTCCTCCCATAATATAATCTGAATGAAGATAACAACAAACTTAAGTCTTGCTGCCATATTATTGCTTATTAAGTTAACTCTCTTCCTATACCGTTTTAATCTCTGTTACTTACCCCTTCATTTCAGATAAAATTTCTATTTGATCAGCAGCATTTTTCTCTTTTCAACATGACTCCCTGAGGGAGAATCGGCAACTAATTTATAGAAATACATCCCTGACCCGGCTTTTTCCTGAAATTGATTCTCGCCGTTCCAGTTCACTCTATGAATGCCCTGTCCCAGATAAAGATTCTCGATCAATGTTTTTACCACCTGTCCTTTAACATTGTAAACCGTTAAGGTTACTACTGAGTTTTCCTGCAGGGCAAATCTAATTTCGGTCGTGGGATTGAAGGGATTTGGATAGTTCTGGTAGAGTTTTGTTTCATCGGAATTCCAAGTCAATAACGAGTTGTCAGTGATCAGTTCATAAGAAAAGAAATCATGGGCATTATCGATGTTGATCGTATCGATGACTGTGTTATATCCGGCTTTCAGCAACGTCAGTATATATATCTCAGAAAAAACATCATCTATCTGAACAAGCCCGTCCGTTCCCGAGATCCTGGAAAACTCCTGATTATAGACTCCGTCATTACTTATCAGATGCAGTTCAATATCCGAAGGCAGACTGCCATCAGCTAAAGTGAGCTGGAAAGTAACATCAACAAATCTATTCAGAACTACCGGATCGGATAAAATACCGTCACTTTGAATATAGAAACCGGTCTGTGAATCAATATAGACAGAGACAATTTTGTATTGATATGAACCATCCGGCTGCAGCAGCAGATTATCTACATAAGTATTCTCAGTAACGTAAGCAATTCTCTCCCAGTTTTGCTCATTATACTTTCTATACAGCTTGTAATGAGAAAATGACCTGTCGGAATTGCCGGAATTCCTTTCTGTTCCCTGATCAATCCAATGAAGGTGAACTTTGTAAAGGGCATCTAAATAAATACTAACGGCTACCGGAGGGATAGTCGAGAGCAACTCTAAATAGTTTGTTTGAGTAAGCTGATTACCTGCCTTGTCGGTGATTTTCATCTGAACCCGGTAGATACCATCCTGAAAACCGTCAGCGTGAATTATCGCGTCATCATTAACTGTCCATTTTACAATAACCCCATCTTCATGCTCGATATAAGACAACTGACCATTAACGAGACTGCCGTCCGGATCAAATAGCGAGATATTCGTTAGATTGGGTGCATAGTAAATACCAGAGGTATAGTCTCTGTATTGCGCCTGAACCGAGTATATATCATCATAAACGGTAATAAAATCAGTAATGTAGAGAGATGAGCTGTTTTCATGATTAACTCTCAGGTTGTAATATGAGGGGAATTGCGAATCATAGATCATCACCAATTCATTTTCGTAAACAGCCCCGGCAGTATTCTGAGCACGAATCAATAAAGTGTAGGTTCCATCATCCTCACCACTTGTGCTGAGTGGTGCTGCCAGTTCAAAAGTCATCGTATAGAGACCTTCTTCATCTGAATAAGTAAGGCTGCCTCCATTATTATCGGAGATCAGATAACCATTCGGATGGAGTACTCTTAGATAAGAATAGTCAATATGTTCCACCAGGGGGAAATAACTCGTAAACTCCGTTTCAAAAACGGGAGGGGTAAAACTATTCGTATAGCCGGGCAGATAGTCCGGAGAATAATCAACAAGCTGTGGAGTGACATCAAAGACAAGAATGAAAGTCAACTGCCGGGTAAGAGTGTTTCCTGCCAGGTCGGTGATTTTGATGTTGATGTAATAAAGCCCCTCATTATCGGGATCATCTTCAATCGGATTGGTTAGTATCCATTTCACGGTATTACCCTCAACAACCCTGCTCCCGGGAATAATGTTGTTATCTTCGTCAGCCAGAGTGATCCTTGTCAGGTTAGGAGAATAATCTACTCCGGCAGTCAGGTCGAAACAGTCTGCTTGAATCGAATGAACCGAGCGATTTAACAGCTCATTGTTATGACCTCTGTTATTATCATTAGCCTCAGCCGTTAGCATGATACTCTCTTTCCGGCTTCTGCCGGCAACCGAACCGGAATTGATCAGGACGTTTTCATAATAGGGAAGGGTTACATCATAGATAAAATTCGAAACAAAGGGACCCTCTTCAAAGAGATCGGTAACCAGATTCAGTTCCATGGTATATTCCCCGTCATTATCTCCATCGGGGGATAAGGGTTGATTCAGTTCAAGCATTATCTCATATACATCATCATCCTGACTTATGGTTTGAACGGCACCGTTTCCGTGCTGAATAACGTAACCTTCGGGAGTAACCAGTTTCAAGGAGGTTTCAAAGAGGTTGAGCGTTACAGCTTCTCCATATCTGACACTGACAGAAACAAAACTGACGGGAGTATTGATCAGAGAATTGGCTGCCGGAATGATCTCGACGATTTCTGCCTCTATGGCATTGAGAAGGAAAGTTCTTACCGTCTCTTGACTATTATCGATATTATCAATTGCCCTTATCTGGACTGTATAAGTAGTATTGATCTCCTGCAGATTTTCGTCAAAGGAGAGCTTTAGAATATTAGTTGAACTGTTGTAAGTTAGCTCACCTGATACGGGCAGACCGCTCTGGTCGGAGACGGTGATAAAAGTATCATCTGCCGGGAAAGCTAAGCCGGCTGTCGTGTCAACGACCCGGGCACTGATACTGGCGATAGGGTGATATACGACAGTACCGTTAGTCAGCACAACTTCCGTTCCGTTAGCTAATCCGGCTTTTATCTCAGAAATGACCGGTGGGACATTATCAAAGGAAAAGAACCACTGACCGCTATTGATGTATCCCTGAATATTCTCTATACGATAATCAATAGTATATTGACCTTCCAGGGTCAGATCAAAATCAAGGGTCAGGGACATACTGTAGATATCAGAAGCAAACTCTTCGATATTCAGAACGGCTCCGCTATTATGTTCTATAACTGAACCTTGCGGGGTTGTCAGCTTCAGGTAGTTCAAAGAATAATCGTTGGTATTAATCCCTCTTTCGTCCTCGAAATCGAGCGTTATAACCGGCGGACTGAATTCATTTAAGAAACTGTTAGCCTCTGGTGAACGGTCTATTACTATTGGTGAAAAGGGATTAACAATATTAAAATTGATACTCCCCTGCCGGATATTATTAGCAAAATCTACTCCGCTGAAGGCTATGTAATATTCTCCATCGGCTGTTCCATCATTAGGAAGGGTCTGGTTTAATGTCCAGCTCAGACTGCTTCCGTCGTTAGTCAAAACACCGGATATCACGCTCCCGGAAGAATCGTGCAGCCTCAGATAAGTATTCGGAGAAGCAAAATTTACCCCTGTCAGGTTATCACTGATATTAATGGTAAAGTGATCGACCGGTTCATTAATATTGATCCCTTCCGTCAGATTAGTATTCCATCCTGCGTCATTTCCCGTAATTGGCTGCGTAAAAAGCGGTTTTTGCGTATCATAGGTGAAACTGTAATCTGCAGAAACCATCTCTCCGGTAAGATCATAAATATCTGCCGTAATGTCATAGACACTGTCGGCACTGCCGTCAGCTGCTAAGGGATAATCAAGCACCAAGGATACATCATAGGTATCACCGGAAACATTTTGAATGCTCAGTGAGGCATTATTAGAGGGAGAATAGACTGTCCCCGCACCTGAAAGAAATATCTGGGTCGTTTCATTATTCAAACCGAAACCGTTAAGATCAATAACCCGGAAATTAACCCTGTTGTTGTTAAGAGAGTTAATAAAACTATTTACTGCCGGGTATCGGGAAATAATTTGCGGTTCTTCAGTATCGATGAGCAAGAATTCTTTGTTTACTATTACCTGATTGCCGGCAAGATCAGTTGCCTTGACGAATATTCTGTACATTCCATCATTAGCCTGACCGGGGACCAGAGGCTCATTAAGAAGCCAGCGGACACTGTTTTCATCAACAACCCGGATACCGGGCACTGTTACATCCGCTTCGTTGTAGAGTATTATTCTGGTCATATTAGGTGAAAAATCGACACCGGCAAGAGAATCGTTGATATCTACCTGTAAGGAGTTGATCGCTTCGTTGAAATACAACATATCCCCTATGCTGAGCAGCTGTTGGCTCAAATTAACTCTATAATTACTGACAACCGGATTTTGGGTGTCATAGGTATAGAAAACTTCACCGGTGATATGCTGGTTCGCCAGATTTTCAGCCCGGTAGAAAATCCTGTATTCTCCGTCATCCTCGCCATTGGTCCCCAACGGTTCTGTTAATGTTAGCCTGATCAAAAAGTCATCTCCGTCAGAGAGATAGGTTACTTCTCCTCCTAAACCGTGAGTAATCCCTTCCCCGGACGGTAGATGATAAAGAATGATGTAGGAACTATCCGGTTCGGGGAGCAAGCCCCCTTCGCTCTCGATAACTACCTCTACCCGGTCGCCGTCCAGAACTCTGATCTTGGCATCAGACACCGGATAACTGCTTAGAAAAGCCGGTGGTACAATTGATTCCGGCTCACGGAAATGAAAGATGCGGGGGGTAGTTGTTTGAATGGTGTTTTGCAGAACATCTTTCGCTTCAACATACATGGCAATATCAAGCTCGGTTGCATTAGCCGGAACCGTATAAGTTGCTCCATATAGATTTCCTGTTAATTGCGTAGCAGTTAACCAGCTGAGAGAGGGACTGTTATTGACCGAGAAGCCGAATCTGACTAAATCAACTCCGCTGCCGCTGTCGGAAACACTTGCTCTGACTTCGATATTGCTTTCATTAAAAATTGTTCCCGCTGCCGGAGAGACAACCACTATCTGCGGAGGCTGGGAATCGAGAAAGAGTTCGACTGTGTTTGAGGCTAAACCAAAATTGGCAACACTGTCTCTCAATTTAACATAGATCTCATTGAATCCTTCATCCAAATTTGTGGTGAAATCAAAATACCCGGGGAAGTTGCCGGTTTGACCTACGACCCCTTGATTGATCCCGTTCTTGAAGAGAATGATATCACTGTTCATTTCATCAGAAGTCCCTGATATCAGAACATTGGCTTGAGAAAGGGAATCCGGCTGTGGTTGATATAAGAAAGCACCCTCCGGCAGGGCATTATCGACAATTATGTTATTCTGAATACTTACCACATCATCCGGGATAAACCTGTCGTGTGCTGTAACTTCTACGATGAATATCTCTTCAGAGCCAGGGGAAACGAAATCACCTGCTTCATCTTTGCCATCCCAGAGGACAAAGCTTCCCTGATCTTCGAATAAAAGCTGATTTACCCTCAATACTCTGATCACTTCATCATATTGATTATGGATCTTCACCGTAACAAAGGCGTCTTCCGAAACACTGTAATGTATTACCGTCTGGTCAAAAAGACCGTCCTGGTTTTCGGGTGATATTCGCTCCGGAGAATTATAGGAATCTAAGACCAACGGAAAACTGTTCACCAGCAGTTCTCCGGTCTCTACCGCGGCATGTTCGACGGCATTAGTGATCATTATGCGATAGATATATCTTCCGTCTTCAATTGCCGAACCCGGTATGGAACAACTTGCCGATCCGACATTCACGGTATAGATCCTGCCAATAGAGGTATCTATCTGAGAAAGATCATAATAGTTGTCTCGAAAAGCGCCGTAATACACAGGATACAAATCATTAAGAGAAAAAATACTTCCGTCATTGTTATATATATTGAATGTTCCGTTCCCCTCTATTCCATAAACTGCTAAATAATCGACTCCGGTGAAACCAAAATCTAATTGCATACCTATAGAGGAAGAGACCCAATAATAAGGGTTGTTATTCTGTCCCACCTTATAAAGGTCTTGGCCTCTTGTGATATTGACAGAATAAGAGTTAGTACCGCCTATAGTCAGTTCATATTCTACGGTAGCCTGAACAGTAATGGAATCGGGATGATTATAGGCAGCCGGTCTGTTTAAAATAAGATACATCCCGTCTGAATAGGGAATATTATGAGGACCGGTGTTACCGTTCATATCTGCCACAAAACTAACCGTCGTATTTGTAAAATCTACTTTGATCAAGCCTAAATAGACAACATTGGCATTCTTCACTCTGAACTGTGTGGTGTGAACATCCTGATAGCCATCTCCGTTCGGAGAAAAGGGATTCGGAGCACTCGAGATTACATTTATATCAGGAGGTGTAGTATTGATATAAATTCCTCTCTCTAAAAAGTAAACAGCATCACTAAACATTAGCTTCATACTATATACACCATCATTCAATACCTGACTATCATTCCCTACTCCGTCCCAGGTATAAACATTCCAGCCGGGATAAGCATTACTGATCGTTGTGGAGAATAGAGCAGTTACGCTGTCCCCCTCTGGTCCGATCTGCAGGTTTACATCACCTGAACCATTCAAATAGAAACTGATGGTGATTTCGTCATTTACTCCGTTTCCATCGGGAGAAAAAGGATTGGGATAGAGTGAGACATTAGAGATCGTGGCCGGCTGTGCCGACAAAGAAGCAGTAGTAATTAACAGGACAGCAATAAAGAATGCCCCAAGGACTCCCCCCTTCAATCTTCTGGAAAAACTATCTATGACTGCTCTATTAAAAGAAGTTTTTATGATAGATATATGTAACATCAATAACCTCCAAATCCTTCGTAATTATTGCATTTCTATTCAGCTTTTATTCTCCCCAATCTTGATAAGAAAAAATGCTCAGGGAAGTATCTGTATTATCTGTAAATGGTTTTCGGAGAGGATGTAGGCATAACTCCCCTGTATCTTTACTCCCGTAAGAGTAGATAATGGTTTGATCAGAGCCTGGGAATACGGCTCCGTCTCATCTACGATATTTACGATATTCAGCCCTTTACCTTGATCGGCTATGTAAGCATATCTGAAAGTAGGCTGGATATCGACCGTATAACCCTGGGTATCAAAATGAACGGTTTGCTGTAAGCTGTTTTTAGCAATAATCTTCATTCCCATGTCACCGTTAGAGACATATAACTCATTGCCAAATCTCCTTAAGGAGACGCAATTCCCTAAGAACCGGTTGGAATTTATGATCGTTATCTCTGCCGGATTTGCTATATCGAAGGTGATCACTCCGTTGTAACCGTCAGCAAGATAGACCAGATTGTCTTCCGAGACCAAGTACTGACTCAAACCGAGGGTATTATGCCTGGTGATAACCTTCGGATCTGTGGGATCAAGTTCATTGTAAGAGGCAATTACCAAACCTCCTATTCCATTGGCTGCAACTATATACTTGACTCCGTTAATAGTCTTTAAGAGCAGATCATACACCGGATTAAGGGTCTCTAAAGTATGAAGCAGGGCGGGAGAACTCTCTTCGGTCAGATCAATAAGAAAAATCTTACCGTTATGATTACCTGCCAGAAGAAGATTCTCTTCACGGTAGAGAGATATGACACGCCCCGGCAGGCTTATAGATCCCATCGATACCGGATTAGACTGATTAGAGACATCGACCAGCAATACACCATTATAATTATTGGCAATCAATACCCGGTCTCCATCAAGAATAAACCTGTCTCCTCTGTTACCTAACACCAGATCTCCGAGAATGAAAATATTAAACTCTACTTCAGCAACTTCCGAGAAAGACGAATAAAAATCGTCCTTATAGGCTCTCAGCCGGTAAGACAATGTTCCGGCATCATATTGAGGGACATCTATTATCTCTCTGACTGTGTTATCCTTTGTCGCTATCTGTTTCCAGTCAGAGGTTCCCAATTTCCTGTAGATCTCAAAGCCGGCAATAATCTCGGCATCCGTTTCCAAATATTCCCAGCTAAAGGTAATCTCAGTCGGAGATAATTGAGTGGCAATGGGGTTTTCCGGCTGGGGATAAGCTGAAACGAATGACAATTCTGCTTTGGGACTTGTGGAAGTTCCGGCATAAGCATAGACCCGGTAGTTTATTGCAACAAACATCTCTCCGAAAGTATCCTGAAAATAGGTGGAATTCGCCGGCAGACTTTGATATCCTGTCTCCCAATTCCCATCCCCGATCTTACGGTCAATCCGATAACCGGTCTCTCCGATGGAATTATCTTCCCAGACCAACTCCAGCTCATTCTGGCTGAGTTGATTTATATCCAGTCCGGTGGGAAGTGTAATCGGAGAAAAGTAGCCAATTGGTTCGGAAAAGAATGAAGATACATCTTCATCATCACCGGTACTGACAGCCTTAACCCTATAGCTGTAAACCGTATAAGAATTTGTCGGAATATCATCAACAAAATTATTTGCTGTCGATTCTCCGTAATCATCATTCCATTCACCTTCGCCAACTATTCGGCTGATGTTATATTTGATCTCAGAGCTCTGACTCGCGTATGTCCACGATAAATTGACCCTGTTCTCTGCAATTTTTTCGATACTGAGATTTGCTGGAGCATCGACTTCGATCGGTGCAGTCACTTCGTCACAACCACTTAGCAGCAAAAGGATCAATGTCAGAGAAAAGATAAATGCACTGATTTTTAATGTATTCATAAACCACCTTCCTGATTTCATTCTCTACTGGTCTTTCCTATCTTTCACCATAATCTCGAACTCATTACCAAAGGTTATCATAAGCCCGAATAATTTACCAAGCAATAATAATCTTTCTGATTCTGTCAACTATATTTTCGGATTTAAGCAATCAGGTTTGGAAGGAGGTGTAACTGGGCTTCCTTGTCCGGAAGTCATCTGGAGTATTAATTATGAGAAATGCATAGGTGACAATCTATTCTAACTTCAACAGATACTTAGATATACGGCTACATCTTACCTTTTTACTTCTCGACTATGTCACCCAAAAAAGGGTCGCAACCACACCTATGTTCTTTTTTTAGCTAAAATCTTACTCTTTTGTTTTAAAAGTTGTAACGCCACTTATAGAGAATGTTTATTCACAAAACTATTTACTATTTTCTCTATTGCTTTCTCTCAGTTCGTTATTCTGAGCTAATGATTTGATAGTCTTGATCAGATTGATTATCGTATAAGGTTTCTCGATAACTGTGTCAAAGCCATGATCTCTGTATTCAGCCAGAATCGGATCATTGGAATAACCGCTGGAAAGAATCGCTTTGATTTCCGGAGTAATTTCTCTTATTTTCGCAATCACCTCTTTTCCTCCCATTCCCCTGTTTACAATCAAATCCAACACTACAAAGGCTATTTTTTTCTTTTCACTTCTCAATTCCTTTAAGACCTTGAGAGTCTCTTCTCCGTCACGGGTACAAATGACATAGAAACCGATCGACTCGAGCATATTCCGTAAGATAGACCTTATCTCAAAATCATCATCCATAACGATCACACTACCCTCGACTTTCAATTTAGTTTCTTCCTCTGTCCCGCTATCTCCGCTAAGATCCCTCTCCGAAACAGGCAGATAGACAGTAAAAGTACTCCCCTTTCCTACCTCAGAATCTACGATCAATGAACCGCCGTGCCGCTGCACAATTTTGAAACTGATCGGCAGACCCAAACCGGTACCCTTCTCTTTTGTCGTATAAAACAGGTCGAAGATTCTGCCAAGTTCTTCCTGTTCAATCCCTTTACCGGTATCCTTGACCTGGATTTTGACATATTCACCATCCTTAAGGGGCAATCCTGAATTCTCCGTTATGAAAACATTGTGGGCATCAACAATGATAACTCCGCTGTCAGGCATTGCCTGTTTGGCATTGATGATCAGATTATTGAGTACCTGACATATCTGGCTTTCATCAACCTCAACCGGCTTCAGGTCTTGAGCTATGTTAAATAAATACTGAATATTAGAGCCTTTTACGGCAAAATGCACGGAATCCTCAATGATCCGGTTCAATCTTATGGTGTTTTTGATTAGTTCTTTTCCCTTGGCAAAAGTCAGGAGCTGCTTGATTAAATCCCTGGCTCGGAAGCAGGCTTTTTCAGCAGTTTGCAGTCTGTTGAGAATATGTTCGTTGGACTCATCAAGGTTAATGGTTACCAAAGAGATGTTACCCAATACTGTTGTCAGGATGTTGTTGAAATCGTGAGCAATGCCACTTGCTAATATCCCGACTGTCTCCAGTTTCTGAATCTTCAAAAGTTCCTGTTCAAACAACTGTTTTTGGGTAATATCGCTGAAGATGATTACGACCCCGATAATTTCTCCTTCCTGACTGTAGATCGGTGAACCTGTCTGGGAAATCAAAATCTCTTTCCCGCTCTTAGAAATGAGAACAAGATCATGCTCTTCAACAACAGTTTTCTCCTTTTTCAATACAATATCTACTGGATTCACAACACTTTCCTGGCTCTTAGGTTTAACAATTTTATAAACCTCTTCTACTCTTTTCCCAATAATTTCGTCTCTTTCCCAGCCGGTCAGCTTTTCCGCTTCGCTGTTTATCATGACGACCCTGCCATCTCTGTCTGTGCTTATTACACCCTCTCCAATAGACTTCAGGGTTACTGCTAATAATTCCTTTTCTTCGGACAAGGCAATCTCTGCTTTTTGCCTCTCCTGTTCTATCTGTTTTTCTCGGCTCACATTTCTTCCACAGCCGATTATCCCAATTAACCTATCTTCTTCATCTCTAAAGGGAGCTTTATATACATCATAATAGGCAAAATCTCCCCGAATGAATCCCGATTCCAGATATCGTATAGATTCGAGCTTCTCCATGACTATACTGTCTGATTTCTCCGAAGTGCCTGAATAAGTAAACCATTTAGGGTTTTTGGAGTGTCTCTCCTTCTCCCGTTCAATGAAGTATTCTTCCGTTTTACCGAGCGGCTCTTCCGGATCTTCTGCATTCAGAAGCCGACAAGTTGCCTTATTAGCAAAAATGTATCTTCTCTCCGGGTCTTTTACCCAAATGAGATCAGGTACATTATCACACATTAATCTCACCATGACATATAACTTCTTATACTTTTGTTCACTCTCCCTTAATGCCTCTTCCAGCATCTTCTCATACCTGAGATCATAACCGACGATAATCGTTCCCAAAACATCTCCTGCATCGTCCTTAACCTCAGCAGATGATAGATTAAAATGAATGAGCTCACCTTTCTTGGTTCGAAGACAATGTTTGTGCGGCTTGATATCTTCCAGTTCGTCTTTTTCTGCCAGAAGACTTTGTACAGATTCTTTTTCCATGAGTAAACTTTCAAAAGGTTTACTCTTCAGTTCAGACCATTCAAATCCTAAAAGCTGCCTGGTAAAACTATTTACTCTGATAATCTTTCCCTCGGTATTCAGAAAAAAGAGAAGTTCTTTCATGTTGGAGATGATCTCATTGGCTGCTGTTTGAGGACTAAGGACTAAAAACTTATGCTTAACAATAGCGATACTAAAACCGGCAACCCAGAAAAAGGAGGTGATGTGTATTAACCCGGGAAAATCTATCGGTCTAAATATTGGAAGAAGATAATTGTTAATAAGAATCCCCAAAAAGTAGAGAGTTAAGGTTATCATGATAATGCCGGATTGTCTCTTCTCCTTCTTTAACCTCGTTGTCAGGCTCCATTTGATCAGAAGATAGAAGCTTATTACCAAAGCCATTACCAAGTATATCATAAAAGAAATATACCATATTGACCCGGTGTCCGGTTTAAATACCCAGCGGTCACCTAAAAAGAAATATTCGTTGGTCAGCAGATTTCCTAATAAAGACTGGATGAAAAACAAGATCCCTGCTAAGTAAAAAGCCAGTTGAGTAAAATACTTAAACAGCAGATTCTTCGTTTTATTAAGCACAAAAAAGAAACTAACCAAGAGAGCAGGAAAAAAGACCCAGCCGAAGGAGGAGACTCTCTCCCAGAATAATACAGAACTCAAAGATGTAGCAGCATGGATAAAGATATAACCAAATGACCAGATCACTAAACTCATACAAAGATAAAAATAAGCACGGTTCATCTTGGAACCGGGCTTGGTGAATAACACGTACAAACCCAGTTGCAGATACAACAAAAAGGCAAGAAACGAAAAAAACATCTCAATAATCACCAGAAATCACCTCTCTCTCTCTCTTTAAAGGGTTAACAAATCGAACTCACTCCGGTTGACTTAGAGATTATTGTCTGACAGTTTCTTTTCACTGCACTGATCTCTAATCAGAAATTTTACAATGACTGAATTCTGATACAGCGTTGTGTTTTTCAATATTCATGTCAATATTTTTTATGTTAGCTATTATAGATTTTCGTAATTGTCTGCTGCTAAGCAACGTGAATAACCTGTGATAAAAGCCCTCTCTATGAGTTCGAAAGCTAAACTTCAGTTGTTAAGAATGCCCTGGAAATCATCACTTCTGCTGCTGTTATTCTCTTTTCCTCAACAGCAGGCTATAAGGATGAGATATCAGGAATCAACCAATCTCTATTAACTTCGCTATTATGAAATTACCAAACCAAGTCTTTTATTTCTATATCCACCCACCACCCAATAGGGTATTGCCTGGCTTTTCAGTTTCAGCTTGACAAACTACTGCGATATTAATTTCTGGAAGATAATGTGCGCCTGTAGCTCAATTGGATAGAGCATCTGACTACGGATCAGACGGTTTGGGGTTCGAATCCCTTCAGGCGTACCATTTTTTTCTTTTTTCTTTTTTGGAGGCTTATTATGAGAATTAAGAACGTAATTATCTATTACTTTTCCGGAACCGGCAATACACTATTGATCGTCAAGAAGATGGAAGAGGTCTTTCGTAAACTGAACATCAAAATCAGTATCGTCAATATTCTTCATGCGGAAGCGGAACAAGTCTCTTTAGACAAAACTATCGGAATAGCCTTCCCTGTGGCCTGTCTTTCAACATATCCTCTCGTTTGGGATTTTCTTAACAACCTCCCTGATGGTCAGGGTACCGAGGTCTTTATGGTAGATACAATGGCTGGTTTTTCCGGTCTGGTTGGGGGTCAGGTACGACGTTTACTCCTAAATAAAAACTATTCCCCCCTTGGAGCAAAAGAGATCATCATGCCTACCAATCTCAATTACAAAGAGATCAATGAAGAGAAAAACAGTATAGTTATTGAGAAAGGAACAGAGCAGGCTAAATACTTTGTCCATGATCTTGTTTACGGAATCAGCAAATGGAAAGCTCTTCCGGTGCTGCCGAAACTGATGAACAAGTTGAATATGGAAGATAAAGCTTGGTCACATCTGGCAAAAAAGATAAGATTTAGTATAGATAATATCAAATGTATTCGTTGCGGACTATGTTTTAAAGCTTGCCCTGTAGATAATATCGAAATGGAGGAGTATCCTGAATACCTTGATAAATGTCAGTTCTGCCTGCGCTGCATTTCCTTCTGTCCGACAGAAGCGATCGGTATTAGAAACAAAGAAAATTTTTACCCCTATAGGGCAGTTGAAGCGGAAGAAATTTTGAAATAACTCTCTACGGCACTTTACTATAAGGGTAAAATAATCTGGTAAATACGGCTAAATTAGGGGAGTTTCAGTTTCGGTTTGTTACCGAAATCGGGTTTAAGATAGACAAACTCCTTCATTTCTTTCTTAATAACTTCCAGTGCTTTATCTAACTGCGGATCTTTACCTTCGGTGTAGTCCTGAGGCCTAAAATCAACCTCGATATCAGGATCGGTACCATAGTTTTCCACAGACCAACCGACATCCTTGAACCAGAATGAGAATTCCGGCTGAGTAGTAATTCCCCCATCAACCAATCTGTTCCGCGGATTAATTCCGATTACCCCACCCCAGGTTCTCTTACCGATGAGAGTACCGAGTTTCATGAGCTTGAAGCAATGGCTGAAGATATCACCGTCGGAACCGGCAAATTCATTGGTCAGGGCTACCATTGGTCCCTTTACGGAATACTCAGGATAAGGCTGTTCCCCATACCAGCGGCTTAGATTATACCCAATTCTCCGGCGGGCTAATTTTTCCAGAAGTAGTTGTGAAACATGTCCTCCGCCGTTATAGCGGACATCAATGATCAATCCTTCATAGTCATATTCTGTCAGAAAATGCCGGTGAAACTCAGCATATCCCTCTCCCATCATATCCGGAATATGAATATAACCAACTTTGCCCTTGCTCTTTTTATGGACATACTGTTTATTATTCTCTACCCATTCCCGGTAACGGAGATAGCGGTCATCACCGAGAGTCTTTACGGTGACCTGACGTTCATTCTTACCATCCTTGCCGGCAATCGTTAGTTGTACCTCCTGGCTGGCAAAATTAACCAATGCCCTTTCAGGAGTAACAGACTTGCTCATTTTTATTCCATTGACAGCTTTGATCTGCATGCCGGGTTTGATATTCAATCCCGGTCTTTTCAGGGGTGGTGGATTCTTATGATCCCAAACATCTCCTTCGACGATATGCTTGATAAGATAACAATCATTCTTTTCATCATACAGAAGATCAGCACCCAAAAGGCCAAGCTGGTAATGTGGTCTTTTTTTGTAATCACCTCCGAACTCATAAGCATGGGAAGTTCCAAGTTCTCCCTGCATCTCCCATATCAAATCGGCAAATTCACTTCGGGTGGCAATTCTTTCCAGCAGCGGATAATATCTTTTAAAGACCTTTTTCCAATCAATATCGGACATATTCTCTACCCAGAAATAGTCCCGCTGCAGCCGCCAGGCTTCAACAAACATCTGTTTCCATTCTGAAACCGGATCGACGGAAATCTTTATTCTGTTTAGATCAATCCAGCCTGTCTCTTTATTGAATCCTTGTTCCTTGGAGAGGTTATTGGGTTCGATAACAGCAGGGATTATTCTCACTTTCTTTCCGATAACTACAACTAATGCTGATCCGTCGCCTGCTATTCTGTATCCCGATATACCGGTAATTAGGGTCTCTTCTTTTTGTTTTTGCAGGTCGAAATACTTCAAAACAGCTTTGGGTTTAGGATTCATCCAATCAGGATCATCAAGAACACCGAAAACAGGGTAGGTAAGATAGAACACCCGGTCTCCCGCAGCCGATAGAGCATAGTAATTATCTTCAGGCAATGGCAGAGCTACAAGCCTTTCTTCAATACCGGTCAAGTCGATCTTAACGCTTGTTTCTGTCTCTTTTTTCCCGGTTTTTGCTTTCTTGCTGTCTCCTTCGGTTATTTCTTTAAACCCTTTCGTTTCCTGTTCAAAGGGTGTTTTGGCATCCTTGGTCAGAGGAATGACATAGATCAGACTCCCCTTGGTAAAGCTGAGGTCAAAATGAAGAACATCATAGACAGGATTAAAAACACGGTAGGAGACAAGATAGAGATATTTACCATCCTGGCTGAAGCAAGGTTCTCCATCCATAAGAACCGGCTTGGTCAGCGGATAACTCTTCCCTTTTTCCAGTTCGTAAAGCATAATAATGCTTGCTGTTTTATCGATATTATTGGCATAGGCAATCCACTTGCCGTCCGGCGACCAGGCTGCCTGAGAAAGATCACCCCATTGATTCTTGGCAATTAATACCGGCTTTTTCTTTTTCAAATCAAGCCAGTAAAGCTCATTTCGATGGTTGGCAAAGACTATGACATCCCTGTTCTTCTCGGGAGAAACGTCCATATAGATAAATCTTCCGATATCTTTTAGCTTGAGCTGGGTTAACAGTTCGTTTTTTTCCAGATCATAGATCTCCAGCTGCTCTTCTCCCCCTTCGTCACTAACTGTTATACCCCTTTGGCCATCATTGAGCCAACGGGTTAACCGGTAACGCACACCATCGGCTTTTCCGCATTGAATGGTTCCCCCCTGCCAATTATCCAGGTTGAAGAATTTTCCCCGGCACTGCATAATCACCCTTTTCCCCTGAGGGTGCAGGTCACAATCTTCCAGATAATCAGAGGCAGAAGCAAATTTTCTCTCCCTCTGGATATAAGGAGAATGGTATTCTATTTTTACCATTTGATCTCTGCCGGTTTTTGGATCAAAGATATAGATATCGGCACCAGCCTGATAAACAATACTTCTACCGTCAGTTGCTGCGTTTCGCACGAAATACTCTTTGTGGGAGGTATGTTTTTTGAGATCTGATCCGTCCGGTTTAACTGAATAGATATTGGATACCCCTTCGAGATCCGAGATGAAATATATTCTGTTTCCTATCCACATCGGATTCGAATAATTTCCTGCCCGGTCTATCAATCTTTGAAACTTTCCTTTTCCTGTTTCATCAACCCATAACTCCCCGGCAGTACCTCCCCGGTATCTCTTCCAGGTTGCCGGATCAGTTGCTTTCCGCCCTATGACAACCCCCTTTTTTCCGAAGCTTATACTGGTAGCCAAACCATAAGCTAACTGTTTAGGCTCGCCTCCATCCGGAGGCAGAGAATAGATCATGAAATTCTGTCTGAAGGGTTGGGCGTGGTTACTGAAAAAGAGTATCTCCCCCTTATACCAGCCAATTACCCGGCAGATACCACCCAGATAGGTCAGTCTTTGGGCGGCTCCTCCTTCGGCAGACATAACATAAACTTCAGGATTCCCCTCCTCACTCCCGACGAATGCTAGCAGTTTCCCATCATCCGAAATAGAGGGATTGGTAGCCTGTCCTACATTAGCAGTTAAACGAACTGCTTTGCCTCCGCTGGTCTTTACGCTCCATAAATCGTCTTCCGAAACGAAAACTATCTGATCCTTAAATATTGCAGGGAAACGAAAATACCCTTTGCTCTGTCTCATAGAACCTCCTATAGCTCTCAGTATTTTGCCTTATTTTTGCTTATCCCTTTACGTGACAGACCAATAATGACGAGAAGAAGAAATCTGTCAAACAGAATACCTTCGATCTATAACAGAGGCAGCAATTTAGTGCTTTCGCAAATAGGGATTTTTGCAGCGAGTGACTTAGGTTAGAATAGCTCTGATTTGACCCGTTAACCTTTAAGTGGTCTTTTCTCTCTTAATCCTTAACTATGTGATAAATAGGGGATAGCAGGTTACTGAGCAGACAAAATAGTTGACACAATATCGCTCTTCACTGGTTTGGACATAAAATAATATATAGCAGGATAAAAAAGATCAAGAGAAGGAGAGTCAAATGAAATCGTTGGAAGAATTACGCAAAATACGGGAAAAAGCTCAGCAAGACATGAAGCTTCGGGGTAGTGATTTCCGTGTTAAAGTTGTAGTGGGTATGGGAACATCCGGAATTGCTATGGGAGCCCGTGAGGTAATGAAAACCTTTTTAGAAGAAATTGAAAAAAGGTCATTAAAGGACATTCAGGTAACTCAAACAGGAGAAAAAGGCTTATCTTCGATGGAACCGGTTGCTGACATCATAGAAAAAGATAAAACGACTGTTACTTATGGTTATCTGACACCGGAAAAGGTTAGAAGAATTGTTGCTGAACATATTGTAAATGGTCAGATCGTTTCTGACTTCGTTGTTGCAGCTGAATAATAGTTTCACAAGCAACTCCACTTTTCCTGTACTGTCGATTTTCACTTCCGGGAAGTAGTTTGACTGACAAAGAACTTTCAAAAGAGAAGTTACAGGCCGGCAGAAAGAGAAAGATTGTTTGGATAAAGAGCTTAATTGAATAAATATATCAGGGAGAAGAGTATGTACCAAGAAATTTTCAAGAAATATTTACCCACGAAAGATAATCTAATCTATATACTGCATGATATTCAGGATAATCATCCTCAGCATTATATTTCGGAAGAAGCGGTGCAAAATGTTGCTGAGTACTTGAAGATACCCGCTAATCATATCTACGGTGTGTTGACTTTCTATACGATGTACAGCACGAAACCAAGAGGTCAAAACATAATCAGACTTTGTGAATCCCCCCCCTGTTTCCTGAAAGGTTCAGTCAATGTCCTCAGAAAACTCAAGGAACTTTTGAACATCAAGACCGGAGAAACAACCAAAGACGGTCTATTCACTTTGGAACTCTGCGCCTGTCTGGGGCTTTGTGGTAATGCCCCGGTGATGATGATCAATGATGATTTTTACGGAGATTTGACCGAAGAGCGAGTAGAGAAGATAATTACAAAACTGCGGGAGGCCAAGTAATGAAATATTATCGAAGTCTGATACTCATCGAAACCGATGAGGGTTCTGTTGAGAAAGGAGCGAAAGATATATACCGGGAATTGAGACGAGAGCTGAAAAAAAGAGAGTTAAGCGATGAAATCAATGTTCTGGAAACAGGTTCTCTCGGTTTTTTCGAACAAGGAATATGCATCGTAATTTATCCGGAAAACATCGTTTACGGTAATGTTACTCTCAATGATATTCCGGAACTTATCGAAGAGCATTTTGTGAAAGGGAGAGTCTTAAAAAGACTCGTTCTGCAAAGAACAGAGAAGAAAAATATCCCTTTAGAATATGATAAAAGAATAGTTCTGAAAAACTCCGGACTGATCAATCCTGAAGAAATTGAAGAATATCTCGGAACCGGGGGATACGAAGCATGGGAAAAAGCCCTTTTGAATATGAAGCCGGAAGAAGTTATTCAGACGGTTAAGAGTTCTAACCTCAGAGGTAGGGGTGGTGCAGGTTTCCCTTGTGGTCTCAAATGGAGTTTTACCGCTCCCTTGAAAAACGAAGATAAATATGTCGTTATCAATGCTGATGAAGGGGAACCGGGAACCTTTAAAGACAGATTGATCATGGAAGGTGACCCTCATAAACTGTTAGAGGGAACCATGATCGCCTCTTATGCCGTCGGAGCTTCTCATGCCTATATCTACATCAGGGGTGAGTACAAACTCTGTATTGCCCGCCTCCAGCAGGCGATTAACCAGGCGTATGAATATGGTCTCCTGGGAAAAGACATTTTTGCTTCCGGATTCAATCTGGACATCTCCCTTAAGATCGGTGCCGGCGCTTATGTCTGCGGTGAGGAAACCGCCCTGATCGAATCTATGGAAGGTAACAGGGGTACCCCTCGTAATAAACCGCCATACCCTGGACAAAAAGGTTATCTGCAACATCCAACGGTTGTAAACAATGTTGAGACGATTGCCAATGTTCCTGCTATTATCATGAACGGCGCAGAATGGTACAAGAATATCGGCACTGTTGAGTGTCCGGGAACAAAAGTTTATACTATTCTCGGAGATGTCTCCGTACCGGGATTATGTGAAGTTGAGATGGGGACATCATTAAGAACAATTATCAATAAATACGGCGGCGGTATGAAAACAGGAAGCCGTTTTAAAGCTGCCTTAGTTGGCGGAGCGGCAGGTGTTTTCCTTCCTAATAAGATGCTCGATGTGAAGATGGATTTCCACAATCTGGCGGAATATAAAGCGGTACTGGGTTCCGGAGCTATCTTAGTAATGGATGATTCGGTTAATATCGCCGATATGCTGGAATCGATAATTCGCTTCTTCCGTCATGAATCCTGCGGAAAATGTATCCCTTGCAGTAACGGAAATGAGAAGCTTTATAAGTCAATCAAAGCAATCAGGAAAGGTTTAGCCGATGAGAATGAACTCGATAAGATGATCTTATTGGCTGAAACTATGCACAAAACATCATTCTGTGCCTTAGGTCAGTCTCTGCTGCTTGTTGTCAAAAGCGCAATCGAGAATTTCAGGGAAGATTTTCTTATCTACCTTAAGAGAAATGAAGCGGTTAATAAATGAGAGGTGAGAAAAAATGGAAAAAATGATAAATCTATGGATCAATGGAAATAAAACAGAAGTAAAAGAAGATGCTACAATAATGGAAGCAGCCTCTGAGATTGGAATCAAGATACCTTCTCTGTGTTACCATAAGGATTTGAGACCTACTGCCGGATGCGGTATCTGTGTCGTTGAAATCGAAGGAATGGAAATGCCTAAAAGAGCTTGCTGCACTCCTGTTTACGAAGGAATGAAAGTCACAACAAACAGCATTAAACTGCGTCAGATGAGAAAAATGTTGATCGAACTGATCCTTGCCGATCATGATGTTGACTGCCCTACCTGTATAGCCAACAACAAATGTGAATTGCAGGACCTTGCCTATTATATGGGTGTTAAGACAGACGGGATCTCTTCCCTGTTAGTCAAAGAGCCGATCGATGAGAGCAGTGTCTCGATTATCAGAGATCCCAACAAGTGTATCTCTTGTGGCCGTTGTGTCACAGTCTGTAATGAGGTTCAGACAGTATATGCCCTGACTCACGTTAACAGAGGTTTCGATGTCAGGATCAATACACCTTTCAGTAAAGGAATGGCTGACAGTACCTGTATTAATTGCGGCCAATGTACCGTATATTGTCCGACAGCTGCCCTTACCGAGAAAACTGAAACTGACCAGGTATGGCAGGAATTGTTGAACCCGAAAAAGCATGTTGTCATTCAGGCAGCTCCTGCTGTCAGAGCTACTCTGGGTGAAGAATTCGGTATGGAAGAAGGAACATTAACCGTCGGAAAAATGTATTCCGCTTTCCGCAAACTCGGTTTTGATGCGGTCTTTGACACTAACTTTACCGCAGACCTGACCATCATGGAAGAGGGAACTGAATTTGTTAAGAGATTCAAAGAGAATGGTACGCTTCCCTTGATAACCTCATGTTCTCCAGGCTGGATCAAGTTCATGGAGACCTATTATTCGGATCTGGCAGAGAATGTATCGACCTGTAAATCACCCCAGCAGATGTTCGGGGCATTAGTAAAAACATATTATGCTCAAAACAAACAGGTAGCTCCCGAAGATATTGTTTCGGTTTCTATCATGCCCTGTACCGCCAAGAAATTCGAAGCCCGCAGACCTGAGATGAATGATTCCGGTTTTCAGGATGTAGATTACGTTCTGACAACCCGGGAAATAGCCAGAATGATCAAGGAAGCAGGTCTTGATTTCAAGAATCTGAAAGATGAAAAAGCAGATGACCTGATGGGAATTTACACCGGTGCCGCTACTATTTTCGGTGCTACCGGTGGTGTAATGGAAGCCGCTTTACGCTCAGCTTATTATCTTATTACCGGAAAGAATCTCCCCGATTACGATATTCATGCTGTCCGGGGTATGCAGGGGATCAAAGAAGCTGTCGTCGATGTTGATGGTATTAAGGTCAAGATTGCAGTAGCACACAGTCTTGGACAGGCTCGGAAACTGATGGATATCATCAGGCAGCAGATAAAAGAAACCGGTAAATCTGATTATCATTTTATCGAAGTTATGGCTTGCCCCGGTGGTTGTGTCGGGGGTGGCGGACAACCTTTCGGCAGCAGTTTGGCAACCCGGGCACGTAGAGGTGAAACTCTCTATAAGGAAGACAAAGGATTGGAGCTCCGTCTCTCTCATGAAAATCCCGCCGTAGCTGCCATCTATGAAAAATTCCTCGGCTCCCCGGGCTCTGAAATAGCTCACAAGCTTCTTCATACGAATTACTTCCACCGCGACAGGATAGAAGGAAAAGTAGTGAACGAAGCAACCCATAAACATCATTAACAGGAATATTCCTGCTTTAAAGAGACCGTCAACAGACGGTCTCTTTTTCTAAATAAGAAGGAACAGCGGCAGTCAGAATTTTCAGTGAGGTGTTTTGTCCGGATGGACATCGACAACTATCAACAAAATATAGAAATCTATTGGGGACTCAATGCAAAACAGTTCATGTTTCATAGATAATGATTATTTAGCGCAATTACTCGATAAAGAAAGGAAACCCGACAACAAGTTAATCGGAGATATCCTGGCAAAAGGTGCCGATAAGAAAGGCTTAACTGTTGAAGAAGCTGCTATTCTTACCCAGATAGAAGACCCTGAGCAAATCAACCTGCTCTACGAAACAGCTAATAAGATAAAAACAGATATCTATGGAAACAGAATAGTCATTTTTGCCCCTCTGTACATATCTAACGAATGTGCAAATATCTGTGACTACTGCGGGTTCCGGGCAGATAATCAGGAACTGCTGCGCCGGACACTAACCCTTGATGAAATTCAGCAAGAAACAGTAATCCTGGAAAAGATCGGCTATAAAAGACTCCTTCTGGTCTATGGTGAACATCCGAGATTTGACGGTAAATGGATAGCTGATACGGTTGAAGCTGTCTATCGGGGAAGTAAGACAAATCATCAGATCAGAAGGATCAACATCAATTCAGCACCTCTGTCGGTCGAAGACTTTAAGATCATCAAAAACACCGGTATCGGCACCTATCAATGTTTTCAGGAAACCTATCATCGCAAAACCTACGAAAATGTTCACCTGAAAGGGAAAAAAGCTGATTATGACAATCGCTTATCGGTGCACGACAAGGCTTTTGCCGCCGGAATAGACGATGTCGGAATGGGAGTTCTGTTCGGTCTCTATGACTGGAAGTTCGAAATCCTCGGTCTGCTCAGTCACTCACTCTATCTGGAAAAGACCTATGGGGTGGGTCCTCACACTATCTCTTTCCCGAGGATTGAACCGGCTCTGAATGCGCCGTTATCAGAACATCCCCCCCATGCTGTAACAGATAATGACCTGAAAAAGATCGTAGCAATTCTCAGAATTTCGGTTCCTTACACCGGCATTATTCTCACAACGAGAGAAACAATGCCGCTTCGCAATGATCTTCTGAAGCTGGGAGTATCTCAGATCTCAGCAGGTTCAAGAACCTATCCGGGCGGCTATTATGATGAACTTCACAATCAACCGAGTAAACAGCAGTTTACTATAGGTGACACCAGGTCACTCGATGAGGTTATCAAAGACCTGGCAAGGCAAGGGTTCATTCCATCCTTCTGCACTTCCTGCTACAGAAAGGGACGGACAGGTCAGACCTTTATGGAGTTTGCTAAACCGGGCAATATCCATAAGTTTTGTCAGCCAAATGCTCTTTTGACATTTCTGGAATATTTGCTCGATTCTGCCTCCCTTGAAACAAAAGAAACGGGACTGGCTCTGATCGAAAAAGAGATCTCCTCATTACCGGATGTCTGTCTGAGAGAATTTATCCGCAATCAGTATAGTAGGATACTACAAGGGAAAAGGGACATAATTCTTTGACAGAAAAAGCTTTCTTACTAAACAGAAAATGAAGATTTCGATTAGACGAAGAGTGATATCTCCAATACCCAATGACCTGCCGTGAACACCAAGTTTACTAAAAAAATCATATCAATTGTCGACAAGAGAGACATGAAACTCTTTTTCCCGTTGAATAGTAGAAAGGAAAACATACTATGAAAAAAACTCCGGTCTCAATGCGGCCTCATATCGGGATTTTCGGTAAACGGAATGTCGGTAAATCTTCACTGATAAATGCCCTTACTGGACAGCAGACTGCTATCGTTTCACCTGTAGCGGGTACAACCACCGATCCCGTCGGAAAAGCAATGGAAATACTCCCTTTGGGTCCGGTCTTTATTCTCGATACTGCCGGACTCGATGATTCGGGCACTTTGGGTACTCTGCGAATTAAGAAGACCTTAGCAGCGCTTAAAAGAACCGACTTGATTCTGCTGATAACGACGTATAATGATTTCGATGAACAGGATAAGGAGTTCATCAGGGACAAGAAAAACACCTTAGTAATCATCAATAAAAGTGACCTGACCGGCAATGAAGATAAAAGAGAACGAGTAGAGAAGTACCTCAGGGATAATGATCTCGACTTTTTGAGCGTCTCGAGCAAGACAGGAGAAATGATTCCGGAGCTTCGACTGTTGATAGCAGCGAAAGTTCCGGAAACGATTACTTCCGATATCATACTCAGAGACCTGTTCGAACCGGAAGATCTGATAATCCATATCATCCCGATAGATTCGGCAGCCCCTAAGGGGAGAATCATTCTCCCTCAGGAACAGGTTCTGCGGGAATGCCTTGATCACCATTCCGTCTCAATATGTATTCAACCGGAAGAGCTTCCTCAAACACTAAATCTGCTTAACACAAAACCGAGACTCGTTATTACCGACTCCCAGGCTATCGGTTATGTTGCCGGGGAAACTCCGGAAGAGATAATGCTGACAACCTATTCGATACTCTTTTCCCGTCTGAAGGGCGAGTTATCTCTCTTTGTCGAAGGATTGAAAGCCCTGAAGGATCTGGAGAGTGGTGACAAAATCCTGATTGCTGAAGCGTGCACTCATCATTCACAACCCGACGATATCGGAAGGGTAAAAATCCCGAAATGGCTGAATGACTATACCGGGAAAGAACTGCAATACATAATCAATCCGGGCAAGATGCTGCACCAGGATCTAAAAGGGATCAAGCTTATTGTGCATTGCGGCGGCTGTATGATCAACAGAAAAGAGATGCTCTCCAGAATTCAGACAGCAGAGGAGAAAGGTATCCCGGTCACCAACTACGGTGTTCTCATTTCGCACATCCATCAGACACTGAAGAGAACGATAAAACCCTTCCCTGAAAGCTATGAGAGATATCTGACACTATTCCCCGATGCCAGGTGAGCAGATCAACTATTCACCGAAACGAATAATGAATCTCTCTTTAGTGCCCCCACAGCGGAAGGGATAACCTTTTCCCGGGTAAACCTCTGAAAATAATTTATAGCTTGACTTCTCTCCCCTACACCATTATGTTATTGAGAGAGAATAGATTAGGCAAATGTTTAACTCAATCTGCCAAGAAAGATTAGAAGGAGTTGTAACTAATAATAATGAAGAACGTTAAAAGAGGAGATGAGGTAATGATGAACGAAAAGGAAATAATCCTCAAAGCAAAGTATGATATATCAGCATTTGAGTATCTGTATGACAAGTACTTTCTACAGATATACAAGTATGTAATGCTGAGAGTGAAGAACAGAGATGTAGCTCACGACATTGTCTCTGATGTTTTTTATAAGGCAATGAGCAAACTTCATCTCTTTAAATGGAGATCAATCCCCTTTTCATCCTGGTTATACCGCATTGCAGTTAACGAAATAAGTAATCATTACCGGCGTGAAAAGAAAAAGCACAAACTTGTGGGAGAATTGATCGTCGAAAAGGACACTTTTGAATCTCCTCCGGAAATGGATGAGACTATGAATTACGAGTTTATCAGAAAATACATCAAGGATTTACCGCAAAGAGATCAGGATGTGATTACTCTCCGCTATTTCGAAAAGAAGAGTTTTCAGGAAATCTCCGAGATTATTGGAAAAAAGGAAGGTTATATCAGAGTTATATTACACAGAGCTTTAAAAAAGCTTGAACAGTCTTTACCAAAAGAGGTTTTGGAATATGTCGGTCGAAAAGTATCTTGAGAATGTTAAATTTACTGAGGTCAATCCCGGACCTTTCTCTGTCAGATTAAAATACAACCTGAAAAACTACTGCTATGAACAGCGAAGAAAAAGGGATATCTTTTTAAGAACTTCCAGCAAACTTGCTCTTGTCATGTTAGTTTTGGCATCAGCCATGATCTATAAACCGGACTTAGCTGCCAACCTGCATGAAAACCTACTCTGTAAAACCGGTATCCTCAGCAATGATCTAGCTGAAGAAGAACAGCTTATTGCCGAAAGAAGACAAGCAGAGATCGATCTCCCCGACGAAGGAAGATATCTCGGTATGTGGCATGCCGTCTCTACCGGGGGTAATGCCGGCAATCTTCCCTACGGAATCATGGGCTTATCGGAACTGACGGAAGAAAAACCTTACATTATTCGCAAAGTAAGAGACCGGAACAACAGATACATTTATATCGTCAACGAAGTTGAGGAGAAAGATTTTACCCGCAATACGCTATACTAATCCTGGAGGTCAATAACAACCGGATATGAGACTTAATCTTATTGTTTTCATTTTAATCTCTTTCCAATTCCTTGTCTTACCGCTCTCTTCCCTTAATAATGCCTATCTGGGAGTTTATCTGGAAGATATGAGTGAAGCGGAAAAACGAGAGTATGATATCAGAGAAGGGGTGCTGATAACAATGGTCGTCATTGATTCTCCTGCATATCAGAAGGGTATTATGCCCAATGATATCATTATCCGGATCAATGACATGCCGATCAATATGCAGGATCAGGTCAGAACTATTATCCGTCATGCCCATCCCGGGGATGAGATCCTTCTTGAGATACTCTCTGCCGGAGTGAAGAAGGAGATAAACATTACTTTAGGGGATGTCTCAGAAGTTAACACATCCAGAGTCAAGCTTTACGATACCAAGACCAGACATATCGGAGCTAAGTTCCAGAATCTTTCTGCTCAGCTTAAAGAATACTTCAATACTGATAACGGTGTTCTGATCGCCGAAATTATCCCTGATTCCCCGGCAGATCATGCCGGTTTGAAAGCAGGTGATATCATTACTCACACCGATGAGCAAATGATAATGATCGTCAATAACCTGAAGGAGATAATTCAAAGTAAAGAGAGCGGTGATACTATTGTCGTAGATTATCTGAGAAGAGGAGAAAAATTCAGGACATTAGTCGAAATTGCGGAAGCAGATGATCTGTTCAGTTTTGATCTGCATGACGAGATAATTGTCCTGAACAGAAAAGAATCCGATCAAACCCAGGTCAACAGATGGTTCGAACGGGTATTTTCCGATTCTACCAAGAAAGAGTTAGAAAATCAAATCCTTCTTCTGGAAAAAGAACTGGAAAGTCTAAAGAAACGGCTTTTTAATCAATAATAATTACTCTTCAGACTTCTTTTTCAGGGATCTGAACACATTATCAAACAATTTCCCCTCACTGCCGCTGATATCGAAAAGAGTGATCCCCATCTTATACAGCCTGTCCACAACTCTCAATGCCTCGGAATAGTGATTATACATGATATAGATCTTTATCAAATCGTAATATGCCCCATGAAAGAGCGGAAATTTTTCGATACTCTGTTTTAGTATCTCAACTGCTTTGTCGGTCTTTCCTATCTTTTCACAGGTCAAAGCATACATCCGGAAAAAAGTAGGCGTTTCTGTCAGAGTACTCTCGGCATCCATAAAGTCCACAAATGCTTTCAGCCATTGGCGGGTATGAAAATAGGCAGCCCCTCTCACAAAAGATAGTTCATCAACTTTACCGAAGATCTTCTCTGATCTCTCTATAAGCCGGAATATCTTGTCATATCTTTCATACTCCAAATAGAGCTTTCCTAACAGAATATAAGGTTTCGGAGAATAATCGGACTCGGCGATTAACTCTTCCAGTAACTCGATCGCTTCAAACCCCTGATTCAATTTATAAAGTGCAACACACCTGTTATAGGAAGCCTCTGGGATGATCCCGGAAATCATATCGAAATAGTGCTCCGCCTGCTCGAAATCCCTGCTTATCAAGTGACAATAAGCAAGCTTGAAAATAATATCACAGTTGTAATTGTCGAAAGAGAGAGTTTCCCGGTAACATCCGGCAGCTTCATCATAGAGCCCTTTATGAAAATAGAGATTACCTAACTCATCATAGAGCTTCTGCACATCCGGGTATCTCCTGATGGCATCTTTCAATGTCTGGGTTGCTTTCAGCCAGTTGGAATCTGCTTCCAGTTTTGCCTGCCAGATTATTGCTTCAATCTCCCTCTTCATATAGAACTCCGATCAATTGGATGATCTTTTTAGCATCTGTACAATGGTTTATTTGCTCACGAACCCTATTGCCCCCTCTAAAGCCCTTAGTATAGTGACAGAAATGTGCCCTCATTTCAATAATGGCTTTATTACCATCTTTTTCTTCAAGAACGGATTCCGTATGTTCTCGGATTATTTTATATTTCTCTTTATAAGTTAATTCGTTTCTTTCACCTGTCAACAAATAAGTCTTTATCTCCCTGAACAACCAGGGCTGACCTAAGATCCCTCTGCCGACCATTATCCCATCACAGCCTGTTTCCTGCAGCATTGCCAAAACATCATCAGCAGAAGTTATATCCCCGTTACCGATGACCGGAACACTTACAGCTTCTTTTACTGCCGAGATTATTGTCCAGTCTGCCTTGCCGCTGTAAAACTGGCTTCTGGTTCGGGGATGTACTACTATCAGATTTATTCCGGCTTCCTCAAGAGTCTGGGCATATTCCACCGCATTAATACTCTCCTTATCCCAGCCAGCCCGGATTTTCGCTGATAAGGGTATTCCGGTATCTTTCAGGACTTCATTCATTTTCCGGACTATATTCCCTGCTAAAACAGGATCCCTCATCAGGGCTGACCCCGCTCCACGGTTAACCACTTTTTTAACCGGACAACCCATATTGATATCGATAAAATCTGGTTTCAGCGGAAGTAATAGCTCACAAGCCCGGGACATAATCTCCGGTCTGGAACCGAACAACTGAATACCGAGTGGTCTCTCCTGCTCCTCAAAATGAGCAAAACGAACACTTCTCTCAAAATCGAATATCAACCCGTCGGAACTGACCATCTCACTCACCAGAACATCAACTCCCTGTTTCTTGCATATCTTCCGGAAGGGTTTGTCAGAAAAACCTGCCATGGGTGCCAGCCATACCTTTTTCTCTGTTAAACGGGATATGATTGTCATCGGTAACAACTCACACTGAAAAGAGAACTTATCCAACACCCGGAAATTCTTCTATGATATCCTGATTCAAGCTATACATACAGAGACCGGCAGCTACAGCTGCATTAAGAGACTCCAGATCTCTCAGCATCGGGATCTTAAGCTTAAAATGCTCCACTTTGAGCAATTCTTTAGCAATTCCGGAAGCCTCGGAACCGATTACCAGAATATATGATCTTCTCTTTAGTTTCTCTGAAAAAAGGGAAACCCCTTCCTGGGCATCAGTAACGATTATCTCGTTACTGCTCCGGGCTAAGAAATCATAATCAGCAGTCATACTCGGGAGAGTGAAAACCGTACCGACAGAAGCACGTACCGTTTTGGGATTGTATATCTCGCAGCAGGCTGGAGAGAGTACTATTCCATCCATTCCGCTCGCCTGAGCTGTCCGGAAAATTGCTCCCAGATTACCCGGTTCCGAAACCCTGTCCAGATAGAGCAGTCGCTCTTTTCGCCTGAAAGAGGGTCTTTTTTGTTCGACTAAACCAATTATCTTCTGGGGAGATTTGGCCGCAGAGATTCGGGATATCTGCTTTTCATCGACCAGGAATAATCTGCTTCCCACAGCTCTTTGGGGAATATCTTCATATTGCTCCAGGGCTT
This sequence comes from uncultured Candidatus Cloacimonadota bacterium, assembly GCA_964464175.1. Classification (GTDB taxonomy): domain Bacteria; phylum Cloacimonadota; class Cloacimonadia; order Cloacimonadales; family JAJBBL01; genus CAYXFD01. Next base: position 100,013 of record CAYXFD010000002.1, on the reverse strand, counting down.
CTCCGGTAAGATAGAGTTCTTTGATTCTAATCTCAGAGATAAGAAGCTGCCTGATCGTTCTCTGACCTTCAACTAAAACAAGTCCACTCTCTTCCCGGTACTTCTTCAACCGGAGCTTGCTCAGTTCCTTTATTCTTTCATTCGACAACTGCTGCATAAATTCTCCTTCCCTTAATTTCAAACTCTCCTGAAGAATTATCTTGTTGACAATTCTACCCTCCTTTGATAGTAATATATTCGAATGAGTTAAATTAGTCAACTGTTTTAGGAGGTTTCATGCGTCTTGATTCGGCAGATCTACTCTTTATCATGATCGATATCCAAAGTAAATTCCTGCCTCATATTGCTGACATTGATGCTATTATCAAGAACTCGTCGATCCTGAACCGGGCAGCTGAGCTTTTGTCTATACCCCTTCTGGTAACGGAACAGAATCCCGTGGGTTTGGGTAAAACCATTGAAGACATCTATCTTCCCAAGAAAAGTGATAAAATGGTCAAAGCGAGATTCAGTATCTTCGAACCTGATATCGAAAACATTATCGAATCCACCAAGAAGTCCACTTTAGTTCTTTACGGCATTGAAGCTCATATCTGTGTTCTGCAGTCATTCCTTGAAGCCAGAGAAAAAGGGTATAAGCCTGTTATCGTGGAAGATGCCGTATCTTCGATCTCTGCTGCGGATAAAATGACCGCCCTTAACCGTATCAGGCAGTCAGGAGGAGAAATCGTCTCAACCCAAATGCTCCTCTTTGAAATTCTGGAAGACACCAATAATCCCGCTTTCAGAGATATCAGCAGACTCATTAAACACGGGATCCGAAATACAACACCTTCAGGCTCGCCTTAAGGTTAATATCATCAAACATAAGACTTTACGTTCTGAGTTAAGCAGATAATACCTACATCTACCCTAAGGAGGTTACTTATGAGAACAGTTTGTCAACCTGTTGTTGCCGGTTCTTTCTACCCGGCTGATCCCGCTACCCTGAGCCGGGAAATATCCGGTTATTTGTCCGACATTGAACTCCTGCTTCCTAAACCAAAGGATATTTTAGGCGCAGTTGTTCCACACGCCGGATATCTTTACTCGGGAAAGTGTGCTGCTTACTCGTTTAAAGCCCTCTCAGAAAAAGACTTTGATCTCGCTGTCATTATTGCTCCATCACACCAATACGGAGATTTCTATTATTCAGTGGGTGATTATGATGCCTTTGCCACACCCTTAGGTGAGATCGAAGTTGACCGGAAGTTGACCCAAAAACTGCTTAACGATTCCAAATTCGTTTTCTACCCCTATGCCCATGAACGGGAGCATTCTCTGGAAGTGCAGATTCCCTTTCTGCAGATAATCAAACCGGAAGCCAGGATCCTCCCCCTTCTGATAGGCTATCAATACGAGCAAAGCAGCAGATATCTGAGCGGAAAGCTGGCTGAATTGTTCAGAGACAGAATGGATAAAACTGTCTTTATCATCAGCAGTGATCTTTCTCACTATCATAACCGGTCAGCAGCAGAAACGATGGATAGGGAACTCTCCGCTGCGATTGAAGAACTCGCCGTAGAAAAAGTTGAGCTGTTGATCAAAGAGAGAAAGAGTGAAGCCTGTGGTTTTGGAGGTATTTTGACGATCATGAACCTGGCCAAGGTCCTCGATTATCCGGAAGTTAAAACCTTGAAATATACGCATTCGGGAAAGACAAGCGGAGATAACAGCCAGGTAGTAGGGTACCTCTCTTCTCTGTTTTACCGTAATTGATCCCCGCTGCCAAGATAACAGCCGGATCATACAATGAAAAAAAAGTGAATGTTTAAATTAGATCCAATCCGGTAACACTATGAACCGGTCAACCTTAGGAGAAAACTATGTTAACAAAAGAACAGAAAGAATTCCTGCTAAAACTCGCCCGGGAATCAATCCTTACTCAACTCGAGAAAAGAAAGCTAACCCTTGAAATGCCTGATGATAAAATCTTTTCGGAAAAGAGAGGTGCCTTTGTTACCCTGCACCTCTATAACAAACTCAGAGGATGTATAGGCTATGTAAAACCCTATAAATCAATCTTTGATACTATCAATGAAATGGCACGGGCTGCTGCTTTTAACGACCCCCGCTTCCCGCAGGTCAAACTCTCTGAAATGGATGATCTGATCATCGAAATCTCCATTCTCTCAGAACTGATACCCCTGAATAAAAAAAACCTGGAAGAAATAATTATCGGTAATGATGGTCTTTACATCGAAGGAATATTCGGGTCGGGGCTGCTTCTCCCCCAGGTCGCTGCCGAACTCCGCTGGGACAGAGATACCTTTCTGAGAGAAACCTGCCGTAAAGCAGGCTTAGCTTCAGACTGTTACCTCGATCCCCGCAATCAACTCTACCGCTTTTCTGCAGATATTTTTTCCGAAGAATAGCCGATTTTTATTGACATTACTATAGTCTCGAAAATATTGACCGTCAGGTATGAAGGTGCGGGAATAGCTCAGTGGTAGAGCGCTACCTTGCCAAGGTAGATGTCGCGGGTTCGACCCCCGTTTCCCGCTCCATTTTTTTTGGCGACATCGCCAAGCGGTAAGGCAAGGGTCTGCAAAATCCTCATCCCCGGTTCGAATCCGGGTGTCGCCTCCAATGTTTGTTTGCCGGAGTGGTGGAATTGGTAGACACAAGGGACTTAAAATCCCTCGGGCTAACTGCCCGTGCCGGTTCGAGTCCGGCCTCTGGTACCATATACTGAGACAGTCTGCCACCAGACTGTCTCTTTTTGTATCATTAACCGATAGATACTCACCTCATAAATCATCTATCTTTGTTTTCCTATTGTTAACGAAACTTCTCTCAACCCTTAATATATCAAAGTGATAGTAAAGCATTTGAAACCAATCTTCCGGAAACCTATTACCTCCTGCATATTGACTGATAGATCGCTTAGCTGTTAAGGTTTCAGATATATTTTTTAACTGAGGAAAAATGCTCCTAATACGGCATATTTTTCTATGAGACTCATCAAGAAACAATCTGATCTAACTGAGTAGATGCTCTCTTAGGCCATCACTTGGCTTATATGTCTTTAAACTCGCTTAGGATAGCAGAGCAGTAGTAAATATTTCTTCTTGTCATTAATTAATGACATTTCAAGGAACTAAATTATTATCTTTATGACAATGGAAATTTGAGCATTACGGTCTTCCATAAATGTTCAGCATTTTTCAAGAGACATCAAATTCATTCATACTGCATAAACAAGGTGTTTATACAGAAGTCATTCCCTGTTGATCAGACCGGTAAATTTCCGGTTTTTTCTTTGTCTGGCATGGCTTTTGCAAAGTATTAAAATTTTGAATTCGAAAAAGGGGGTTTTGATGGGACAACAACAGTTCATTGTATTAGTACTATGTATAATCCTCGTTGGTATTGCCATTGCTACAGGTGTTAGGATGACCTTAGTGCAGGCAAAGCAGAGCAACCTCGAAGCAATAATAAATGATCTCAACAATTTGGGCGGTTTAGCCTATCAATACATGATCAGACCATCTTCCATGCAAGGTTCCGGGGGAACAGCTTTTTCCGGCTTTGAACAATATTTTTCACTTCTGCCTGAGAAGTTGAAAGATAATGAAAACGGAGTTTATTCCGTAGTTTCAGAGAGTTCAACCCGGATAATCATAAAGGGAATTTCCAAGAGCTTCCCCGTTGATCCGCCGTCTGGAAATGTCCGCTGGATATCTGTCGATCTAAATGGTGGAATGATTGTCTATAATGAGGAACCAACCTAATCAGAGCTGAAGATCTTCACTATTTGCATAAAGACTTAACCGCCGAATCAATCATTTTTTTTCTCGGAAGAGCAGTTTCAACTGATACAAAGTAATCATCTCTGGCTGTTTTTCGCTATGAGCATAAATAATACATTTGGCTGGCTAAGGAGAGCCATCAGCAATCTCGAACCGGCAGATCTGATTCAAAGAACAACAACCACAGAGGGGCTTCTTTCTGCAGACTGCTTTACAATGCCTGACGATCAGGGCATGGTACTCGTTAAACAGCTCTGTATCCGCAGGGAGGTTATCCATAAAGAGGCGTTGAGCAGCAGGATAGTCTTTTTTGCAAACCGAGAGTCCTAACCTACCGAGAAGTCGGATTGTGTAGGAATCGATGACAAAAACCGGAAGACCATAGGCATAGAGTAATATCGAATCAGCAGTTTCCTCTCCTATACCTTTGATTGCAAGCAGATACTCTCTTGCTGAAGATAGAGGCAGGTCATCCGGTTTCCAGGCTTTCAGTGCCTTAGCTGTGGTTTTCAGCCTTTCGGCTTTAAGATTATAATATCCACTTGGCTTGATCAATCCGGCAATAACAGAAACATCTGCATCTGTCAGCTTCTCTAATGAGCAGAGATTATGGTTTTTCAGATTAGTAATTGCTCTGGTTACATTTGTCCAGTTTGTATTTTGGGTCAAAACCGCACCGATAATGACCTCTTCCCTTGTCTCGGCAGGCCACCAATGCTGCTTACCGTAATGGTTAAACAGTTGATTAAAGAGATCGGTCAGTATCTTATTCACTATTTTTTCAGCAAATTTTGTTTCGAACAATTATTCTTTGTAACAGCTGAAGATTTGATCCGGTCAGTTTAAAAAAACAATTTCTCAAACAGGGTTTCAAACTTCTTCATAATTCTCCGGGAAGAGTATTCTTTCGGTCATTTCTATGATAATATGGAGAGCGAGCATGTGGATCTCCTGAATCCGGTCGGTAGTTTTTCCCTCCACCAGGAGCTGGTAATCACAAGTATCTCTCAGACTTCCGCCGCTTTTTCCCAATAAGGCGATCGTTTTCATCCCGATTTTTTTTCCTTTTTTAACTGCTCTTATCACATTTTCGGAATTACCACTTGTTGAGATAGCGATAAGGATATCCCCCTTTTTCCCGAAAGCGGCAACGCCGCGGGAGAATATCTCGTCGAATCCGAAATCATTGGCTACACAGGTGATATGACTGGAATCGGAAAGGGAGATAACCGGAAGGGGTTTTCTCTCTTTTCTGAATCTGCCGGTAAATTCTTCAGCAAAGTGGAGGGCATCACAATTACTGCCGCCATTACCGCAGATTAGAACTTTATTCTCTCTCCCGAAGCAGCCGGCTAATACTTGGGCTATTTTCTCAATTTCTCTCAGATTCTCTTCATTATCAAAAACCGCTAATAGCTGGGAAGCATCTGCCAATGCTTTTTTTATCTGTTCCTGCATAATTTTCCTCTTTTGTTATATTCTCTATCTATCAGTCATCTCTGATTCACTCCATTCACCGGAATGATCAAAATTCTGCTCTTACTTCCAACTTCATTTGATGAACGGTATCTTGTAAAGGATATTTATTCCCGCTGTATTCGAGTCCTCCGGAGGTGAAGGGATTGATCTGGTAATTCAGTCTGGTACTCCAGCGAAAGATATTCCCCTCTCTTTTATCGGGGAGAAAAGCTAAAAAGCCGGAACCTTTTCTTCTGTTTCGGCGGTACTCGAATCTGCTGAACAATCTGTAGCGTCTTTGAAAGAAATAACTGACCGTTTCCGTTATCCCAACACTCTTCAATTCATACGACACTCCTCCGACACTTCTGTCTCCGGTCTCCTTGCTATACCGCAAGAGAGAACCTATCTGAAGATTGTTTCCGTAACGGTTTCTCATCTCGAGCGAATAACTATTACTTTCTATATGAGAATCATACCTTGATTCCTGTTCTGATCTGTTTTCATAAATAAGCTCAAAATCTGTTGCCCAGAAGCGGCTGAACCGGAGCATTAACTCCCGTACGGCAATATCTGTTTTATTACTATCCTGAAAACGGTTATCAAGAACTTTATCCTTCTGGTAAGAAATCTTAGAGAGTATTCTTCCTCTGACCAGATCAAACCAGGCGGTCTGCCGAAAAATATTCCGGCCATAGATCGTAGTTTCATCATTCATAAGCTGAGAAGATTTCAGAAGATAGACATCCCATTTTTTCCCGGAGCGGGAGTTCTCCATGACTTGCATATATGTTTCACTCTGGATCCTGCTTAACCATCTCTTTGTCAGAGAGAATAAATCATCTGAATGATTATTGTCATCACTTTTAATAAACAGTCTTGGGGTGAGGTTAAACATCATGTCGGCAGTTATCTCGATAGACATTTCAGGATCACCGACCTGCACCGAGATATAATCATACTCACCATCTTCACTCACAACTCCGGTGCTGTCATAGACTCCGGCGTTTGCCCCGACGAAGATCAATTCCCGGACATAAGGATAGAACTCCAGATTCTTGAGTGAGTAGTTGGAATAGAGATTTATCCCTCTGTTAAGAAGTGAGTTATTGAGATTTAGTTCTGCCATATCGTACTTCTCTCTATTACCCTCAGGTTGATAGATCACTTCCCGCTGCGAATAACTTCCCCTCACCCTTTGTCCGGCAATATCGATATAGGTTTCTCCGCCAATTGTGACAGCCTTCCGGAAAGCCTGCCAGCCACTGTCCAGTATATCATTTAATTCCTGCCTGATATAGAGTGTCCCTGCGGCTCTCTCTGTTTGGTATGTCCCCACTGAAACCTCTTGCTGCCGGTATCTGGTACCGTTTTCACTGAACAGGTCTTCCTCAGTATAATAAGTATCCCGGAAAGTCCGGTAACGATAGATCCCGGTCAGTACAACATTTCTCAGGGTATAGCTGCTACTGAACCGGTTATTCTTCACCTTGAGCTCTCTATCTTCCTGTGCTCCCTCAAAAGCTTGATTCGTATAGCTGTAGCGGTAATTAAGGGCTGGAAAGATCAGTTTCTGACTTAAAGCTGAGTTGAATACCAGATTATCCATCGTATATTTATCCTCTGCCGTTTTGCGGGTGAGACGGAGATTCGGCCTGAAGACATCCTCAATATTGAAGGAAATATCCGAACCGATTTCCCTGCTGGCTAAGGAATCGACTTCGCTGATCTCATAATGATCATACCCTAACTCCGGTTCTCTGATATCGGCAAAGGTCTCCAGATACCGGGATAAGTGACGGTAATAGAGCAGCCAGTTCGGTTCGATTCTGGTAAAGTCGGGATAGAGACGTATCTGCCAGTGCATACCGTAACCTTCATTATCAGAACTATCCAGGGGGGAAAAAGTATTACGATCGTAATTGGTGTAGATTCCTTCACCTCTTACTTCATAGAACTCTCCTTCCCATTTGAGACCAAGATCGTAATTTGCTTTCGCTTCCGGTGCCGGGAGGAAACGGACCGGTAACCAGCTTCCGTTATTTATTCCGGCATACTCGAAACTGTTCGGTGTTAACTGCCGGTAATCTCCCTCCCCTTCTCCGACATAAGAAAAGTGAATTATGTAGTTGCCGCCGCCCTCTGAATCAACAAAACGATAATAGGCAACCTCTCCCTCGACGACTTTTTCGTAGAGACCTTCACCTTCCTCCACTTCGATAACGCCATCCACCCAGGCAGGACTGTCACCTGCTTCTTTTAATATCTGCTTATCTTCAGCGGTGAATAGCTCCTGCAAAGGATTGTTCTTATCATCATGCTGAATAATGATATGATGACTCAAAGAGAGGTTTTCCAGCAGAATAATTTCCGAGCCGGTAAAATACATGTTCTGACGGTAATCCTGATCACTATATTGAAATCTGATATAGATCAGTGAGTTACTATCGATAAAATGAACAGAAGTGAATGATATACTCCCGACAGCATAGTCGATCGTATAATCTGTTCCTCTGTTCAGTATTGAACCGTTCAAATAAACAGCTTCGGATCCCGGAATTATCTGCACGGTTGTCCCAATATCGGTTACTGTGAGAAAGTAAGGACCCTGTTTCCCGTCCTTTCCCCGAAATTCATTGCTTGTCTGTTTACCTTTGGAAATGGCAAGTGCCCCCTGAAATCTGTTCCTTCCGTACCACTCTCCCTTCAAACCTTCAAATCTGCCGGAATAATTGATGAATTTCGTATCTTCAAAGGAGATGTCAAGGTCGCCAAAAGCCACTTCATATTCGTTTCCGTAGAGCTTGATATATATCTGGTCAAGACTGCTCAGCTCCCGCGTATCTCCTTCAGGGGTTAAGGGAGACTGGCTGTCGGAAAGCTGAGCCTGAATCCTCAAATTCTTTCTGAGTTCACCGTCGAGTCGAAGAAAGAGGGATTGATGAATACTGAAATCCTCATCACTGGCAACGGAAACAGAGAAGGTCTTGCTTCCCGATATGTTTAGATTGGTATCTGAAAAACCTAAGCGCAAGGGATCCCGGACTGGGGTTTTGACTTTCAGGGAATCGCTCTGTTCGCTGCTGGTGAAGTAAAAAAATCGTTTGGCAATCTCAGGAGGGATGATGGAATACTCGATCTCTACCCAGTCTTCAGTTAACAGGTGTTCCTGAAAAATTATCAATCCAGCTTCATAGTCTATCAGATAGTCAGTATCTCTCTCAAAAACCAGTTCCTTTTTATAAACTTTCTCCGAATTTCTGAGAATACCGGCATAGCTCAGACGAAAAGTAAGCTGATTATCCTGAAATTCCAGCAACTCGGTTCTCAGAATAGGCGAAAAGTATCTCGTTATCTCTCTACCCTCCCCTATCTCCTCATCTAAGGCAACAAGAAAGGTAAGAAGAAAAAGGAGAGAGAGCAGAAGAGTTAATCTGCTCAGAAAAAGCATCCCTGAGAATCGCTTTGGCCGTTTAGACCTGTTCACTATACTACTTATCACTGAACTATTACCCGAAGATAGAACCAGTAGAACAACTAAACATTTCACAGGTTACATCTTTTGCTGCAGCAATAAGACCTGCTGAGAGCAAAACACCAATAGAATACCCGGAGTTCTGAGCAACTAAGGCTAATCTTTCATCACTTCTACTCAATTTCTGCCTGCTAACTATTTATCAGAGAATTAATGATTCGGAACATCTCGCTTTTGGGGGAATTATTATTGCAGTTAAACATTCTCGAAGCTTCTGTTGATCTCGAAATCTCCCCTTTTTTACGAAGAAAACACCGGTAAGGAAGTCAGCCCTTCACTTCGCCTGATGCCTTCGGGACAAGACAGGAGAAAACCGGTAAGATTTCATTCATAGAAGGAAACCTGATAATCTACTAATTTCTTATTTTGATAGTTGAACCTGGCAGAGAACAGCTGCGGCTGGTCCAGCCACGGCATAAAAATATGATCTCCCTCCCAGAGGTGCAGGTTAAGTAATTCGGAATTATCGATCCAGGCTAAGCTCCCCTCAGTCGAATCTCTTAAGTCGCCGGAAAAATCATCTGAGGTAAAAACAAAGACATACCAGTCTTCAATTCCGTCAAAAGCCGGAAAGACGATAAAACCCTTAAGTCGTATCTCTCTTAACTGATATCCGGATTCTTCTTCGACTTCTCTCCGGGCACATTCCTCCGGAGTTTCACCCGGATTGAATTTCCCCCCCAAACCGTTCCATTTACCATCATGAATATCATTCACTTTCTTGTTACGTAAAAGCATCAGGGTCTTACCGGAATCACGCAGATAACATAGTGTTGCTAATTTCATATATATCAGAAGGGGATATCAAGCCCTGAAAAACCTCCTTTTTTTGATCTTCAATACTCCAGCGGGAGAATCACCCAAAACATGATATACAAGACAATTCCTAAGCCACCGGTCAACAGAGTAACTACGACAAACAGGATTCGAATTATACTGACATCGACCCCGAAGTACTTCTCCATACCACTGCAGATACCGGCAATCATTTTATTCTTATTCAACCGGTGCAGTTTTTTGTCAGATTCTTTTTCAGGTGTTATGTCAATCTCGACTGGTCTTTCCGGTTCACCCTTTGGTAACACTAACATCAATATTAAATAAGCAATTAGACCTATTCCGTTGAAAAAGATCAGAATAATGAAAGCGACCCTCAAGAGTAAGGCGTCAATCCCGAAAGTTTCTGCCAAGCCCCCGCAAACACCGGCAATCATTTTATCATTTACAGACATATGAAGCTTTTTGATGATGACCTCCAAACAATTGTTTATGCTTTTTTAATCATTACCCTGCAATTTGTCAATGATTAGTTTTCTTCCTCTTCCTGCCCTTGATCAGAGACTGTTCAGATTTTGCACTCATGATTACGCTGGCTTATCAGTAGATTCACTGAATAAGTGGTTCAAATCAAGCTAATCACCCTTTCCTTGTGTTTATAACGACCCACCCGCCTTACTGTTTTCCGGTCTGGCAACCGAGGAAACAACTTCTTCGTGGCTGCTTCCGAGCTCGGCGAAGCCAACCTCCAGCTTGCCACCCCAAGAAAATCGAATCTTGTTTGAATAACCATGAAGCTGCTATGTCAAAAAGCAAAAACAACACATTGAAGCTCTCCCCGGTCGCCACCCCGTAACTCGGTTGTCAATGAATTGAACTGTTACCAATCTTCTTTTAAGGGTATGTCAACTCGTGAAAAATGATATTTTATGATCATTCGGCCCACTTTTTAGCCAGGCACTGTCACAAAAATTAGTTATAGCTTGATTTAGGCCTGAACAGTCTCCTTGATCATAAAGTTCTGAAACCGTTTCCTCTATCATTAGCCTGTTAAATTGAGGCATAAGAGATAACTTTTCGAGTCAGATAGACAGGATAAAAACTTCCTCTAAGAAAAAAAACTCTGCCGGATCCGGCAGAAGCAGCAATATTTCCAGACTTAAAAACCGGAACACCTACTGTTTAAACCGGTCTCTTCTCTTCTCCTGCCACTATTGTACCCTTAGGGTGGGTAGTAGTCGAATAGAGCCGACTACTACCCATCCTAAGGATACCCTAATGATAGAGTAATGCCCTGATACGTTTGGAAAAGAACTGCTCATATTACAGTCTTTCACCACTCAACAAAAGATAGATAGAATCTTGTCGGCTTAATAACTCAAATGCCAGACAGAGAGGGTGTTGTAATCAGGCTTCTGGAAAACGGGTGGACGCCATTAAAAATTCAAAAGAGTTGACATAATCCGTAACAGCTCATTATTGTTTCGTTCATGATCTAAAGAAAAGGAAAGATGGAGGTAATATGATCAAGCTTATGCTTATAATAGTAATTGCAATGTTAGCGATGTTATGCTATTCAGATACCGGGAAAGCCAGTAGATTAGTAGTTTTTGAGACTACTTATGGTAATATCGAATTGGAGCTCTACCCGGAAGTAGCTCCCCGCTTAGTGGAAAACTTCCTCAAATTGAGTGAAGAAGGATTTTATACGGGAACTTATTTTCACCGGGTGATACCCAATTTTATGATTCAGGGCGGCTGCCCGAATACCAAAGACGATAACCGTGCTAATGATGGACAGGGAGGTCCCGGATACAGGATCAATGATGAGATCAGTGCCCGGGCATTGGGTCTTGATGAGTTACTGGTCAAAGATTCTTATATGGCCGGCAGAATGCGACCAAATGACCCGATGCGTAATAATTCCATGAAAGAACTGCTGGAAAATCAGGGTTATAGCTTCAATGATGAACTCCCCTCCTTACCGAATGAGTACACCTATATCTCAATGGCCAATGCCGGACCTAACACGAATGGAAGTCAATTCTTTCTGATTACTGCCAGAGAGGGAGCTCCCTGGCTTGACGGTAAACATACTGTTATCGGCAAAGTAGTAGAAGGAATGGATGTAGTCCATACGATCGAGAATTTACCGCGAGATAACAGAGATAATCCTTTAGAAGAGAATCAGGCTGTTATCCTTAACGTTAGCCTGAAATAGGAACTGTCGAGAGAGACAAAGATTTTTTTGAGGGGGACATTGGAAAATGTCCCCTTTTTTCATGCCGATATTGTTTCCCGGCATCTTTCGGTAAGTTTTCTTAACAGATGATCTACCAATACTCCCACAATTCCCATTAAGATAAGATAGACAATCATCTCCTCATAGAAAAGTAGATAACGAAAATCGAGTAAACGGTACCCCAAACCAGTTGCAGTTCCCAGCATTTCTGCCGCAATGATCACTGTCCATCCTAACCCCCAGAGAATCCGTAAAAGATTGAGCAGTGAAACCAGAATGAGAGGGAGTTCAATATAGAAGAAGAGCTGGAAAATATCCGCTCCGCAGACTTGAGCTTCATCCTCATACTCTTGCCTGATATCGGCAAATATTTCTCTCACAGCTATCAGTGCGGGGAAAAAAAGAGTAACAAACAGGATAAATGCTACCGGAAATTCTCCCAATCCAAACCAAATAACAGCGAAGGGAAACCAGGCAAAAGGAGAAATGTGTCTTATGAAATTTACTGCCGGCAGGGTAAGTTCACGAATGAGCTTTCCCTTAGCCATAAGCCACCCGCCAATGACAGCCGATGACCAGGCTAAAAGAGCTAAAGCCGTTACTCTCACTAAGGTGTAAAGCAAATCTAAACCTGTTGTTTTCAGAGTGATCCGCAGACTGTTGAAAGAAGTCATCCGAAGCCCAAGAGAGATAACCAGCAGAATAATGATCATCCCAATAAAACCATAAGCCGTTACATTCAGCAGTATTTTTCTCCGGATATTTTGCTGTAACACTCTCCTTGATAAAAAAGAGCTTTCCTTCCTGACCCTATTCAGGGATGTCATGATAAACCTCACTGGAAAGCGGTGCTTTCCGAATATAACCCAGTTCCTGCATCTTTCTGATAGTCAGCTCCTGAAACCTCTTTCCTTCCTCCTCTTTGCCGGTGATAAACTTTTGCTGCCTGAGAGTCTTCCGGGCAATATCTCTGTCGTAACCAAAGTGAGTCACAATCAGAGAAATACCCTTTTCCCTGTCGGTAGCGAGGATCTGGCAACTTTCCTGCATTGCAGCGAGGAATGATTGTACCGCTTCTTTCTTACCGATCAGACTCTCTTCCAAGGCTATCAGGTCACAACAGGGATGTTCCGGAAAGATATCACTGTACCAGAAAATGGGATGAAAACGCTCATCAAACTGAAAAATTGCCGGTACATAAAAACTCAAGGCATCAACAAACCCACTGTTTAAAGCTACTGCCATTTCTGTCGGAGTACGGAAATAGACGATCTCTGGAGAAAAACCGTAAATATCTATAGCCAGATGCAGAAAAATATCGAGAGTAGAAGCTCTCAAAACACCTATCTTTAATCCCTCTAATTCTTCAATCGTGCTGATCTCCTTACGGGCTATTATCCCATCACTCTCCCTCTCTAAAAAGGAGATGATCCGGACTCTTTTGTTTTCCGCCACTCCCTGCCAGGCATAGGTGAAGGGCATTATTGCCAGATCGATCCTGCCGCTGACCAGCGCTTCGTTGACCTCCCACCCCGAAGTAAACCAATGGATCTTCATGTTTTCTTCAGTCAGGAGTCCTTCCTCCAAGGCAACCAGTACCGGCAGATGGTTTGTAGAAGGAGAGATCAATCCCAGGTGAAGCAGTTTCTTCCGTGAGGAACAACCATTCAGTAAAACGATAACAAACAGCAAGAAAACCGCGCTTCTCAAGATTCTCATAAAACCCCCATTTATCAATAAAAAAAAAGAGCCACCTCAACTATACAGTCAGGGTGGCTCAATTATCTATTTAAGCCTAGATCTTCACTGCAGTAAACTTTTCTACTACTTATCTAATGCTTCAATTACTTCTCTGATTATAGTCAGAGCTTTTCTCAACTCCTCTTCCGAAATCACCAAAGGGGGAGCAAGGCGGATGATATGTTTGTGAGTAGGTTTACAGAGAACTCCACGCTCTTTGAGTTTTACACAGATATCCCAGGCTTCAATTCCCTCACGGGGTTCTGTTACTATGGCATTCAGCAGACCTTTACCCCTCACTTGAACAATACGGTCGGATTGAATCTTACCCAGTTCTTCTCTGACGATCTTCCCTAAATACTCGGATTTCTCTACCAGATTCTCTTCTTTAACAACTTCTAAGGCAGCCTTGGCAACTGAACAGGCAAGAGGGAAACCACCGTAAGTTGAACCATGTTGACCAGGTCTGATAACAAGCATGATCTCCCGGCTGGAAAGGATGGCTGAAACAGGCATAACTCCACCTGATAAAGCTTTTCCCAGAATCATTATATCGGGCTTAACATCTTCATAATCACAGGCTGAAAGCCTTCCTGTACGGGCAATACCTGTCTGGATTTCATCGGCAACAAAAAGAACATTGTGTTTCTTGCAGAGATCATAACAGGCTTTTAGATAACCATCATCCGGAACAAATACTCCTGCTTCACCCTGAATAGGCTCAACAAAGAAAGCACAGATCTCCTCTCCCTGATCTTCGAACAGGTTGGCCAGAGCAGAAGAATTATTGTAGGGAACTACTTCAATACCCGGAAGAAAAGGACCAAAGTTTTCCCGGCACTCCATATCCGTAGAGGCAGAGACAATAGAGATCGTTCTTCCGTGGAAATTATTCTCACAAAAAACGATCTTGGCTTTTCCTGAAGGAATACCCTTTTTCTCATAACCCCATTTTCTGCTCAATTTCATTGCTGTTTCCACACCTTCAGCACCGGTATTCATGGGCAGGACCATTTCAAAGCCGAAAAATTCAGTAATGAATTTCTCGAATTCACCCAGTTTGTTGTTGAAAAAAGCCCTTGAGGTGAGTGTTAACTCCTTCGCCTGTTCAATCAAGGCATTAACAATCTTGGGATGACAATGACCCTGATTAACTGCCGAATACGCCGAAAGAAAATCGAAATACTTATTCCCTTCAGGGTCCCAAACAAAGGCTCCTTCGCCTTTGGCAATGACTACTGGTAATGGGTGATAATTATGGGCTCCATAGCGCTCTTCCAGTTCCATCGATTCCTGACTACTGATCTTTCCGTAGACCAAATCTCTGCTCATAAACTCCTCCATTTGTTATTTGTGCCAGTTTTTTATTCATAGTCCCCTGTGTCAATCAATATAACCCTTTCTTAAGTCTTCGTTCCAATGAACTCAGGTATCATCAAGAGAAACAACTATTTCCATCAGAGTTACCCGATCACCGATTTCCCAAAACCTCTTATGTCTGCTGATAATGTTTGACTCGATTGAAATGTCGATAAAAATGGTGTTGATAATAATTGTGTCCTTCATAACTGAGACACAAGTAAGGACTGTGATATCCGACAAAAGGAAACTGAAACATGAATGAAAGAAAACAAAGGAGAAAGAGAACCGATTTCTACCTGATTATGGTAGTGATAATTATTCTGTTTCTATTGCGAAGACTATTTTTTCACCTTTTTAGCTGGCTTTTACCTTAACCCCCTTTGATTTTCCTTGCCTAATGAAGAGACTGAAAATAATTACCGCTGATAGATAAAATTAAGACTGGAGTAGTAATGAAGATATTAGTTACCAATGATGACGGAATACATGCACCGGGTATCATAGAATTAGCCCATGCCCTGGAAGAGAGCGGTCACGAAGTGATAGTTGTAGCACCTGAAATGGAACGAAGCGCTTCGTCACATTCGATCACACTTCACACTCCCCTAAGGATACTGGAAAAAGGAAAGAATATGTATGCTGTTACCGGCAGTCCGGCAGATTGCGTAATTCTCGCTTTGGAAGTCATTCTCAAGGATGGATGTGATTTGGTCGTCTCAGGAATAAACAGCGGACCCAATCTCGGGGAGGATCTTCTTTATTCCGGAACTGTAGCAGCTGCTATCGAAGCAATGTATTTCGGATTTCCGGCAATCGCCGTCTCTCTCAATTCCAGATCAGGTGAATTTTTCCCTTCTGCTGCCCAATGTGTCTGCCGTTTGTTGGATCATCAGATCCAGCAAACCATTGAAGCGGAAGAGATCCTGAATATTAATATCCCCTCTGTTCCTCTGTCTGAGATAAAGGGATATTTACTGACCAAGACCGGACACCGGACATACCGGGAATTCGTCCATCAGCAAAAAGACCCCAGAGGAAGAAATATTTACTGGATAGGTGGAGATAAACCGGAATGGCAGGAGGAAGAAGAAACCGATATCGCAGCAGTTGCCAATAACTATGTTTCCATTACTCCTATTCGTCCAAAATTCACTAACAGATCCTCTTTTGACAGATTAAACCGCTGGTTAAAAGAATTTCATACAACCTGATCCTGGAAATGGAAACAGTTCTCTCAAACACCGGAGTCAGCATTAATTATCAGGAAGAAGAGGAATTATGAAGTTTGAAGACCAAAGAAAATATATGGTAGATACTCAGATTGCCGGGAGAGGCATCACCGACCCTGAGCTGCTGAAGGCATTTAGCAAAGTCCCCAGGCATCTTTTTGTACCTGAAGAATACCGCTCCTTTGCCTATAAAGACCATCCGCTCGGTATCGGCAAAGGACAGACAATATCGCAACCCTATATTGTAGCTTTAAGCTTAGACTTATTGACCTTAACTAAAAACGATAAGGTTCTGGACATTGGAACCGGCTCTGGGTATCAGACAGCTCTCTTAGCGGAAATTGTCGCTGAAGTTTTTACGATTGAAAGAATTCCGGAACTGCTGATGAAAGCCAGAACAGTTCTCAAAGAACTGAACTATACAAATATTCATTACCATCTGGGAGATGGAACCAAAGGATGGGAAAAAGCTTTTCCCCCCTGCAAAGAATTCGATAAAATAGTTGTCTCTGCCGCTGCACCGTCAATTCCAAAATCTCTGTTGGCTCAATTAGCTGACGAGGGTAAATTGGTAATACCTGCCGGCAATCGTTCCTTTCAGGAGTTGATCCTTGTCAAGAAGAGAGAGAACAAGCTCATTGAAAAGAGTTTCGGAGGCTGTGCCTTTGTTCCCCTGATCGGAGAAGAAGGTTGGAAAGATGATGATTAAGAAAAGTTTATTCTCTCTGTTCATCTTCTGCAGTTTGGCTATGCTTTCTGCTCATAGCAGTAATTTTCCTGTCCAAATACTTGCCCAGGATTTAACAGCAGAATCTCCTTTGCTAACAGCAAACCAAGAAAGCAGAGCAGAGCAACAGATTAGCGCCGAAGAAACAAACGGACTGCGTACAAAAATCATCGAAAGAGTAAGTAAAGTCTTTTCTCCGGAAGTATCAGTATTTATCATCTCTATGCTGCCGATTTTCGAATTACGGGGAGCTATTCCTGTAGGAATAAACCATTTCCGGCTTAACCCGCTACTTGTCTTTCTGATCAGCATTACGGGGAATATGGTTCCTGTATTCTTCATTCTCCTCTTTCTGGACGGTATCACTAAGGTATTTTATAAAATTCCTCTGCTGCGGAACCTGCTGGAGTTTATCTTTCAGCGAACACGCTCTAAAAGCAAAGCTGTAGAAAAATATGAAGAACTCGGATTAGTCGCTTTCGTGGCAATTCCTTTACCAATAACAGGTGCCTGGACAGGATCTTTAGCCGCCTATCTCTTCGGGCTGAATTTCTGGAAATCGCTCTTCTTCATCTTTTGTGGTGTTGTTATCGCCGGTATCGTGGTAACAACCCTGAGTCTTTTAGGATGGCTCGGAGCAATTATTGCCTTGACGGTTTTATTGCTTCTTTTTTTAAGAAAAGCATTGAACATGATGAGTAATAAGAAAAGGAAGCTCGAGTTAAAGCAGAGTGAAGATATCTCGTAATGCTCTCTTATTGTGATCGAACAGCAGCAATATTGCAGATTATCTAAGGAAAAACATTTTTACTCATTGATAAGGAGTTTTTAATGAGTTTGTTCGACAAATGCATGAATTTCAAAGATGCTGACTTTATCAGATCTTTGGGTTATTATCCCTATTTTAGAATTATCTCCTCCGAACAGGACACTGAAGTTTTGGTCAACGGCAAGAAAATGCTGATGATGGGTTCCAACAGTTATCTTGGTCTTACTAACCATCCCCGGGTTAAAGAAGCTGCTCTGGAAGCAATAAAAAAGTACGGTACCGGTTGTGCCGGCTCAAGATTCCTTAACGGTACCCTTGATATTCACATAAAACTGGAAGAGGCATTAGCCGAACTGGTTGGTAAAGAAGCTTCTCTTGTTTATGCTACTGGGTATCAGGCAAATCTGGGAGCTATCGCCCCCTTGGTAGGAAAGAACGATTATATTGTTACCGATAAGTATGATCATGCCTCAATCATTGACGGTTGTAAACTCTCTTACGGAGAAATGCTCCGCTATAGTCATAATGATATGAGCAGTCTGGAAAGAGTTTTACAAAGATTGAACGGTGCCGAAGCCCTGATAGTAGTTGATGGAATATTCAGCATGGAGGGTGATATTGCCGATATCCCCAATATCGTTGAACTCTGTGATAAGTATAATGTCAGCTTAATGGTTGATGAAGCACATTCACTCGGAGTATTACACTCCACAGGTGCCGGTGCAGCAAAATACTTCGATTGTACCGATAAGACTGCCTTGATAATGGGTACTTTCAGTAAGTCATTAGCCTCTGTCGGTGGTTTTGTTGCTGCCGATTCCAAAATTATCGACTATCTTAAACATCATTCCCGACCCTTAATCTTCAGTGCCTCTCTTCCTCCTGCCTCAGCAGCGAGCGTATTGGCAGCACTGCAGATCATGAAGGAGGAACCGGAAAGAATCGAACAACTCTGGAAAAATACAAATTTCATGATGAAATCATTCCGGGAAATGGGCTTTGATACCGGGGTCTCCTGCACCCCTGTTATTCCACTGCATACCGGAGAAATGATGACTACCTTCAAAATGTGGCGGCGGCTCGCTGAAGAAGGGGTATTCGTAAATCCGATAGTACCCCCCGCAGTTCCCCCAAACAGTTGTCTTATCAGGTGTAGTTTCATGGCAACACATACCGAGCTGCAGTTAGAAAAGGCACTGGAAAAATTTAAGCAGATCGGTAAAGAGTTAGCAGTTATCTAAGATTGAGATCCGATCAAACATTCTATAACTCAATATTGATCCAGACAAGAGATGACTGGTTTAATTTTTGACTGACCGTCTCTCAGAATTGAAGAACTACTGAGTTATCTCTGTCAATATCGAAATTACTGCCATTTTATTCAGCTTCTTCCATCGGTTTTTTCTCTTTAGGAACAGATTTTGCTTTATTCTATAACTAATGAAAAATAATGTTGGAGGAAACTCTTGTGAAATATATCTCGTTCTGTTTGATGTTTACAGCTTTATTATTCTTAAGCTGTGCCAAGCCTACCGATCCTTTAGCTACGGATGATAAAGAAAACCGTGTTCTGATTGTTGAAAATGTCTATCCCACCGTGGGTATTCCTCAGGATATGATAGTAACTGATTCTGCTATCTTTTTAGCTGAAGATCAAGCCGGTTACTCCGTTTTTGACCGCTCAACAGGGAATCTGACCCAAAGAAGCAGCCATTCTACAACTTTCGGTGATTTCGAAAATATCCGGCAACTCGGTTATGCCGATTATCCCGGTTATCTCTATTTCTATGACAGATATGGGGGAGCTGCTATCTACATAGCCGATGTAAATGATATTGAAAACCCGGAACTTCTTGATTTCTGGATTATTGGAAATACCGGCAACATTTTGCAGTTACATATCAAAAGTGTTGAAGAGGGCAAAACTGAAGTTGGGGTAAGATATTCGAACCATACTTTCCGTTACGGGATCGTAGAGCATGACAATGATGACTATATGTTAACAAATCTTCCGGAATCGCTTTACACCGGGTTTCCTAATGCTGTTGGAAACTTCCATTTAGTAGATAATTTCGGTTACTTTGCCGCAGCTCAGAGAGGCCTCTACATTCTTGACCTGGAAAACTCGACTCTCTTATCGGAGCTGAACATGACCGGCGAAACCTTAGACGTCAAAGTACAGGGTAACTATGCCTATCTTGTTGCCAAACAGGAGGGACTGCTTGTTGCAGATATCTCCGACAAAGAAAACCCCATTTGGGTTAATTCTCTTGAAACAGTTGGCTGGGCTCAATCTCTTGATATTTCTGGGGACTATCTCGTTGTCGGGTCAGGAGGTGGTGGAGCATATCTATATGATATTGGTGAGAATCCTGCCGAACCTAAGCTGTTAGACCGAGTCACAAGCTCTGTTCTTGATTATGTACTCCTTGTCAGAATACAAGGTGAGAGGGTTTTTGCTGCCGGCAGATACCAGGGAATAACCGAATTGAGCATAAACCGTTAGCCCAAAAATCTGAGAAAAGTAAGCAAAAGTGTGTCCTGATCACCTGATAGATAATGAGTTGTTATATCTGTCAAAACAATTGACAGTATTATTAAGTATATGTTTACAAGGTAATCTGTGCAGACAGTTATCTCGTTTCGTCAGAAAATTCCAGCAGTTTTTGAGCTTTATTATATATAGTTCTCTTTCTTCAATCAAACAGGCTTATCTTATAGCAGTCTTGGCTTCTCGCTTATGTTTCTATCCTATGATTTAAACCTTCAGCTTTTCATGATGTTAATGTTAAAATACATATAGTACAGGAGATTTTATGAAAATAAGGCACATCTTCTTCGGTTTGGTGTTTGTTTTCCATGTTTGTTTGATCTATTCTGCACCTGTTCAAACTCTTTTTCAACATAACCGTTCTTCAACAACTTCAACTGAGATTGAATTCGAGTTAGATGATTATGAACTTATTACTAATCATATAGACGGAGAAGAATACTATCGTATTTTTCATCCGGAAGCAGGTTTGCTCATGGACGAAGGGCTGCCTGAGCTACCGGTCTTTTCGGTCACCATAGCTATCCCCGACAGAGGGTCTGTATCCCTGCAAGAGGTAACGGTGTTGGATGAAGAGAAATTCTCCGGTATCAGAGTTTTCCCCTCCCAGGGACCTGATATAGTGATCTCAGAAGAGAGAGGTTTTCTCAAAGATACCGGTTTCTATGCCCGGAATGTTGACTATCCTGCAACTACAACCAGGATAAGCTCTCCCGCCATAATTAGGGATTTCAGATATATCAATATTGCCGTAACTCCTTTCAGCTTCAATCCGGTCAAAGAGGAACTGACCGTCAGCCGGCATATCCGTCTGAGGGTTGAATTTGACCAGGCAACTCCCGGTGAGAATGAGATCGACAGACCCCACCGAAAGATATCACGCAGCTTCGAAAACATCTATCGCGGTATGTTTCTTAACTACGATGAGATCAGAGACTCTTCCTGGGAATATCAAGCCCGCAGTATTCTGGTTATCTATCACGACAGCATGACCCTTCTCCCCATAGTCAATCAGTTTGTCAGTTGGAAACGTGATAAAGGCTTTGAAGTAACAGCTGCCAGTACTCAGGGGATGACAACAACAACTGCCATCAAAAACTACATTCAGACAGCTTATAATATGTGGGAGAATCCCCCGGAATACATTGTCTTAATCGGTGGCGGCACCGGAACTCATACTATCCCGACATTCACCAATCACGGTGCCCAGGGAGACCATCCTTACGGTCTCCTGGAAGGGAATGACGATATCCCGGATGCCTTTGTCGGCAGACTTCCTATAGCCAACAGCAACGATCTTCTGACTATCTGGAATAAGATCCGTAATTATGAAAGGGAACCCTTCATGGGCAATACGGACTGGTATAGACGTACTTTACTCGTGGGCGATACTACTACTTCTTCCGGTATATCACCGAAATTCGTCATGAAATATGTAAAGGAACTGATGTTAATTCATAATCAGAATTACCAGTTTGTCGAACATTATACCGGCTCAGCGACGACAGTGATAAATAATGCTATCAATCAGGGAATTAGTTTCTTTCCTTTCAGAGGCTACATCGGCATGGCTGGCTGGTCACCCAATGATTCCTCTATGAATAATGGTTTGATGATGCCCAATGGTTTCTTTATTACCTGTGGTACCTTGAGCTTTAACAATACCAGCCGAACGGAAAGTATCGTGACATCAGGAACATCAACTACCCCCAAAGGAGCGGTATCCGCAATTGGAATGAATACCTCCTCCACAAAGACAACTGCCAATAATGCTCTCGTGGGTGGATTCTTCAATGGTATCTTTACCGAAGAGATCAGAACGATGGGAGAAACCTTGGCTCGGGGTAAGGTATTCCTTCATCAGACTTACGATATTGTACATCCTACATATCCACCGGTTCATACTCAGAAGGCAAGTCTAATGGGAGACCCCTCCATGGACATCTGGGTAGATGTCCCTAAAGTTATGAACGTTGACTATGATGATGAATTGCCCTTAGGCAGAAACTACATCGACCTGCTGGTGACCAATGAGTTAGACCAGCCGATTGAGCATGCCTGGGTCACTATCAGACAGGTAGAAAGCAATGATGAAACGATCTTTGTTACCGGTTATACCGACGAAGATGGACAGATCACCCATCTTTTTGATCCTGAGAACAGCGGAGAAGTTAAAGTTACGGTTACCAAACCCGATTTTATCCCTCACTTAGGGAGTTTTGACCTTAGCGGAGAAGCATCTGTCTCTTTGAATGAAGTCATTATGACCGATCCCTTTGATGCCGACTCACAAGTCACATTTCTGCTTACCGTTAAAAATTTCCGGGATAGTATTGTCAGCGAAGCTACCGGAACCATCACCACAGACAGCCCTTATATTGATATCATAGACGACACTTCAGCCTTCGGTAATATTGCTCCCGATGCAGTTGCCGAAAGCAATGATCAGTTCACAGTAACTATCTCACCCTCAGCTCCAGATTATCTTCCCGTAGTCTTTACCCTGACTTTGACGGATAATGCCGATAACAGCTGGACGAGTAAGTTCTCGGAAACAGTTAACGGCAGTAATCTTAAACCGGTTTCTCTGATGATGGGCAGCAATAGCTACATAGAACCGGGAGCGACAGAGACCCTCCGGGTCACTCTGGAGAATACCGGTCAGATAGATTTAACAGAAGTTTATGGAGTTTTAAGAACAAAGAATCCCCTTTTAGATATTTCTGATTCTTTAGCCTATTTTGGCAATATCGCCGTAGGACAGTCCATAACCTCGGCAATGGATCAATCTTTTATCATCACCGCTTTGGACGATCTGATCACCGGAATGAGTATTGATGTCGATATTCATCTTTATAATAATTACGGCTTTGCATTGACTATAGCGGCTGCTATTCCTGTCGGTCTGATTACGGTCAGCGACCCGCTCGGACCTTGTGATTACGGCTACTACATCTATGGTATGGAAGACACTGATTATGAACATGCCCCTGCCTATGACTGGCTTGAGATAGCTCCTCAGTTGGGCGGAGACGGAGTCAATACCGGACTATCAGCAGATTGGAGCAATAATCAGAATGTGATGAATATGGGACTTCCTTTCACTTTCCGGTTCTATGGGATTGATTATGATCAGATCAGTATTTGTGCCAACGGCTGGATAAGCTTCGGAGTTACAGAACAAGCCACTTTCAGAAATTATCGCTTACCGGGTCCCTTAGGTCCCAACCCTATTGTAGCTGCCTTTTGGGACAATCTGAATCTTTCCGGCGGTGGTGTTTTTACCTATCACGATGAGGATGAGGATATCTTTATCATTCAGTGGCACAATGCTACTATACCGGGTAATCAGCAGGAAAGCTTCCAGATAATCCTTTATAATCCGGATTTAGAACCGACAATTGATGACGGGTTTATTAAAATCCAATACAAAACTTTCAATAATAGCAACAACAGTGCAGCTTACGGAGATCTGGGAAATTATTGCACTATTGGAATAGGAGATCACACCGGTAAAAAAGGATTGACCTACAGTTTTGCCAATCAATATCCAACGGCAGCCGGGACAATAACCAACGAAAAAGCCCTAATGATAGTTGGTCCGATGAATTACAGCGAACCATTTCTTCTGCGCAGCGATATCCTGATTTTTGATGATAACGAACCGGGCATTGTCGAAGCCGGTGAAAATGTCAAGCTGGGTATCTATATCAAGAATATCGGTTATGCCACTGCAGAAGATGTTTCCGGAACAATATCCACAACGAGTCCCTATATTTCTATGATCAACAATACTTCAAGCTATGAAAACATTCCTTCGATATCAGAGATAGTTAACACCGATTTCTTTGAGTTTAATGTCTCTTCGGCAACTCCTGGCGGACAGACTATTGCTTTTAACCTTGAAATAACAGCTGAAAACACCCAAGCATCTTTCCCCTTCTATCTGACCGTGCACAGACCCAGTTTCGTCTTAAGGGCTTACCTCATAGAAGAAGTTGAGGGAAACGGTAACGGTATTATTGATCCCGGGGAAACGATTAATCTGGTTCTCGACTTCTCAAATCCTTCCCTATCGACGATAAAGAATTCATCTCTGACCATTTCTACCTTGAACAATTATCTCCAGCTAAATACCGGTAATCTTGATTTGGGTGATATCCCTCCGGAAAGCAGTATTCAGAAAGCTGTTAGCATGACTATTGACGAAAGCTGTCCTCAGGGAGAAGCAATTGCTATTAATGTATTCATGCATGGCTCTAATGTAGCTAACTTCAACAGGGAGCTGATTTTTGGTGTCTCTAAAGAAGATATCTTTCATGATTTTGAAGATGATAACGGCGGTTTTAGCAGTAATGATGAAGACGGCTGGCAATGGGGTCTGCCGGACATTAACCCCTATTCCGGAAGCAAGGTCTGGGCTACTGTTCTGGATGACAACTATGCCAACCAGGCAAACTGGATACTCGAGACCCCCGATTTTCTTCTTACTCCGGCAAGCCTTCTGACCTTCTATCATTACTATCAGATAGAGAACTACTGGGATGGCGGTAACCTCAAGCTTTCGACCGATGCAGGGGACAGCTGGCAGCTGATCCATCCTACCGAGGAGTATCCGGTATCTAATATCAATTCCGGAGCTTCCGGTATCCCTAATCAACCTGCCTATACCGGTAACAGTAACGGCTGGCAGGAAGCAGAGTTCGACCTCTCCCCCTTCTTCGGTAGGTTTGCCCGTATCCGCTGGCATTTCGGTTCCGGTCCCTGGGTCAATGAACCCGGCTGGTACATCGATGACTTTTCTTTAAGCGGAACTAACCCTCTATATTCTGTTATCTCCGGTAGTGTAGAACTTCTGCAAAGCCCCGTTACCGTTAATGAAGTAATTATCAGTGCCGGTGATTATGCCGTAAAGCCCGATCTTAACGGCAACTACACCCTTGTAGTTCCTGCCGGCAACTATCAGGTTACAGCATCTCTCCCCCACCATTTCGACGATACCGAATATGAGGTAACCCTTACTGAGCTGGAAACTGAAAGCGGCATTGATTTCACCCTGCAATATCTGACCCCGCCGGAGAATCTGACCCTGGCAATCCCCAATAGTGATGATACGATCGTTCTTAACTGGGAATACAATCCACTGCCGGATAACAGATCGAGACAATCTGGTAAAAATGGTCGTGATGATGATTATTATTTCTCTATCCAGAGACAGAAAAACAGCGGGCATTTCAATGAGATAGCCACTACTACCGAGCTGCAGTTTACGGAAACTCTGCCTGAGGGAGAGAATGTTTACCGCTACTACGTTGTAACGGTTTATCCGATAGGTATCAGTGATCAGACCGATACGGTAAGTTCCGATAATCCGGTCTTTACAGAAGAGATAGTAACTCCTGATGCGGTCTTTACTCTGCGTCAAAACTATCCTAATCCCTTCAACCCGGTGACAAATATCTCCTTTACTCTTCCGGAACAGGAAAGGGTAACTCTCAAGATATTCAATATCAAGGGTGAACTGGTCAGAACCGTGGTCAATAATGAGAACATGCCTGCCGGATCACATACAGTGCAATGGCAAGGTATCAATAACAATGAGAGAAGGGTCAGCTCCGGTATCTACTTCTACCGGATAGAAGCGGGAAGATTCTCCGACATAAAGAAAGCTTTATTACTAAAATAGATTATATTCTCAGACAAATGAGTAATTATTTATTGAAAAGAGATAATAGCGCTCAAAACATAAGGAGGTTTATGCAATGAGACGACTAAAAATGCCAATTAGGTTGATTTTATTGCTGTTTGCTTTAATTGTTTCTCAATTATCCGCCCAACAGTTGTTTCAACTTAATGACAGAGTAAATACTTCAACAGAGATTGAGTTTGAGTTAGACGATTATGAACTCATTACTAATCATATAGACGGAAAAGAATACTATCGTATTTATCATCCGGAAGCAGGTTTGCTCATGGAAGAAGGGCTGCCCGAGCTACCGGTCTTTTCGGTTACCATAGCTATCCCCGACAGAGGGTCTGTATCCCTGCAAGAGGTAACGGTGTTGGATGAAGAGAAATTCTCCGGTATCAGAGTTTTCCCCTCCCAGGGACCTGATATAGTGATCTCAGAAGAGAGAGGTTTTCTCAAAGATACCGGTTTCTATGCCCGGAATGTTGACTATCCTGCAACTACAACCAGGATAAGCTCTCCCGCCATAATTAGGGATTTCAGATATATCAATATTGCCGTAACTCCTTTCAGCTTCAATCCGGTCAAAGAGGAACTGACCGTCAGCCGGCATATCCGTCTGAGGGTTGAATTTGACCAGGCAACTCCCGGTGAGAATGAGATCGACAGACCCCACCGAAAGATATCACGCAGCTTCGAAAACATCTATCGCGGTATGTTTCTTAACTACGATGAGATCAGAGACTCTTCCTGGGAATATCAAGCCCGCAGTATTCTGGTTATCTATCACGACAGCATGACCCTTCTCCCCATAGTCAATCAGTTTGTCAGTTGGAAACGTGATAAAGGCTTTGAGATAACAGCTGCCAGTACCCAGGGTATGACTACCAATACCGCTATTAAGAATTATATCCAGACTGCTTATGATATGTGGGATAATCCTCCGGAATACATTGTGTTAATGGGGGGAGGCAGTGGAACCCATACTATCCCGTCTTTCACCAATCACGGTGCCCAGGGAGACCATCCTTACGGTCTCTTGGAAGGGAATGACGATATCCCGGATGCCTTTGTCGGCAGATTTCCTATAGCCAACAGCAACGATCTTCTGACTATCTGGAATAAGATCCGTAATTATGAAAGGGAACCCTTTATGGGCAATACGGATTGGTATAGACACACTCTACTCGTAGGAGATACTACCACATCCTCAGGTACTTCCCCGAAACTCGAGGTCATGAAATATGTTAAGGAACTGATGTTAATCCATAATCAGAATTATCAGTTTACTGAATATTACAGCGGTTCAGCTACTACTGTAATTAATTCCGCTTTCAATCAGGGAATGAGCTTTTTCCCGTTTAGAGGTTATATTGGTTTTGCCGGCTGGTCTCCAAATGAGTCACTGCTCAATAATGGTTTAATGCTGCCTAATTGTTTCTTCATCACCTGCGGGACATTAGGGAGCTTTAATAACTCCAGCCGGACGGAGTCTGTTGTAAATATGGGAACCTCAACTACTCCCAAAGGTGCTGTAGCTGCAATCGGCATGACCACCGGTTCGACCAGAACTACTCCTAATAATGCTCTTGTTGGTTCTTTCTTTTACGGAATCTTCAATGAAGGGATCAGAACAATGGGAGAAACCTTGGCACGAGGCAAGATATTCCTTCATCAAACCTACGGTACAGTTCATTCAACCCTGCCTCCGGTTCATACTCAGAAGGCAAGTCTAATGGGAGACCCCTCCATGGACATCTGGGTAGATGTCCCTAAAGTTATGAACGTTGACTATGATGATGAATTGCCCTTAGGCAGAAACTACATCGACCTGCTGGTGACCAATGAGTTAGACCAGCCGATTGAGCATGCCTGGGTCACTATCAGACAGGTAGAAAGCAATGATGAAACGATCTTTGTTACCGGTTATACCGACGAAGATGGACAGATCACCCATCTTTTTGATCCTGAGAACAGCGGAGAAGTTAAAGTTACGGTTACCAAACCCGATTTTATCCCTCACTTAGGGAGTTTTGACCTTAGCGGAGAAGCATCTGTCTCTTTGAATGAAGTCATTATGACCGATCCCTTTGATGCCGACTCACAAGTCACATTTCTGCTTACCGTTAAAAATTTCCGGGATAGTATTGTCAGCGAAGCTACCGGAACCATCACCACAGACAGCCCTTATATTGATATCATAGACGACACTTCAGCCTTCGGTAATATTGCTCCCGATGCAGTTGCCGAAAGCAATGATCAGTTCACAGTAACTATCTCACCCTCAGCTCCAGATTATCTTCCCGTAGTCTTTACCCTGACTTTGACGGATAATGCCGATAACAGCTGGACGAGTAAGTTCTCGGAAACAGTTAACGGCAGTAATCTTAAACCGGTTTCTCTGATGATGGGCAGCAATAGCTACATAGAACCGGGAGCGACAGAGACCCTCCGGGTCACTCTGGAGAATACCGGTCAGATAGATTTAACAGAAGTTTATGGAGTTTTAAGAACAAAGAATCCCCTTTTAGATATTTCTGATTCTTTAGCCTATTTTGGCAATATCGCCGTAGGACAGTCCATAACCTCGGCAATGGATCAATCTTTTATCATCACCGCTTTGGACGATCTGATCACCGGAATGAGTATTGATGTCGATATTCATCTTTATAATAATTACGGCTTTGCATTGACTATAGCGGCTGCTATTCCTGTCGGTCTGATTACGGTCAGCGACCCGCTCGGACCTTGTGATTACGGCTACTACATCTATGGTATGGAAGACACTGATTATGAACATGCCCCTGCCTATGACTGGCTTGAGATAGCTCCTCAGTTGGGCGGAGACGGAGTCAATACCGGATTATCAGCAGATTGGGGAAATAATCAGAATGTGATGAATATGGGACTTCCTTTCACTTTCCGGTTCTATGGAATTGATTATGATCAGATCAGTATTTGTGCCAACGGCTGGATAAGTTTTGGGGTAACGGAACAGGCAACCTGGAGAAATTTCATGCTGCCCGGACCTTTAGGTCCCAATCCTATTGTAGCTGCCTTCTGGGACAATCTGAATCTTTCCGGTGGTGGTGTTTATACCTATCACGATGAGGATGAGGATATCTTTATCATTCAGTGGCACAATGCTACAGTACCTGGTAATCACCAACAGACTTTTCAGATAATTCTCTATAATCCGGAATTAGAACCTACAATTGACGACGGGTTTGTTAAAATCCAGTATAAAACAATCAATAATGTTAATAACGGCACTGCTTACGGAGACTGGTCAAATTTTGCCACAGTTGGTATTGGTGACCATACTAATGATGTTGGTTTGACCTACACTTTTGCTAATCAATATCCCACAGCAGCCCAAACATTAACGAACGAAAGTGCTATTATGATAGTAGGTCCTATGAATTATAGTGAGCCCTTCCTTTTACGGGGTGATATGTTAATGTATGATACCAGTGATCCCGGTGTTATTGGAGCGGGAGATAATGTCAAAATGGGTATCTATATCAAGAATATCGGTTATGCCACTGCAGAAGATGTTTTAGGAACGATCTCCACAACGAGTCCTTATATTTCGATGATCAACAACACTTCCCCCTATGAAGATATTCACTCTTTGACAGAGATTGTCAATACAGAATATTTTGAGTTCAATGTCTCTTCGGCAACCCCAGCCGGGCAGAATATTTCTTTCAGTCTTGAAATATCGGCAAGTAATGCTCAAACCTCTTTCCCCTTCCATCTGACTGTCCACAGACCAAGTTTCGAGTTAAGGGCTTACCTCATAGAAGAAGTTGAGGGAAACGGTAACGGCATTATTGACCCGGGTGAAACAATAAATCTGGCTCTTGATTTCTCAAACCCTTCCTTGGCAACAATAAATAACTCGAATATTACTGTCACTTCTTTGAGCGACTATCTCGAAATAGTAACCGGAAACAGCAACCTTGGTGATGTTCCTCCGGAAAGCAGCATTCAGCAGCCAGTCACCATAATGATCGACGAAAACTGTCCCCAGGGAGAAGCCTTGGTAATGAATGTTACTATCAGCGGATCTAACGTCACTACTTTCAGCAGAGAGCTGATTTTTGGTGTCTCTAAAGAAGATATCTTTCATGATTTTGAAGATGATAACGGCGGTTTTAGCAGTAATGATGAAGACGGCTGGCAATGGGGTCTGCCGGACATTAACCCCTATTCCGGAAGCAAGGTCTGGGCTACTGTTCTGGATGACAACTATGCCAACCAGGCAAACTGGATACTCGAGACCCCCGATTTTCTTCTTACTCCGGCAAGCCTTCTGACCTTCTATCATTACTATCAGATAGAGAACTACTGGGATGGCGGTAACCTCAAGCTTTCGACCGATGCAGGGGACAGCTGGCAGCTGATCCATCCTACCGAGGAGTATCCGGTATCTAATATCAATTCCGGAGCTTCCGGTATCCCTAATCAACCTGCCTATACCGGTAACAGTAACGGCTGGCAGGAAGCAGAGTTCGACCTCTCCCCCTTCTTCGGTAGGTTTGCCCGTATCCGCTGGCATTTCGGTTCCGGTCCCTGGGTCAATGAACCCGGCTGGTACATCGATGACTTTTCTTTAAGCGGAACTAACCCTCTATATTCTGTTATCTCCGGTAGTGTAGAACTTCTGCAAAGCCCCGTTACCGTTAATGAAGTAATTATCAGTGCCGGTGATTATGCCGTAAAGCCCGATCTTAACGGCAACTACACCCTTGTAGTTCCTGCCGGCAACTATCAGGTTACAGCATCTCTCCCCCACCATTTCGACGATACCGAATATGAGGTAACCCTTACTGAGCTGGAAACTGAAAGCGGCATTGATTTCACCCTGCAATATCTGACCCCGCCGGAGAATCTGACCCTGGCAATCCCCAATAGTGATGATACGATCGTTCTTAACTGGGAATACAATCCACTGCCGGATAACAGATCGAGACAATCTGGTAAAAATGGTCGTGATGATGATTATTATTTCTCTATCCAGAGACAGAAAAACAGCGGGCATTTCAATGAGATAGCCACTACTACCGAGCTGCAGTTTACGGAAACTCTGCCTGAGGGAGAGAATGTTTACCGCTACTACGTTGTAACGGTTTATCCGATAGGTATCAGTGATCAGACCGATACGGTAAGTTCCGATAATCCGGTCTTTACAGAAGAGATAGTAACTCCTGATGCGGTCTTTACTCTGCGTCAAAACTATCCTAATCCCTTCAACCCGGTGACAAATATCTCCTTTACTCTTCCGGAACAGGAAAGGGTAACTCTCAAGATATTCAATATCAAGGGTGAACTGGTCAGAACCGTGGTCAATAATGAGAACATGCCTGCCGGATCACATACAGTGCAATGGCAAGGTATCAATAACAATGAGAGAAGGGTCAGCTCCGGTATCTACTTCTACCGGATAGAAGCGGGAAGATTCTCCGCTATCAGGAAAGCCGTACTACTGAAATAAGTAGGCAATCGCCTGATCTTTCTATGAGTGTTTTACTATATCCGGCAGCATTATGCTGTAGGAACAATACATTGAGTACCGGACCTGGATTACCCATTCAAGTCCGGTACTCGTTTTCCCAATTTTCGTTGAGGAGTTCTTGATGAAGAAGCAGATATTGATAGCAGGAATAGTTCTGACACTGTTTATCCTGAACATAACGTTCCTCGCTGCAGAGCAGGTATTTACTATAACTCGCACAGCAGAGGATTTTACAGAAATTGAGTTTTATCTTGATGATTATGAGCTGATTTTAACTGAAGCAGCTGATAGGGCTTTTTACCGGGTCAGTCACCCGGAAGCTGTTCATTTAATGCATGAAGGCTTACCTGAATTGCCGGTCTTTTCATTTTCCATAGCGATCCCTAATACCGGTAATGCTGAATTGCAGGAGAGCCGAATTCTGGAGACGGAAATTCTCGGTAATATTGCAATATTTCCTTCCCAGGGTGCCGATTATGATAAGCTCTCGGCTCATGAATTTCTCTATGATGAAAACTTCTATCTCAAGGATAAACTATTTCCGGCTTCGGTCAGCGAGATCGGAACTCCGGCAGTAATGAGGGACATCAGGTTTGTTTCCGTTGCAGTAACTCCTTTCCGTTATAACCCGGTTAAGGGTGAATTGGAAGTTAACCGGCATATCCGTTTGAGAATTGAACATAATCCCTATCTCAGCGGAGAAAATGAGATTAACCGCCCTCAGAGAAAACGGTCCCGAAGTTTTGAGAAAATTTACCGCAGCACCCTCCTCAATTATGATGACTTTCTTGATCCAAACTGGGAGTATCAAGCTCGCAGTATTCTGGTAGTTTACCATCATAATGCGACACTGGAGCCAATAGTCAACGCCTTTGTCAACTGGAAACGGCAGAAAGGATTTGAGATAACAGCCACTAATACTCAGATGCTCAACTCCAATAATGCGATCAAGAACTATATCCAGAATGCTTATGATAATTGGGAAAACCCTCCCGAATACGTAATCCTGATCGGCGGAGGGCAGGGTTCATTTTCGATTCCTCCCTTCAATGCTCATCCAAACACAGCAGGCGACCACCCCTATTCCTTACTGGACGGCAATGATAATATCTCCGACGTCTTTGTCGGGAGATTCCCGATTTACAGTCAGGAACACTTATTGACGATGTGGACTAAGATAAGAAATTATGAAAAGGATCCGTTTATCGGCAACATGAATTGGTATTCACATGCTCTTTTGGTCGGTTCTCCCACCGGTTGGGGTATTTCAACCCTCTTTACCATGAAGTATGCCAAAGAATTAATGCTGCTCTATAATCCCAATTTTAATTTCTCTGAAGTCTATTATTCCCCCATTGGTACTCAAATAACCAATGCCCTGAACCAGGGAACCTTTCTCTTCAACTACAGAGGATATTACGCTTTTGACTATAGCTGGTCAAGCAGCGACGGCAACATCGCTAATGGCTTGATGCTCCCGAATTGCTTCTTTTTAACCTGTAATACCCTAAATTACAATATTAATCAAACCAGCAGTGAAACGGAACGATTTGTTGTTCTGGGATCTGCTATTCAGCCGAAAGGGGGAGTGAGTGCGATCGGAGTTAATACTTTAGAAAGCAAAACTGCTTATAATAATCTCTTAAGTGGTGCTTTCACTTACGGTATCTATAATGAGGGTATCAGAACAATGGGAGAAACCCTTGTCCGGGGAAAGATATTTCTTCACCAAACATTTGGAATAGTCCATCCTACCCACCCCCCACAGTTTTCTCACTGGGTAAATCTGATGGGAGACCCTTCCATGGATATCTGGGTTGATAAGCCAAAGATGATGAATGTCTCTTATGATGAAGTCCTCCCACTCGGTGCCAACTATCTTGAAGTAACCGTTACTAACGAATTCAATCAATCGGTCGAAAATGCCTGGGTTACTCTGAGACAGGGTGATGATGATATCTTTGTCACCGGTTATACCGGTCCTGACGGCACAATTACCCATTTATTCGATCCTAATAACAGCGGTGAAGTTACCATTACCGTTACTAAACCTGATCATCTACCGCACATAGGTACTTTTGATTTAACAGGCGAGGCTTCTGTTTCTCTGGAGAGTATGATCGTAAATGACCCTCTGGAAGCAGGTAATAATGTCTCTTTACTTCTTACGGTAAAAAACCATCGTACGGATCATGTTTATGCCCTTAGCGGAACTATTAGCAGTAACAGTCCCTATGTAGATATTCAGCAGGCAACCTCCGCATTCGGCAATATCTCTCCCGGAAATACCTCAGAAAGCAATGAATTGTTCATGGTCTCACTCTCTCATGCTGCCCCAAATTTAATCCCGATAATGTTCAACCTCGAACTGGCTGATGCCACCGGCAACACCTGGCAGAGCAAATTTACACTCAGGATCAGCAGCAATACCCTGAAACCGACAGCTTTGATAACTGACGATAACAATGACTATATCGAACCGGGTCAAACCTCTCCGCTGAGAATAACTTTGGAGAATGTAGGTCTGGTCGATGCCGAGCAAATCTACGGAATCCTCCGCTCAAAAAATCCCCTTTTCGATGTCTCGGATTCTCTCGCTTTCTTCGGAGACATCGAAGCTGGAGGAAGCAGCACCTCTATGGTATCAAACTCCTTTGTTGTAACTGCCTTCGAATCTCTGATTACAGGGATGACAATAGATTTAGAGCTTGTTCTCTACAACTATTTAGGTTTTGAAACAATCGAACAGTTACAAATCCCGATAGGCCTGGTATCTGTAAACGACCCTCTCGGTCCCTGTGACTACGGCTACTATATCTACGGGATGGAGGATACGGATTATGAATATGCCCCTACTTATGACTGGATCGAGATTGCTCCTCAGTTAGGGGGTAGCGGTCAAAATACCGGGTTACAAGCAGACTACAATAATAATCAGGGTATCGTTACGGCAGATCTTCCCTTTTCCTTCCGGTTCTATGGAATAGATTATGATACAATTACTATCTCTGCTAACGGATGGATAAGTTTTGGAGAAACACAGCAGGGAACATTCCGCAACTCGATGTTACCCGGACCCTTAGGACCTAATCCTATGGTAGCAGCATTCTGGGATAATCTTAGTTTGTCACAGGGCGGGGTATATACTTATGCCGATCCCGCTAATGAATTCTATGTTATCCAGTGGCAGAATGCCCGTAATCTAATCGCTTCCGCAGAAGAGACTTTTCAGATTATCCTCAATAATCCTGCAACAGAGCCTACCATTGATGAAGGATTCATTAAAATCCAATACAAGACTTTCAACAACGTTAATAATAGCTCGGGTTATCCTAACGGTAACTGGGGTAATTTTTGTACTGCCGGGATAGGAGATCACACCGGTAACAGCGGATTAACCTACACCTTTGCCAATCAATATCCCACAGCAGCAGGCTCGTTGTCACATCACAGTGCCATAATGATCGTCGGTCCGGAAAATTATGGCGAACCTTTCCTGGTCAGACAGAGTGTCGCCTTTTTCGATGAAAACTCCACCGGACAGATCGATGCCGGCGAAAACGTCAAGTTAGGGATTTACATAAGGAATATCGGGCATGCCACGGCAACTGATGTTACCGGAACCATTACCACTTCCAGCCCCTATGTCTATATGAGAAATAACTCCTCCCCCTATTATGATATTCTTTCCGGCACTGAAGAGGTAAACAGAGAGTTTTTTGATTTCGATGTTCTCGGTTCTGTGCCTAACAATTATACAATGGATTTTGAGATCACTCTTCAGTCTTCCACTACAGATTTTAGTTTCCCTTTCCATCTCGAAGTAAGCAAACCGAATCTTCAGCTCAGTTCATATATGATCAATGAAACTGAGGGGAATGGCAACGGAATTCCGGATCCGGGGGAGAATATATTCATGGTTTTAGGCTTTACTAATCCCAGTAACACTGAGGTAAAGGATGCGAATCTTAGCTTAAATACCGATAATATCTTCCTTACTATTAACACTCCGCAGCTTGATTTAGGGAATATACCTCCCCAGGCCAGCATCCAAAAAGCTGTCAGTATTACAATAACAGATAATTGCCCGGAAGAACAGGTTGTATCTTTTAATTTGGATGTAAGTGGTAACAATATACTGGGCTTTCATAAGGAACTCTATTTCGGAGTTACTATGGATGATGTTTCGCTGAATTTTGCAGAATATGACGGCAGTTTCAGCAGTAATGATCCCGATGGCTGGCAATACGGGGAACCAGGTAACACCGGCTTTTCGGATACCAATGTCTGGGCAACCGCTTTAGATAGTAATTATGCAAATTCCGCCAACTGGACACTCGATACTCCGGGATTCCTGATTACCCCTACAACTGAGTTGTCCTTCCAACATCTCTATATCATGGAGAATTATTGGGACGGCGGAAATGTCAAGATCACCACTGATGACGGTTTGAACTGGCAAATTGTCCATCCTGCCGGAGGTTACCCCGTATCAAGCGTTAACTCCGGCAACTCGGGGATTCCCAACCAACCTGCCTTTTCCGGTAACAGTAACGGCTGGCAGGAGGCAGTATTCGATCTCTCCCAACATTTCGGAAAACTTGCCCGTTTCCGCTGGCATTTCGGTTCAGGACCATGGGTAAATGAGCCGGGTTGGCTTATTAATGAATTTCATCTTAACGGGATAAACAGCTTATCAGCTGTTATCTCCGGAAACATTGACCTCATCCAGAGCCCTTATCCGGTTGATACTACGATCATCACCGCCGGAGATTATGCTGTAAAACCTGATAATAACGGGAATTATGATCTGGTTCTCCCCCCCGGTACCTATGATATTTCAGCTTCCTTACCTCATCACTTTTCTGATTTGTCTTACGAGTTAACTGTTGAAGAGTTGACCAATACAACCGGAATTGACTTCTCTCTACAGTTTCTTACCCCTCCTACTAATCTGGAATTCATCTTACATGATAATAACATTACTGTTGATCTTTCCTGGCAATATGAACCCCTTATCCCCTCCAGCAGAAATGAATCACCTCAAGGTTTTGAAACAGTGAGAAGAGGAGAGAAGAGACAGACCTTGGATGAATCAGTCACATTCGTCATCTATCGACAAAAGGACAGCGGTTTCTTTCAGCAGATAGGTACAACCGAGGAACTCTACTATACCGATTTACTTCCCGTTTCCCAGAGTTTATACAGCTATTTTATAGTGGCAGTTTACCCGGAAGGAGAAAGTGCCACTTCTAATATTGTCAATACCGGAGATTCAAGCAACAGTTTGGACGATATCCCTCTACTCCCCCAATCTTACTCATTGAGGCAGAATTATCCTAATCCCTTCAACCCTGTAACCAATATTTCCTTCTCTCTGCCGGTGCAAGAAAAGGTTGTCCTAAATATCTACAATATCAAGGGAGAACTCGTTGCCAACCTCGTAGAAGACACCTTGCCGGCAGGAGACCATAATATTCAGTGGCAGGGAACAAATAACAACAACAGACCTGTTGGTTCCGGAATATACTTTTATGATCTCCGGGCTGGAAATTTCAGGGAGACCAGAAAAGCGTTGCTATTAAAATAAAGGGCAGCAGCAAGACTCCCGATTTCTTTTTTTGAAGTTGTTAACGTGATAACTACGTTTATCAGAGTACGTGCGCTGCTTAAAACCTGACAGGATGACTCAAAAAACCGTGGTTTTTTACCGACAATTGATCCGGTTCAATTGCTGCTCCAAATAGCTTAAACAATCGAGTAGGCTTTGCCTTCGGAGAAAACTAATCAGAGGATAAATAAACCTTGACTTCTTAACGGAAAATTAATTATTTAGTGTAGATATTGTATGTCGTTAAAGGAGAGAGATACATGAATATTTTATCCTTCTCTATGTGGATACTGCTCCGCAAAGGAAGTAATTTATTACAAGACCTGTTTATTATCAATAGGATGCCTAACCTCTTTGATTCGCAGCAACCTATTCCCATAATCCCTGACGCGCAGCTGTCAGATAATTTACAATACAAAATACATTTGGAGGTTTAACATGAAAAGGACTTTTTTGTTAGTTTTAACTGCCTTGTTACTAACGGGGTTTTTGTGGGCTCAAACTGAGATTCTTAATGAAACACTCAGAGCTGGTGCTTGCCCTGTCGGTTGGTCTGATAATGCCATAACCTGGCAAACTGGTGCTGGCGGCTATGCCTGGTTTACCAGTATAGACGCCTGGTTGCAAACACCAATCCTTGATTTGACGGATTATGAAA
This sequence comes from uncultured Candidatus Cloacimonadota bacterium, assembly GCA_964464175.1. GTDB lineage: Bacteria > Cloacimonadota > Cloacimonadia > Cloacimonadales > JAJBBL01 > CAYXFD01. The sequence continues at coordinate 62,353 of CAYXFD010000002.1, read as the reverse complement.
ATGTACAATTGATTTTTGATGTAGCTAAGTATGGATCGGGAGATAATGGACCACTAACTGTCGAAATTTCTGATGATGGCGGACTCTCCTGGACTGCTCAAACTTTTGATTCTCCGACACCGACAAGTTCTACCTACATGACTTCAGGCCCAACGACAATAACTGTAAGCGGTGACGAAGTTATAATCCGCTGGATAAGAACAAATAGTCCTTCCGCAAAAAGATTACGAGATGTTCTTTTAACGGGAGATCTCGTTATAACCGGTTTAGCAATTACCAACATTGTTCAGACACCTGAATCTGATATTTCTTCCTCAACAACCGTCTCTGTTTCTGCGGATGTTAATGAAGGAAGTGCTGCCATCGATTTTGTAAGATTACAATGGGGCACTACGACAGGTTTTTATCCGAATTTTATCACTATGTCTCTCGATACCCGCAGCGGTACTTACACCACCGATACCGATATTCCTGTTCAAACAGACGGAACTACAGTATATTACGTGATTTATGCTGAAGATGTTAATGAAGATTCTGCCTTTTCTTCCGAGCAAAGCTACACTGTCAGCGATCCTGCTACTGCAATCCTCCCTTATAGTGAGACCTTTGATACCGATCTGGGTGATACTTATAACTTTACAGTAAGTGGTTCTAACCCCTGGTATCATTGGACAAGCTCAGCTACTGCCAATGCCCATGAGGGAGATTTTCCGGAAGAACATTGGCTTGTCCTGCCCGCTATCAATTTCAATGACTATACCGATGTTATTATGACTTTTACCAATTACGCCCGGTTTGGTGATATTGATGCCGATAATTATTTAAAACTGTTTTATTCTACTAATTATGAAGGTATTGGTAATCCCTATGAAACAGGAGTAACCTGGTCAGAATTAGCCTTTAACCAACCGGCTTCCGGTCCGGTAGGGAGCACAGAAATTGAAACCGCTTCCGGAATTCTCGATTTGTCTGCTGTCTCAGGTGATTCGGTAAATCTGGCTTTCAAGTATTACTCCAACGGCCTCCCAACGAGATGGAGAGTTGATGATATAAACATTTACGAAGCATTGAATCCGTTCCTTACCGTATTCCCGACCTCTTTGAGCGGATTCTCCTATCCGGAAGGTACCGGTCCCTCTGCTTCTCAGAATTATACCCTCTCCGGTGTCAACCTTGATCCCGCAGATGATGAGATTACCGTTAGCGGTAATCTCTATTTCGAAGTTTCTACCGATGATACTAACTTCTATCCCTCTGTGCAGGTTCCCTATACAGGAGATGAATTAACGGCAACAACTATTTACGTTCGCCTGAAAGAAGACCTTCTTGAGGGAACGTATGATAGTCAAGATATCACCAACACCGGCGGCAGTGACAGTAAAACTGTTACTGTAAGCGGCAGTGTAACACCTCCTCCGCTTCCCGGTTATTTTGTCGATTTTGAAGGAACTGGAGAAACGAAAGCAAGTTATGCTTCCGGAACGATAAATCTAAGCGGTCTTAACTGGGATATGACAGAGGCAATGACTTCTAATCCGGCGCATTCTGACTGGTACAATGATACCACTTCAGCACGGTTAAGAGGATATGAAGCTTCAGCTATGACTATGCTTGAAAATAAACCCAACGGAATAGGGACCGTTTCTTTTTATTATCGTAGATACGGGGGTGATCCGCAAGTTGACTGGAAAGTTGAATATAGTGTCAATAATGGAGATACCTGGGTACAAATAGGAACCGATTTTACAGCTCCAGCCACTGATGATGTCCAGCAATTCTCAGAAACCGTAGATGTAGCCGGAAATGTAAGAATAAGAATACTGCGGGCTACTGCGGACGGGAATACATCAAGTAATAGAAGATTGAATATAGACGATATTCAAATAACTGATTATATCGTAGCAAATATGGTTGCAACTCCTACTTTTGATCCTCCTGCCGGAAGTTACGAAATACCCCCTACGGTCGAAATCGAAACAACAACCGATGGTGCTACCGTCAGATATAGTTTCGACTCAGAGACAGGACCCTGGACAGATTATACCACCGGACTTTTGATTACCGAAACAACCACTATCTGGGCTTACGCTTTGAAAGCTGAGATGACTGACAGTCCGGTGACATCGGCGACCTATACCTTACTTGAGCCGGCTACTACAACTCTTCCTTATGAAGAAACTTTTGATACTGATCTCGGTGACTGTTATGATTACACGGTTACCGGTTCTAACCCCTGGCATCATACTTCAGGTTCAGCCAGATGTAACGGTTTCAATGGAGAAGCTACGGAAGAACACTGGCTGATACTTCCCGGCATCAATTTCAATGATTATACCGACGTTGAAATGAGCTTTACCAATTATGCCCAATATGGAACTATTGATGCCAACAACTACCTGAAGCTTTATTATTCGACTAATTATCAGGGTTTGGGAGATCCTTATGCAGCGGGTGTCGTTTGGAATGAGCTGGCTTTTAACCAGCCTCCGGCAGGAGCAGTCGGTTCTATCCAAATCGAAACCTCCTCAGGGATTCTTGACCTTTCTGCTATTTTAGCTGATAGTGTTTTTCTCGCCTTTAAATACTATTCTACGGACAGTCCTACCTCCTGGAGAGTTGATGATATCAGTATTTTTGAAGCAACCGCTCCGATACTGACAGTTAATCCTGAAGTTCTGTCCGGATTTATGTATGTATTAGGTTCAGGACCATCCACTTCACAATCATTTGAAGTATCCGGCACCAACCTTGACAACACCGATGTAACGATTACAGCACCAACCGACTTTGAAGTTTCCATTGATAACATCACTTTTAGTTCAGGCCTGACCTTGACAGCATTCGACGGAGCAGCTACAGACATTTGGGTTCAGTTAACCGATGCTCTTGCAGTTGGTGACTATTCAGGCAATGTTAGCATCAGCGGCGGCGGAGCAGCAGGAAAAACAGTTAATGTGAGCGGCGAAGTTGTTCCCTCACCTGCCGGATTACCTTATTTCGAAGATTTTGCCGGCTTTGTCAGCTTCGAAACTCTTCCGGATGACTGGTCTGTTACCAATGAGACTTATGGAGGAGACTGGGGAACAGGAACATCCGGAGGATTGAGAGGAAATGCCAGTGTCTTAGGTTTCCAGCATACCTCGGGAACCGGAATCTTTACCGCAACTCTGACCCTGCTCAATGATACGGGAAGCACGATCGAAGATCTTTATATCTCGTATCTCGGTATGGTCGAGAGGATTGGAGAAACACGTGTCCCGGAATGGACGGTAAAACTCAACGAAACAGAGATTCCCGAACTCTTCTATTCTACTGCCTCAGGTGTTGATGAAACGAAATCAGTTTTACTTCAAGGATTGAATATCGAAAATAACGAGATCTTTACCATTAGCTGGTCTTCAGATAGAGGTGAATCGTTAGGCAGCAGTAAGCAGATCGGTATCGGAGAAGTAACCGTTGATACTGAAGAACCGACTAATGCTCTTTTGGAAACCGATACCCCGTCCCTGACAGGGCTGAACTATTTCCTCGGTTTTGGTCCCTCTGATGCCCAATCATTTGAGCTTACAGGTGTCTTCCTTGACGGAAGCGACGTCACTGTTACCGCACCCTCGCAGTTCAGAGTGTCGGAAGATAATATCACCTTTACCGAAAATATTACTCTGACCTCCTATGACGGAAGTCCATCAGTTATCTGGGTACATCTGATAGCTGCTCTTCCGGCAGGTGAATACTCAGGGGATGTAACCATCAGCGGCGGCGGAGCTGCCCAGATAGCAGTTGCAGTCAGCGGCAGCGTAATTACCGAACTCGACATACCTTATTCTAATCCCTTCCGAACTCAGTCTGATATTGACACTGCCATATTACAAGGATTCACTATCGCCGATGCTCAAAATGAAACAGGTACAGGTGGTTATCTGCGTATTTCCCCGAACGGTTATCTGGAAACACCCACTATAGACTTCACCGAACATGATAACATTGAAATTGGTTTCGATGCCACGACTTATGGTGGAGATTTGGGACAGACTCTTACCATCTTTGTTTCTTCCGATGATGGAGTATCTTATGATGCTGTCGATACCTACCTTTTAACCGGTACTTATTTAACTTACACAAAACCTCTTGATCTTACCGACACTCTCAACGTGGCAACCGGAAGAATAAAGATTGAGATGACAGCCGGTGGTGGCAGCTCCCGTTTCAGAGACTTCTCACTCGATGCTGACTATTACACCTCAGTAGAAGGTTTGGCAGGTATGGCTCTCTGGTCAGGTTTAACCGATATTGTTTCTGCCGACCATATTGATTACTCTTATGATGCCGCCCGGTATAATATGCATGCTTTCATCGATAATGTTGACGATCAGGTTCGCTGTATCTATACAGGTCAATGGGTTGCTCATCCCGAAGGAACGATGTCCACTCCAACAGATTTCAGTGCCGAACATACTTACGCCCAGAGCTGGTATGAAGCAGACCTTAGTCCTGAAGCTATCAGTTATGCAGTAAGTGATTTACACACACTTCATCCGGCAAGGATTGACGCTAACCAATCCCGCTCCAATCATCCTTTTGATTACATCACAGACATCTTATCCATCTGGGGTTCTGAAAGCTATCTCTCTTATCTTGGTGATAATACCGACATTGAAAGAGCTTTCGATGTTGCCGATGAGTTCAAGGGAAATCTCGCCAGAGGTATCCTCTATTTCTCAGTGCGTTATTATTCGGACAACTATCACTTTAGCCGTGGGGCTGTTGATCAATTGCCAACCCTTATCCAGTGGCATTTGGAAGATCCGGTAGATGCCAGAGAAATTGAAAGAAATGAACTGGTTTATGGCTACCAGGGTAACCGTAATCCCTTCATTGACCGTCCGGAATTTGTCGAACTAATCTGGGGTGAACTTGCCCTGGATGCTCCGTTAGCTACAGCCGCTTCCAGTATTACCGAGGATAGCTTCGTTGCTAATTGGGACGGAGTCACCGGAGCTGTTTCCTACAGACTCGATGTCTCAACCTCTCCCATTTTCGCTGGATTTGTCGATGGTTTCAAAAATATCGTAGTCAGTGGTACCAATCATATCGTTGCCGGCCTGGATTCCGACACTAATTATTTTTACCGGGTAAGAGCTGTTGCCACAGACGGCACACTGAGTTTGAATTCCAATACGATAAACGTAACTTCTTCCTCAGACGGTGTTCTCCTTCATTATTGGAATTTTAATATCGAAAACCTTGATGTTGACGGCAACTGGGTACAACCAATTCCAGCAGATGAAGGAACCGGTGAAATAGCTTATACCTTCACCGAAGCAATTTCTTACGGAGGAACCACTATCAACGGTGTTCCCGGAGAGGTCAGCGGACAGAGCTTTGTACCAAGACCCGATACCGGATTGGTCAATAACGGTGAGTATTTTGAGTTAAGTCTGCCCACTACCGGGCATCAGGATATAATTTTCTCCTATGCAACCCAGGCAACAACTTCCGGTTTCATGTCCCAGGAGATCCTTTACTCCACAAACGGAACTGATTTCACTACCCTGGAGACCTTTACCGTTACCGCTGCTTTCAGCTGGTTAGCCAGGTCGGTTGACTTCTCGGCTATTCCGGGAGTAGATAATAATCCTGATTTTAAGATAAGAATCATACTTGATGGCGGAACACAATCTACAGGTAACAACCGTTTCGATAATATCAGAGTTATGGGAATCGAATCAACTATTGTTGACCTTGATCCCCCGGCTAATGTCGAGATTCAGATATCCGGAGACAATGTCATTATTACCTGGGATAGCGTTACCGGAGCCAATAGCTATCTCGTCGAAGCCAGTGATGATCCCTACAATGAAGAAGGTTATACAGATGTTACCGGAGACGGTATCTTTACCGGTAATGAAGAATGGACAGGAACAGTAACCGGAGATAAGAAATTCTACCGGGTAAGAGCTTCTGCAACCGCTCCGGTTTTGAGAAGAAGATAGTTAACTATTGTTAAACAACAACTGATATATCAGCCCCTTCCCCTTTTGGAGGAAGGGGCTTTTTTTATATTCGATTTCCAGCTTCTCGGATAAGTTATGCCTCGTAAAAATCCCGTTTCCTGCAATCGCTCAGGTTGAGCTCAGACCCCATTTCCGTAATCATCAGAGATAAAGAGTAAATCTCTTTTAACCCCCTCTTTTATCTCAGGGAAACCATAGAGGATTATTGTAGTTGGCCAGGGCCGACTACGACATTCCTCTATGGTTTCCTAAAAATATGAGAAAGGAACAGAAAAAGAAAGCCCTCGCTTTTTTTCGGATACAAAGATAAAGATCTCAATAACGGCTTGTTCCGGTTTTGAGAATTAGTGTCAGTTTTGACAAGTGACCGGTACACAATTATAACCCCTATAAAGAGACAACCGGAATGCTTAACTATCAGATGGAGCACCTTTACGGTGATGACTTTTCAGAATCACCTATGATGTTCGCTTCGCTGGGAAAAAAATGATTCAATCCTTGACACAAAACTACTCACTTATTAAGTGACTCTGTTTTACAATAACCTTTAAAAATGTCCGGCGAGACATAAAGGGGGTCAAAATGTTGATAGACGATACTTAAAACCTCTGGTTTACCCTTCCCTGTTCTCATAATTCCTTAAAGAAGAAATCCCATTATTAACCAAAACGGAGGTTTATATGCAAGCAAACTTTACCGGTAGAAATCTCTATGACCTTGATGATTATACTCCGGAAGAGATAGAAACCATTTTAGAAGCTACTAAAGTGATGAAAGATATCAACAAACGTGACTACAAGAAACTGCCTACTCTCAAAGGAAAAACGGTTTGCACCCTTTTCTTTGAGAACAGCACCCGGACACTTATGTCCTTCGAATTAGCAGCCGACAGATTAAGTGCAGATATTGTAAGATTTTCGGCTACCTCTTCCTCTTTATCTAAGGGAGAAAGCCTGCAAGACACCGTCTATACTATTAATGCCATGGGAATCGACCTTTATATTATCCGCCACAGCTACCCCGGTTCTCCCCAACTGGTTCACAAATATACCAACAAACCGGTTTTAAATGCCGGTGACGGTTCCCACGCCCATCCCACTCAAGCCCTGCTCGATATGTTCTCTATCTGGGAAAAATTAGGCACCCTGAAGGGTTTAAAAGTAACCTATGTCGGTGACATTGCCCACAGCAGGGTTGTCCGTTCCAATCTTATCGGCATGAAAAAGATGGGAGCAGAGATTACCGTCTGCGGACCTAAGACGCTTATGCCCGGACACATGGAGGAGGTTTACGGCTGCCGGGTAGAATATGACTTGAAAACCGCCTTACGGGATGCCGACGTTGTAATGGGATTGAGGATGCAGTTAGAACGTCAGTCAGAAGGGCTTTTCCCCAGTTTGGAAGAGTATTCGAGGCTTTTCACGATATCGAAAGAGACGATGAAATACGCTAAGAAAGATGCCCTTGTACTCCATCCGGGACCAATGAACCGGGGAGTCGAGATACTGCCGGAAATAGCAGACAGCAGTCATAGTGTTATTTTGGAACAGGTAACCAACGGTGTAGCAGTCAGAATGGCTTTGCTGTTTCTGATGCTCGGCGGCAAGATGTAGGAGGTAATATGCTGATCAAAAATGGATATGTATTCCGAAAGAATATATTCAAAAAGCTGGATATTCTCATCAGGAAGGACAAGATTGTAAAACTTGCGGAACATATTTCCGCTATGCGAGAGAGTGAGATAATTGACGCCTCAGGAAGATATGTCTTTCCCGGCTTCGTTGATCTTCATGCCCATCTGCGGGATCCGGGGCAGACCTATAAAGAAGATATCGTTTCCGGGACAAGAGCTGCGGCCAAAGGGGGCTTTACAACCGTATGTGTAATGCCAAACACTGATCCTGTTGTTGATAATATTGCCACCGTTGAATACATCAAACGGAAAGCAAAAGACCTCGGTTCCTGCAAAATACTGGTTATCGGTGCCTTGACTAAAAAGCTGGAGGGGAAGGAGATCGCAGAAATTGCTCACATGCTCTCCGGAGGGATAGTCGCCGTCAGCGATGATGGAGAGTGTGTCCAAAACACCAAGATCATGCTTAATGCCATGAAATACGTCTCGAATTTTGATCTTCCAGTGATCATCCATGCCGAAGACCGGAGTTTGTCCGGTAACGGACAGATCAACGCCGGCAGGATGTCCACGAAACTCGGTCTCTCCGGTATTCCAGCTTTAGCTGAAGAAATAATCATCTCCCGCGATATTATGCTGGCAGAAAGCCTTAGATGCCGGCTTCATGTGGCTCATATCTCAACCGCCCGTTCGGTTCAACTGGTCAGAGATGCCAAGAAACGGGGCTTGAAGATCACTGCTGAAGTTACACCTCATCATCTGCTTCTTACCGAAGATGCTTGCACTTCCTATGACACAAACACGAAAGTCAAACCTCCGTTAAGAACGGAAAAAGACCGCCAAGCCTGTTTGGAGGGATTGCTTGACGGCACGATTGATTTCATCGCAACAGATCATGCTCCTCATTCTGACTTCGAAAAAGAGAAAGAGTTCAGTATTGCCCCCTTCGGTATCAACGGTTTCGAAACAGCCTTTGCCTCCCTATATTCAGGTTTGGTACTTCCTCAGCGGATCACTCTCCATTTTCTGATACAAAAGCTTTCAACCGCTCCAGCAAACTTTTTAAAACTGAACTGTGGTGAAATATCCAAAGGGAAGGATGCTGATCTAACCATTGCCGATCTTAATGCTGAAGTATTGCTAACCCCGGAAAATATGCTTTCCAAATCAAACAACACCCCTCATATTAACCAAACTTTGCCGGGAAAGATCACTACGACGATCTGTGACGGCAGAATATGCTGGAAAGAAGAATCATAAAGAATACCTATGAAAAATAATGCACGAAAAGAATACCGTAAAACAGCGGTTAAGCAAGTAACTCATCTCAATCCCTCTTACTTTGTGCTGGAGACAGAAACTGTCGAGATAATCCCGGCAGCAGGTCAGTTTTATCTGATCAAGCCCGTTACAGGCTTTTCCTCCCTGCTGCATATACCTCTTAGTATTTATGATGTTGTTGAATTCAGACTCCGCTTCTTCTGCAAAACCATCGGGAAAGGCACTCAGGAATTAGCTGCCCTCCGCTCAGGAGACGAGATCTTTCTGCTCGGTCCCTTAGGTACCGGATTTACTCTTCCGGAGAATTGTAAGACTCTTCTTGTCAGCGGCGGCATTGGTTATGCCCCGTTATTTATGCTCAAGAAACAACTCATTGCCAGGAATAATCAGGTACTCTGGCTGCACGGCGGCCAGAGTACTCAGGATATTTTCCCGGCTGATATTATCTATACCGACGACGGAAGCTCGGGTGAGAAAGGGTTTGTTACCGAGGGAATGAGGCGGATACTGAATAATCCTGCTTGCCCCGATTTCACTGAAATCTATTCCTGCGGACCAAAGAAGATGATGAAAACTGTTTCCTCTTTTGCAGACGAGAAAAGGATTCCGCTGCAGGTCTCTCTGGAAGAGTACATGGCCTGCGGTTTGGGCACTTGTCTTGGGTGTGTAGTTAAGATGAGAAACAATGAGGAAGAATTCTATGGGAGAGTATGTAAAGATGGTCCGGTGTTTCAGGCAAAAGAGGTGATCTGGAATGAATAGATTAGCAGCTCAACTCGGAAAGATAAGGTTAAAAAATCCGGTTACCGTAGCTTCCGGTACCTTTGGTGCGGAATATGCAGAACTCTTTGATCTAAATCGCTTAGGAGCGATAGTTACAAAAACCATTACCCCCGAACCCAAAAGAGGTAATCCTCCACCCCGTCTTTACGAGACCTGCGGTGGTTTATTGAATTCCATCGGATTACAAAATCCCGGGATTGACCTGTTTATCAAAGAATCTCTTCCTGAATACCGGAAGATTCTTACTAATACCGATAATCCAACCCCCTTAATTGTCAGTTTTTCAGGAGCTTCTAACAAGGAGTTTCTTGCCCTTTTCAGGAGACTGGAGCAGGCAGAAGGAATTGCCGGTTATGAGATCAACGTTTCCTGCCCGAACGTTGAGAAAGAGGGCTTGAGCTTCGGAGTTGATCCATCCGCAGTATATAGGTTGACAAAAGCATTGAAAGAAGAACAAAAGAGTGAGAGGGAAGTGATCGTAAAGCTGAGTCCCAATGTAACTGATATTGTAGAAATTGCTCAGGCAGCAGAATCAGCCGGAGCTGACTCATTAGCCCTGATCAATACCCTTCTGGGAATGGCAATAGACTGGAAAACCGGTAAACCTTATCTGGCCAGGGGATTTGGAGGTTTAAGCGGACCCGCTATTAAACCGGTAGCTCTTTATCAGGTTTTCAAGGTGGCAGAACATTGCCGGATCCCGATTCTGGCTATGGGAGGAATAACCTGCTGGCAGGATGCTCTAGAGTTTTTCTCTGCCGGAGCAAGTGTCGTAGCAACCGGTACGGGGAATTTCATCAATCCCCTGGCTGCCGTAGAAATCATTGACAAATTAGAGGAATATCTTAGCGAGAACCAGATACAATTGCAAGAGATAATTGGAAGAACATTAAGATAAAAAGAGAGGAGCAAGAATGAAAGTTAAGAGTACGATAATGGACAAGGCAGCTATTGAAAGGGCTTTGAAAAGAATGGCACACGAAATCATCGAACAGAATAAGGGTTTGGAAAACCTCTATCTGGTTGGTATCCGTACCAGAGGAGTTCCGGTAGCTAAAAGACTTTCCCAATATCTGAGAGAAATAGAAAACAGAGATGTCCCGGTAGGGGTACTTGATATCACTCTCTACCGCGATGACCTGACTACTATATCACACCAGCCGGTAATTAAGAGTACCCAGATCGATTTTCCGATTGCCGATGCCAATGTAATTCTCTGTGATGATGTCTTATATACAGGAAGAACCGTCAGGGCAGCTATTGATGCCTTGCTTGACTTTGGCAGACCGGCAATCATCCAGTTATGTGTTCTGATTGACAGAGGACACAGGGAACTTCCGATAAAAGCGAATTACGTAGGCAAGAATGTTCCGACCTCCAAAGAGGAGATCATCAAGGTCAGTTTCTCGGAAACCGATGAAGATGAGACCGTTAATATTGTTACAACCTAAGGAGAGTTCATGACTTTTTGGGAGAAATATCAAACCACTACAGGCAGGAATAGTTCCTACCTTTGTCTCGGTCTCGATTCCGATATCGAATTGATACCGGATCATTTGCAGAAGGAACCCTCTCCTATCTGGGCTTTCAACAGGGAGATCATTGCAGCCACCCAGGACAAAGTTGCCGCCTACAAACTCAATTTTGCATTTTATTTATCTGCCGGCTTGAAGGGTCTGGAAGCTTTGCAACTTTCAATTGCCGCCATACCTGAATCAGTTCCCATAATCATCGATTGCAAGATAGGTGATATTTCCAACACCATGAAGAACTATGCCCGGGCTTTTTTTTGTGAGTTGCAGGCTGATGCTGTTACGGTAAATCCCCTTATGGGAAGCGATGTGTTTGCTCCCCTTCTGGAGTATCAAGACAAATTTTTCTTCTCACTGGTAGTTACTTCTAATCCCTCTGCTGAGCAGTATTTGAAACATAATTATCTTTACCGGGAGATAGCCCGGCAGATCAAAGAACTCGATTACCGTCAAGCCGGTGCAGTTATCGGAGCTACTAATCCGGAGGAATTAGCGGAACTGAGAAGAGAAATGCCCGAAACCCTTTTTCTCATACCGGGAATAGGTGCCCAGGGAGGTGATCTGGAAACTGTCCTGAAAAACTCCCCCTCCCGGAACGATGATCCGCGTATCCTTATCAATTCTTCGAGAGGGATAATCTTCAAAGAGAAAGGTTACTCCTTTGCTGAGAAAGCTGCTGAAGAAGCAGAGAGCTTAAGAGTGAAGATCAATCGTTACTTATGATCCTGTCATTTTCAATACCTTTTCCGGCAGGCAAGTTGTGACGTTTCGTCTCCTTATTTAAACCGTCAGCCACCCCTAACGGTATTTTATCAGCTCAAAAAAACATGAAAAAACTAATGTTTCTCATCCCTTTGGGGTTTCTGCTTCTTTTCTTTTATATCCCCATCCTGACGGTCTTGAGAGATTCTTTCTACGTTGAGCAGCAACTGAGCCTTGATAATTTTATCGAACTGCTCAGCAGCCCCTATCACCGGCATGTTATTCTCTTCACTATCAAACAGGCTTTTATCAGTCTTTTTTTTACTCTCCTTCTCGGTCTGCCCGCTGCTTATATTTTCTCGCATTACTCCTTTCCCGGCAAAAGTATAATCAGACCATTATTCCTTATTCCCTTTGTACTGCCGAGTATAATTGCAGCTCTCGGTTTTATTTTGCTCTATGGACAAAACGGATATCTTAACCGCTTGTTAGGACTATTCAATCTCAATGTCAGAATTCTATACCGCCTGGAAGCAATCATTCTGGCTCATAGTTTCTACAATTTCCCGATTGTCCTGAAATTTGTCAGTGACTCCTGGCAACGGGTTAATAAAAACTATCTTGCCGCTGCTCAAACCCTCGGTACAGGAAGAATAAAGACTTTTTTCCGGATCACTCTCCCCTCTCTCCTCCCTTCGATAATAAATTCTTCCGTGCTGGTCTTTATCTACTGTTTTATGAGTTTCGGAATTGTTCTGGTGCTTGGTAGTATTCGTTATACAACTGTGGAGGTAAATATCTACTTTCTGGTATATCACCTCATCCGGCTCCCCCTCGGTATGAGCCTGGGAACTATTCAACTCCTTTTCTCATTGATATTCCTTTTCATCGCTATCAGAAGCAATCAGTATTATATAAACAATCTCAATCTCCTGAGCACTCTGGCTAACAAGAAAGATCAGATACCACTCTTCTCGCTGCAATCTCTGAACAGTCTCCAGCAAAGAACTACTGCAAAAAGTCCGGAAAATGAATGTACAAATTCCATATTAAGACTCAACCGGCAAGATACTTCGCCGTTTCCCGTTAAAGACAAGAAGGAGGTTCTTCGGGTCTCTAAAAGCGGGATGTTTTTTTCTCTTCTCTCTCTTCTCTACCTGCTCTTTCTCATCGTCATCATTATCGGACCTCTCTTTGCTATAGTTATCTTCGGAATGCAGGCAAATCTGGAAACAGGGGTCACTCTAACCGGAGTCTTATCTTCCCTCTTCGAAAATAACCGGCTTATCGGCTCCTCGGTAGTTGCCGCCCTGGGTAACTCCTTTGTTATTGCTCTCTCGGCTTCGACCCTGACTGTTATTCTTTCTCTACTGTTAATCCGGAGCATGCTCATTTTGGAGAGATCTCCCCGCACAAAAAAGATTGCGACATTACTGGAGTTCCTGACAATAATTCCACTGGTCATCTCCGCTGTTACTTTCAGTTTGGGTTATCTGAGATTTATTCATCTGGGATATTTTGATTTTAACAGACTGCTCCTGATAATTATCGCTCATACGGTCATTGCCCTCCCCTTCGTCTCAAGGATCGTCATTCAGGCGGTACGCAATATTCCTCTCAATCATCTCAGAGCGGCTAAAAGCTTAGGAGCTAATGCTGTTATGGTCTTTCTGAAGATAATCCTTCCTCAGATCAAAAAAAGCCTTCTGCTTGCCTTTTCCTTTGCTTTTGCCATCTCTCTCGGAGAATTAGGAGCAGTAATGATGCTCGGCAGAACCTACACCACGATCCCCTTAACCATCTACCGGTTTATCGGAGCCCGCAGATTAGTTCCTGCCGTCAATATGGGAATAGTGCTGCTCTTTCTTACCTTTCTTTTTTTCTTTCTCATCGAAAAGCTTTCTAACGAAAGAGATTAGCGTCCCGCCCCCTTTGTCTGCATAAAAAGGATTTTCCAGTCTTCTCTCTTCTTTGATTAACCCTTGCAATTGCCCATAGAACAAAGAAATGAATCATTCTATCTTATCATTCCAGCCGGAACTGCTAACTCTCCTTTCTTAACAAGAACAACCCATTAGATTCCTCTTAATATTCTTACAAAGGGAAAGATACTACTACGAAATATTCGAGCGATATCAGAAGGGGATAATCAGGAAATTCTTCGGATTTGAAGCACTTTCCAGCAAAATCCAGCAATGATTATCACTCAATAATCTCTCTCTTCGATAATTTGTAGAAAGAGGATAGAGTTTATACGCTCAGTATTTATGCCCATAGAATTAATCTCTATTATCCGGTTGACAAAAAGATTCGGCACTGCTTTCTTCGTTATAGAATATCAATAAAGAAGGATCAAGGGTATATGGAACAGACAGTTGTTTTTGTAACTTTAGGGATTACCCTGTTACTATTCGCCTGGGGAAGACTTCGTTATGATCTGGTGGCAATGATAGCTCTGTTTATCATAACAATCTTTAGAGTTATTCCTGCTGATCAGTCTTTCCTGGGGTTTGGCCATCCGGCGGTCATCACAGTCGCTGCCGTCATGATAATCAGCAAGGGTATGCAGAATTCGGGTTTGATAGATCTTCTCGGACGCTGGGTAATGAAACTGGGGAAAAACATCATCTTACAGATCTTTGTTCTGTCATTGATAGTAGCTGTTGCTTCGGCATTCATGAATAATGTAGGAGCAATGGCCGTTATGATGCCTGTTGCTATTCACCTTGCCCGCAAAAGCGGAAATCCACTCTCCTATATATTGATGCCGCTGGCTTTTTCTTCTTTGCTGGGTGGAATGATGACCATGATCGGAACACCCCCCAATATCATCGTAGCAACTTTCCGTCAGGAGGTAGCAGAAACTCCTTTCAGATTATTTGATTTCTTCCCGGTTGGTTTTCCGGTAGCTTTCCTGGGTATCCTGTTTATCTCACTCCTTGGGTGGCGTCTTTTACCGAAAAGGAAAGGTCAGGGAAGTGAGGAAAGTATCTTCGAAATTGATGATTATATAACTGAAGTCAGAGTAGTGAAAGATTCTAAGATCCGCGCTAAGACAATCGAAGAGGTGAAAGGAATGAAAGAAGCAGAGATCAGGATTTTAGGACTGATCCGCCATAAACAACGTATTCATGCTCCTGAAGATAGTGAGACTCTCAAAGTGAATGATATCATTATTCTGGAAACTGACTCTGAAAATCTAAAAACATTTGTCGATATCACTGAAACAAAACTGCTCGGAGGCAAGCAATTCCGTAAAGATGCTGCCGGTTCCAAAGATATAGCGATCAAAGAAGCTGTTGTCATGAATAACTCCCGGTTGCTGGGCAGAACAGCAGCGAATCTGAATATGAGGACTAAATACGGAATAAATCTTCTTGCTGTAGCCAGAAGGAATAAACAGATCAGAAAACGTATTGATCAGATACGCTTCCAGGTTGGTGATGTGCTGCTTTTGCAAGGAAGAAATCTTAATCTTCTGGAGGTTATCAGAAATATTGGATGTTTGCCGCTTGCCGAAAGAGGCTTGAGGATCGGCTACCAGAAAATGATCTTACTGGCTCTCACTATTTTCACCGGGGCTATCGTTCTGATCGTTACCGGACTTTTACCTGTCCAAATTGCCTTTTCTCTGGCAGCTCTCCTCTTTGTCATGAGCAGAGTTGTTTCATTGCGGGAAGTTTATGATAATGTTGACTGGTCAATTATTATCCTGCTCGGTGCTATGATCCCGGTCGGTACTGCTCTGGAGCATTCGGGAGGTGCGGATTTAATTGCTGCCTGGTTCCTGCAGACAGGGACAAATATTCCGGTCTGGCTGCTCCTGACTTTACTGATGTTTATTACGATGGTTTTATCCGATATTATCAATAATGCTGCTACTGTTGTCCTAATGGCACCGATTGCTATCAATATCGCCCAGGGATTAAATGTCTCTAATGACCCTTTTCTAATGGCGGTTGCTATTGGCGGTTCTTCTGCTTTTTTGACACCAATCGGACACCAGTCCAATACTCTGGTTATGGCTCCGGGAGGCTACAAGTTCAGTGACTACTGGAGGCTGGGATTACCTCTGGAAATCCTGATCCTCCTGATAAGCATCCCCCTGATACTTATCGTCTGGCCCCTGTAATCTCTGAGGAAAACATCAGGCTCTGATACTGGATTAAAAGAGCATCAGCAGGCTGAGAGCCATAACTGCCATACCGACCACCAAACCATAGATGGAAAGATGGAGTTCCCCGTATTTCTGGGCTGCCGGAAGCAGCTCATCAAAAGAGATATAGACCATTATCCCCCCCACCATGGCAAAAACAATGCCAAAGAGCGTATCTGTAAGAAAGGGCATCAGGAGCAGATAACCAACTATAGCTCCCAGAGGTTCAGCCAGACCGGAAAGAAAGGAATAGTAAAAGGCTTTCTTCTTACTGCCGGTAGCATAATAGATTGGTACCGAGACTGCAATTCCTTCGGGAATATTGTGCAGGGCGATAGCAATGGCGATAGCTACTCCCAGAGCAGGCTCCTGCAAGGCAGCAATAAAGGTTGCCAACCCTTCGGGAAAATTATGGATAGTAATGGCTAAAGCCGTAAAGATTCCCATTCTGTGAAGCATTTTGGGATCTATTGAGAACTCATTTTTACTCTTTCCCGAAACCAGAGATCCCGTTGCTTTCTGCTGGCTTTCATCCTTTATCTCTTCTTCTATCTTCTTTTCTATTTGCTTAATTTCTTCAATTTTATGAAACTCGTGGGGGTTTTCTACATTGGGAACTATTTTATCAATTACACCGATCAACACAATCCCGGCAAAAAAGGAGGCTACTGTCAGCCATGATCCCGGTCCTTTCCCCAACTCTGCCGTAAGTGTTTCTTGAGCCTTGGCAAAAATCTCTATCATAGAGACATAAACCATTACTCCGGCTGAAAAACCGAGAGTTACTGCCAGAAATCTTGTGTTTGTCCGTTTCGTAAAAAAGGCCAAAAAACTCCCGATCCCTGTAGCCAAGCCTGCTCCCAGGGTAAGTAGAAAGGCAATTAACACATTACTATCCATCTGGTTTACTCCTTTTTTTATTCAATATAAGACCCGAACTCATTTGAAAAGAGCACTATCCAGCTGTTAATCAGCTTCCGGTAATAAACGTGATATCTCAGTCCGTTGAAATATATATACTTGATTGCAATAATGGCATTGTAATTCCAGAGTGGCGTCTCCCTTGATCAATTCCGCTAATTCTCCCTTGCCAAGTAGGAGCAATCCCTTTTTGAAACGCTCAGACGAGCAGTCACAGTGATATTTAACCGGTATTTCCATTGTTACTTCATGATCAATGTCTTTTAGAATCATCTCGGACAATATCTGCTCGATGGTCATTCCCATTTCCAGAAGATCAATTATTTCCGGTAATCTCTGCATGTTCTTCTCAAGTAGTTCTATCGTTTCGTCACCCGCCTCAGGCAATAACTGCACAAAGAATCCGACAGCTTTTCTGACTGACCCGTCCTCGTTGAGTATCACACTTAGACCTACTATGGAAGGAATCTGTTCCGAGACTGTAAAATAGTAGGTTATATCCCTGGCTATCTCTCCGGTGATCATAGAAGCACTCCCATTATGAGGAGATTTCATTCCCAAATCTTTACTAACATGAAAAACACCCTCTTTCAACTGAGATTTCAGCTGCTCCCGAATGACCTTATTAACGGCAAACTGATCCATTCCCTGCAGTGATGAGATATTGTCGGAAAAAGTCAGTCTGGGATACCCTTTGACCAGACCGGAATTGTTTGCTGTTACTATTATGTAGTCAGCTGGATCTTTGAATACTGTTTTTAAAGTAACGAGAAACCTCTTATCCTTTAAATCTGCTCCGAATAACAGAGCGGCTGTGAGGAGTTTTCCGAAGATCACCGCTTTAACAGGAGAGAGTGAATGGACTTTTCTCCCTTCCTCAGCGGTAATTGTAGTTTCTGCTGTCATGAATCTTAACTCTTGGTTTTTACTGATCCCTTTGACTATTCTATCCGGCATTTTGCCTCCGTTTCTTTTAAATGCTCAAACCCATAATAACAAAAGGCGCTATTATTGCAAGGAAATACCTAAGAGATCTTAAAATGAAATGAATCCTTCGAAACCTGATTCTCGCTTGATTAAGAAGATTTCTCAAATTGTAAAAGGCTCTCAATTCCCCTCATAAAAAGGTAGATGACTTTGTCTCGAAAAAAAAGTAAAAAAACTGGTTGACAAGAAAACCGCTCTTCCCGATATGGAAATTGAATTGCGGGGGCGTAGTTCAGTTTGGTTAGAACGCCTGCCTGTCACGCAGGAGGTCGCGAGTTCGAGTCCCGTCGCTCCCGCCATTTTTTCGCTCACATCAGTAAGAAATAAAACATCGCCTAAGCAAGGTACTTCCTGTTCCGATAATCATCTTCATAATAGTAATTGTATCATCAAAAAATCTGAGTATCTTATCAACAAAACGGGCGTTTCAAACTCTGTGTTTTTCTGCCAAGAGAAAGAGTAAGTAGGATCCCTTACCTGAACAGAGCGAAACGCCCTTAACCCTCCCCTCTATATGTGCCTCCGAGTAAAAAAAACAATACGTGCTTCTTAAGACGATATCCGGCAAAGGAACCGCTTCTCTTAAACCGCAGAGTTAATCCAGGATCAGCAACTTATTGACTGCTTGAGCCTTGCCGGTATCTATTCTATATAAATAAAGACCCTTTGCTGCTTTTCTGTTTCGGTTATCTTTTCCGTCCCAGGACACTTCATGCTCTCCCCTGCTAAAATCCTGGCTCACCAAGCTCCTTACCAGCTGCCCTCTGAGATTATAGAGGCTAATATTGACGAATGATCTTTCAGGAAGAGCAAAACGGATATTGAGCAGTGATTCGCTCCGGTTCTTAGAGGAAAAGGCAGGATTCGGATAATGGCTGAGATCAAAAATCCCGGGAACCAAATCTACCGGTTCGCTTGACTGGAAATCCATCGTTCCGACAGCAATGAATATGTCTCCGGAACCATAATAGTTCTCACCTACTCTGGCATTATAAACAGCTATCGTTACTTCATCTCCATCTTTGATTAGAGCCAAGCGGCTGCTTTTATAACAGTAACCGTCAGGTCTCGGGATTCCATGCTGCCAGTTGTATTCATGGATAAGCTCTCCGAAGAGATCATAGAAGTCTATCCGCATAATTTCACTATCTGCTGGAGCTGCCCAAACAATATACTCCTGATCATAAGCCAATGCCTGTTGTTGCCCGCTACAAATCCTCGTAGCTAACAGAGTCCATTCATTAGCGGGTAGAGAGACTTTTCTCAAAAAACTATGGTCAGACTCGCTGCTGATGAGATAGAGAGCATCTGCCAGGAGTAACATATCAATTATCTCCTCTTCTTCCGCCAGATAATTAAGAAGCGGATAACAGGTGAAGTTGCCCCCTTCATCAGAAAAGTATAGATACTTATCGCTAACAAATACTACCTGTTCATTGAAGCTGCAAAGATGCTGAGCACCGGGGATTCCGTATTCTTCAAAGATAGTCTCCCAGTAATCATCTGCAGTATTCTTTTTAGATAACCGGATCCTGGGCTGAGACTCTCCCTCCGGGATAATATAACCGTCGGAAATGTCGGGGGGGGAGACTGAACTCAACCTTGTATCGTAATAATAATCTTTATCATATCCGATTGCTCCTCCCGGTGGTGACAAAATGGAAGTCGGAGCACCGAAGACATGGTTTTCGATGTCCCATATTCCGGTATCGTAGTCATGATGCCCGCTTCTTCTGACGAAACCAGCCCTTCTGGTTGCCGTGCCTCCATAAAGATATATCGTACCACGCAGATAGGTAACAGAGGGCAAACCGTCAGGATTAGGTATGGCAGGAACTTGATATATAGGTCCCGGTTCCGGCCATAGAGGATTATACCAGGGATAGTCCAGCCCGGGCGGCCAGGGATGAAATGCAGTCGTCGGATAACGAAAACGGTGTAGATCAATGTTACTGTAATCAAGATCATTCCAGGTCTGGGGGGGAGTAGAACCTTTGGGAAACTGATACTGGAAAGTAAAGATCCCGGCATCAAAGGGATTCGGTTCATCATCTCCTGCCGCGATGAGTAAACCATATATGTAGATACCCTGAGTGTTGGGTTTATACCTGAGTGAGTCCTGCGGATGCCTGTAGCCATATTGAACATAGATCGATTTTTCTGAGATTAATGCCAGGGCATCAGTTTCATTATAGGGATATTCACCTGCCGGACCTCCGTCAGGAGGCTGCCCCGGAATAGTATTTTGATAGGTAAGGTCATCTTTGATATAGATATTTGCGGCACTCGCCCAGGTCTGCCTCCCCCCTACATTTCCCGATATCCACAACTCGAAAGGTACAAAAACAGACTGATCTATCAATGTACCGGAAGGTCCGGCAGTCCAGACTGTGTCTTTTCTCGTAATGTAGTTAACCCCTAAAGAGTCACCAACAGGTCCGTAGGGGGGATAGGAATCATAGATAATAAACTCTTCGACCGGACCTTCGACAATAGTTCCGATAAAAGAATTATAGGTAGATCCGTTTATCGTTACGAAAGCTATCCTGTTGTCATACTGAACTGATCCGAAAGGTCGTATGCCGTTCATCCTGACTTTATCTGCTGATAATGAACCTTTGATCTCCGGATAATTTTCTATCAGCCCGCCCGGAAAGATGGTTTCTTCAGGATAATTAGTACCACCCCCAGGATAAACTCTTATTGATCCCGAAGTCGTAACCAAATCATTGAAGGTGGGCCAACCCATATAATTCCTTATCCAGATATCGGTATTGGAGTGAACCCTGCCGTTAATAACATCCAGCCCGGTAAAACGAAAGTTTCCTTCAACTCCGTCTAAGCCCAGAAATTTATCATAATAGAGATTTTTTCCCGGTGTAGCTTCCCGGTATCCTTCAGCGGAAAGAAGATAAAGATCCCCGGCTGAGAAGGCTGTCTTGGTTCCTTGAAAAATGTACTCGTCCAGCAAACTGAGATCGGTGAGAGTTCCTTCACTGCTGATCTCTGCAATAAATAGATCCGAAATGTATTCATCTTCGTCTCCTGTTCGGGGATAGAAAATGAAAACAGTGCCGTCAGGTATTATCTCCAGTACCGGCTCACCGAGAAAGAAGATGCTCTCATACTGGTCAATCTCTAAATAGCTTACATCTGTGAATGGTTCTGTTGAACAGGCATAGTAGATCGTATAAGTATCTTCCGCTTGCTCTAAAAAAACAGCATGAATTGTCTCCCCAACTCTCCTCAGGCTATTCTGACCGGCAAATCGTGCCTGTCCAGCTTGCTGATTCCAGATGAATGGTTCACCCATTATTGCCTGCAGTGCTGTTAACATCGTTAACAGAAGAATCATTAAGAAGCCTGTAATAACTCTCACTTTCATATTACCTCCACACATACTATCCGGAATAACCCTTTATTACTCATTCAACATGACTTTCAGCAGTAAACAAATGACAGTTATGGGAGTCTTAGCCGCTCATATCTACCGGCTGTGGTAATTCCCATTTCATGCAAAAGAATTTAATGCAATTATTGTTCCATTGTGGAAGAATTCCCTTTTTAACATTAAATCCTTAGCTTCACTATTCGGGTATCTCCTTCTCAGAATAGAGAAATCAAGAGTTTATCTCCGGCAGCAGAAACATTTCAGGATAACATAAGGTTCTTCCTAAAGATTTAAAGAAGCGCTTCTTAAAGCCTCTTGGGCTTAAGGATTATCAACCTTTTTTCAAACATTTACACCAAAGGGAGCAGTTTTGGACTGCTCCCTTTGTAAAAAACGACTATTTCCTGCTGGTTCTATTTCAGATACAGCATCTTCCTGGTCTGTTGATAATTGGAAGTCCTCAAACGGTAGAAATAGAT
This sequence comes from uncultured Candidatus Cloacimonadota bacterium, assembly GCA_964464175.1. Taxonomy (GTDB): domain Bacteria; phylum Cloacimonadota; class Cloacimonadia; order Cloacimonadales; family JAJBBL01; genus CAYXFD01. The sequence continues at coordinate 40,474 of CAYXFD010000002.1, read as the reverse complement.
TCCACTCCCCATATCTCTATTGCTGTCTGATTTTGCATTCCAGGTGGCCGAATGGTAACCCGGCAGCAAAAGATCATCGATCAGGGTAGTCACTTTCTGACCGGCAATATTGAAAATCTCCAGAGTAACCTTTTCATTCTGACGGAGTGAAAATCTGATTGTGGTTTCGGGATTGAAGGGATTGGGATAATTATCTCTCAAGTCAGTAATAAAGGGTAAAACGGGAATTTCTTCCGTGGAGGAAGAACTTACCTGAAAACTCTGTTCCTGGGAAAATCCTGAACCGGCAAAGGCGCTATCAACGGCTTGAACCCGCCAATAATACATACCTTCCGGTAATCCGAAAACCGTAAATTCCGTACTTCTTCCCACGTTCCCCTCTGCCGGGATTTTCCTGAAACCGGTGGTAAGATCAGACATAGAGGACATAACATCATCACCTCCGCTGTAGCTGCTTATCGATACGTTGTAAGTTAATGCTTCGGCCGGTGTTACGGAATCCACTGAACCATCCCAACTAAGATAAACTGTGCAGCCGCCGACAATTGATCCGGGATTTTCAGGTTCTGAGGGGACTGTATTAGGGGAAAACTCATTCGTTCCGATCTGGTTTTGATAAACCTTTAGCACTGTCCCTTCAGCACCGCTTCCGGTGAGCAGAATATCGAGATCACCATCGTTGTCAAAATCTGCCCAGGCAGCAGAACTTGTACTCAAGGGAGGCAATCCGGAATTGACCTCCTCAAAAGAACCGGCAACATTACGATAGACAGCGGTAGTGTTGAAACCGGTCAGTATTACATCGAGTTCTCCATTCTGGTTGAAATCACCCCAGGCTGCCGACCCCAAGCCTATACCGGGTAATGGAGCAAGAATATCGGTGAAAGTTCCGTCCCCGTTGTTGCTGTAGATCTTCGTAACCAGGCCTCCTGAAGAATTACCGGCAATGATAATGTCCTTAAATCCGTTATTATTATAATCACCTACATCGAGGGTACTACCGGAGACTCCTACAATTCCTGAATTAGCAGGTAAGAGAGAACCATAACCATCATTCAAAAACAGGTCTGTATAAGCACCCTGGTCTGACGTACCTGAAAGTAAGAGATCAAGTAGTCCGTTATTATTAAAATCAGCCCAGGCTGCGTCACCAAGAGCAAGGCCGGGTAGATTTAGATCCGCTGCAGAAATAAAGCTTTCACCATTATTATTCTCGTATAGTGTTGTAATATATTCATTTCCTGTATCTCCCGAGATCAAAAGATCAAGCCAGCCATTGTTGTTGTAATCTGCAATCGCTATTGCTCCGTTCATCACTCCGGTCAAACCGGCATCCAACTCCGTAAAAGTCTCATCCCCATTATTAAGATATATCAGTGAGTGGGCAGTTAAACTATTATCTCTCCCTATAATAACAAAATCGAGAAATCCGTTATTCGTCAAATCGCCCCAGGCTGCCGAAGCATTTCTCAGAGAAGGAAGAGTAACTCCTGTATCAACAAAATTTCCATTACCCAGATTTTTGTATAGCTTGGTAAGCTGATTTCCTGCCGCTAAAAAATCAAGGAAACCGTCGTTATTAAAATCGCCCCATACGGCATTACCAAAAGCAATGCCGGGTAAATCGAGCTGCAGGGGAGAAAAATGTGCGGTAGTGAAATTAAACAACTCAGACCAGTCACTCATCTCCGTTCCATTGGAAGATCTTACCCGCCAGAAATAAGTCTGCTCAACTTCAAGTGGTTCTGAAAGCTGATATGAATTGGTCATCAGATTTGTCTCAGCAGCGATAAGATCTGAAAACTCGGTATCAGGGGCTAACTGAAACTCATAATATTCAGCAACATTGACATTTGACCAGGAGAAATCAGGAGTTACAGATACGTCATTAGCCAGATTATCCGGTTCATGTAAGAAGGGTGCATTAAGATCACCAACCATCGTTACGGAAAAAGTAATAGTGTTAGCAGCTCCGCCAATTGAATGGACATGAAGTCCTCCAATATTGCCGTTGCCGAGAAAGCTAACCGGGTTTGTGTTAAAATCATTTATCTCGGTTCTCCCGATATAGCTGCTGTAATGTGCCATATTTATCGAACCCTCATTTGTCGGAGTTCCGTTATGCCTGTAGATATAAACTTCATCGGGAGGTCCCTGAGCATTACCGTCATATCTGGAATCGATCCGGTAAACAAGAAGCCCGGATCCGGGAAGATTGGATTCATAAAGCCCCTCCTGTTTTCTGTATTCCAGGACAAAAAACTCATAGATGGAGTAGGGAGATTGAATCATATAGACATTGTTAATCGGGGATGTCAGTGGTTCCAGGGTGTAAGTACCCGAGGAATTAATTTCGGGGATTTCGGTAATCCAATTCTGCTGAGCATATTTATACTTCATCCAGGCCCCCATGTGCACAAATCCTGAAGCCATTAGATCCCAAGAACCTACAGGTGTACCATTATAATTGTAACGGTAGAGATCGGGAGCACCCAAGGTATGAAACATTTCATGACTGAGGGTTGAAGCATTGCTTTGATTCTCCGGTTGGAAGGTATAATCCCAGACCTGTTTATTGTGAAGATAGACATCAAAGGAATAGAGAACCCAGCGATGAGCCCAGAGAAGGTCTGCCCAATTACCGGAGTTACCCCTGATTATAAAACTGATATTATCCACATAACCGTCATTGTCGGCATCAATTACCAAACTTGGGGATAGCTCACTTTCGATATAGTCTATGGCATTAGCAAGAAGAGTATGTTCCCGTATTCTTCTCTGAGTATCACCGCTGTAACCGTTAGGATTATTGACGGCATGATAGGGCTGATAATAGCTGCGGGGATAACTGTCCTGGTAGGAAAGATTTGTCGTCAAGTCACAGATCGGATAGTGATGGCTGACAATATCAAGCTGATAATAGGAAACTTCCTGAAAGTAATGTCTCATGGATGATGAATCGGTACTGTTAAAGCGGTTGTCATACGTGGTTCTGGGTATGGTAAACTCACTGTCATCAGAAAATCTGATATAAATTACCAGATTATTCATTGTTCCCACATGAGGAGCACGGACATTTGTTCTGTTTATCGGTTCCTCATAGACTCTTCTTTTTTCCTGATACGCTCTTTCTGATATCTTTGCCCATGGTTCGAGATCAATCTCCCTTGGATCGACACTCCCTGCCCGATATTGGGTAGGTGTCACCTGATCTCCTTCGCTCACTCCATAATAATAAAACCCGTCTTCACCCACAATTAACGTGTAACCATCGCTATCATGGGTCCAGTTAAAGAACTCGTCTCCGGAAGCAAAACAATTAATTATAGTTCCATCCGGCTGCTCAATTACTGTCGGTAAGAATTCAAAATAGGCTGCCGACAACTGAAAAACGGGCAGCAGGAAAAAAATCGTGAAAAACACCGAAAAAAGCAATACGGCTTTTTTACAGTTAATCGTCATGGTCTTCATAATAACTCCTTTATTTATCTGTTAATTCTTAATCATCTTGCTTGTCCAGGCGGTTTGCCTGCATTCAGGAAATCAAGCGAACTTAGATTGCTTAATTATAAAGTAAAGCAGTTTTTATTCCAAACCACTTCCTCCCGGCTATCTGATACACGCTGAGCAGCTCTCTTTCTTAACTTTGCGAAGTATCGGCCTCAGGAAAGATAACTATCCATAGAATAACACCCTCTAATTATGAAAAATACCCGGGCCAGCCCGGGTATTTATTTGTTGGGAGAGAAGCCTGACCAGAATTCGCTCTCTTGTCTATAGTTAAATCATCTCTAAAACCTTATGGGTTTTTTCGATAAACCGGCTGAGGTCTTCACCACTGAACTGCTTCTGTTCCATGAGAGAGAGGGAATGCAGATACTGGCAGAGAAGTTTCACCTCTTCCTCTTTACCTTTAGCCTGTAACTTAAGAATCTTCTTTACATTTGGGTTTTCAGCATTCACAATGAAATCATGGCTTTGCAAGAAACTACTCTCACTGCTAGCCACAATATTCTGCATATCCTGCATTCTCCGCATAAACTCGTTAAAGACAACCAGTCCCGGAATATCTTTATTCTTTAGTCTCTTGACCTGAACCTTGATCTCCTTATCATCCAATCCTTTGTCAAAAACCTCCTTAATTCTGTCCAGCTCGGTTTTTTCATCTGAATCAACCAGTTCCTGTCTCTCTTTATCTACAAACTCCTCGTCCAGCTCCGAATCAATCCTGGCAAAGACAAGATCCTGATCCTTCATTTCAAATTGCTGGAAAAGATGATTATCGATCAGATTATCTGCTACCAAAACCTCTTTTCCTGCTTCCTTCATCATGTTCAGATATGAAACCTGGGTATCTTTACCAGCTGCATAATAGACTTTCTGGGGCTTCTTATCAGTTTTATTCCGCTCTTTGTATTCAGCTATAGTAGTATAGTTTCCTGATATGGTTTTAAAGATGATGATGTCTTTGACCGCTTCATAGAAGGTCTCTTCGGTTAAAGCACCATATTTGATGAACTGATGGATATCCTCCCAGTACTTCTCGTATTTTTCCCGGTCTTCCTTGAATAATTCATTCAGATAATCAGCTACCTTCTTAATTATGTATTTCGATATCTTCTTTACATTCTGATCCTGTTGGAGAAAGCTCCGGGAAACATTGAGCGGTATCTCCGGTATATCGATTCCACCCTTTAACATCAGAAGAAACTCTGGAATAAACTCGCTGAGGTTGTCAGCTACAAAGACGTTATTACAGTATAGTTTTACTTTTCCTCGCTGTAACTCCAGCTGACTCCTGATCTTGGGAAAATAGAGAATACCTTTTAAGGCGAAAGGATAATCGACGTTGAGATGTATCCAGAATAAGGGATCCTGATAGTCTTGAAAAACACTCTTGTAAAACTCTCTATACTCCTCTTCCTTAACCTCGTTAGGCTTGCGGTTCCATAAAGCCTCTCTCTGATTGACTACCTTTTTCTCCAATTCAACCGGAAATGGAACAAAATTCGAATATTTTTCTATCAATTCCCTTAATTTGCTGTAATCAAGATATTCTGATGAATCATCATTCAAATAGACTGTTACTGTCGTTCCCGGTTCTTTTCTGCTGCCATCTGCTAAAGTGTACGAAGTTGTGCCGTCGCACTCCCAGAAAGCTGGCTTAGTGCCTTTACGGTATGATTTGGAATCTATGGTAACTTTATTTGCTACCATGAAAGAAGAATAGAATCCCAGACCAAAATGTCCTATTATATTGGATTGCTTGTCTTTATACTCTTCGATGAACTCTTCCGCACCGGAAAAGGCTATCTGGTTGATGAACCTGTCTATCTCAGATTTGGTCATACCAATACCATAGTCGATGAATTCGATCATTTTCTTCTTCTTGCTTATCTTGATCTCAACCCGCAAATCTTCTTCTTTAACACTTTCATCCATCGTCTTTCTTTTCTGCAAGGCGTCCATCGAATTAGAAATTAGCTCCCGAACAAAAATATCATGTTCGGAGTACAACCATTTCTTGATTATTGGAAATATATTTTCTGTATGAATGCTTAATTGTCCTGTACTTTTCATTTTTTCTGCCATTTCATCTAACTCCTTGTTCAATTTATTCTTTATTCTGAGACAATATAATATCTCAGCAGGTTATTGTCAACCTACTTTTAAGCACTCCCCACATGAGACCGCTATTTTTATTCTAAGAAGGGTTCTGCTCCGATGTTATAACATCATTATTAGAGATTCCTGAAGGAAAACAATTCTGCTATTTAGGGACAATCCCTGTAGAAATGGCTCTGTAATAAGAAACAGCTCTGAGTGTGTTACTAAAAAACTATTCTTTCCCCTTTTTCTCTTTATCATTTCCCGCCACTAACATCGGTGTCTTCCCGATATAACTTTGATAAGAGAAATCTTTACCGTTGCTGAGTGTCCGGATCGTCTTTGTAATTTTTTCAAGTGCAGTCTGAATATTATCCAGATACTGATCTAAATCCCGGTTCTTAGATAGTTCACCGTATTTTTTTCTAAATAACTCAAGGTTTCCCTGGATAGTCATTAAAGGTTGATTGATCTCATGATTGACGGTAACGACGGTTGCCAGTGCAGCTTTTACTCTATCCATTCTCATTCTGTTAAGGCTTCTTTCCTTTAATCGCTCTGATTTTTCTTTGAATTCAAGTTTGGCGATCCTTTCCTGCATATCGTTTTCCTGGGTATGTTCATCAGCTTTTTTATAAAGTTTATAATATTCAAGAGCTTTTCGAAAATCCCCTTTTAACTCAAAGAATTGTGATAGTTCCCTATATGCCTCTCTGACAACCTCTTTATTGTGAACTTTTTTCAAAAGATTTTTTAGTTCTAAAACCGATTCCTGAGCACCTTCAACGTCACCAACTGCATTCTTAACATGCAATATGGAAAGGATAGTATGTATCAGATAATAATGATCCTTTAATTCTTTCCTGATATCCAGGGTTTTTAAATAATACTCGATAGCTTTATCATACTCCCCTTTATCCTTGTAAACATTACCGATATTCTGAAAGGTAATCGCTTCCTTCTCTTTATTTCCTGTTCCTTCTCTATACTGTAAAGAGAGGGAATAGTATTTTAAGGTGTTCTCGGTATCTCTTTTTTCTTTATAAATCAAGCCGATATTATTGTAAACATCAGCCAAAAGAGTCTCATTCGCAGCCTTTTCCGCATGATGAAGTGAGTCTTTGAAATATTTAAGTGCTCTGTCGAATTTGTTGAGTTTCCAGTAGATCAAGCCTAAGCTGTTTTTTGTCATTCCCAACAACAGTTCGTTCCGGTGTTTGTCGTTATACTCAATAGAGATCAAATACATCTTAGTGGCTTTATCATATCTAAAATCAAGATGCAGTACATAACCATACCAATAATAGATCTTTGCCAGCATCAGGGAATCGTCGTTTTTCTTTGCTTTGCGGAGAGATAAACTCAAGTTCTTATAGGCATTGTTGAAGTCTTCCAATCGGGCATAAGCAATGCCTAATAACAGTAGAGCTTGCATTTCGTTCTGGGGATCATAAACTTTCTTCAGCTTGTCTAATATATACTTGCTGCAACGGATCGCTCTTCTGTATTGATTATGATTATAAAAATATGAATTCCTCATCCCCATGGTTGAAACCATTAATCTATCATCGTTCGCTCTTCGGGCTTTAGCTAAGACCTTACCGGTGTAGAAGAGAAAATCATCTTCCTTGTTCATTACCGAGCTGATCTTTGCTAACAGATTATACCCTTTGTTGATATACTCAAAAACTCGCCTCTCTTTCGCTCTCTTTACGATCTCCAGGGCTGTCTCCTTTGCTGAATCAATATCCTGATCCATTAACCTGTCTGACTTTTCGACAAGAGCGTTCAATTCTGCTGCAAATTTTTCTTTTTCGTTACTCTCTAATCGTCTGTCTTTGTTCATTTCATCCTCAATATCATCGTTATTTTGTTTATTAGAGATATGATAGTTTTTTCTCAGCAACTGTCAACTATTCTATAATAGCTTAGTGAGAAAAAAGAAATTAGGAACCTTGCTTATCTGCAACTTTATTAGCTCCCAGAACAAGGCTACATCTCTTCATGAAAACAGTTCCGGTTCTAAGAGGCAAAAGAATTAGCCAAGAGTTTGATTGTAAAAGAATAGAAATAGCTATACTCTTCTCTCTTCCGAGAGCTTTTTGTTGACAGAAAATACTTAATCTTAGGTAGTCAGAGAAATAAATGCTAATAAGGATTATATGAAAATTAAGGGAGTTATCTTTGATCTTGATGGAACTCTGATTGATTCCATGAGTGTTTGGGACAGAGTTGACCATGAATTCTTGTCGAAGAGGGGTATTGCAGTTCCTGAAGATCTTTTTGCTGACATAGAAGAAGGCAATAGTTTTATTGAAGTAGCACGCTATTTCAAAGAGAAGTTTTCTTTAGCAGATAGTATCGAGGAAATTATCAGTGAATGGACATCTTTGGTCTCCGGACATTATGAAAATGATATTCGTTTGAAACCGGGAGTTAATGAGTTTCTTGAGCTGCTGAAAAGCAAGCAGATAAAGATCGGACTCGGAACCAGTAATTCCTTATTGTTGGCGACAAAAGTATTAAAAGCCAATTCCGTATTTGATTACTTCGATGCTATTGTAACCGGCTGTAAAGAAATCAAAGGTAAACCATATCCTGATATCTTTCTCAAAGTAGCAGAAGAGCTAAAGATATCACCGGAAGCATGCCTGGTATGTGAAGATGTTGTTGCCGGTATTCAGGCCGGCAAGAATGCCGGGATGATGGTTATGGGTATTTATGATTCTTATTCCTTAGCTGATAAGGAAAAAATCTGCCAGGAAGCTGATTATTATGCAGAAGATTTTTACCGGATAAAAGAATATTGTTTGGATCATAACCTCTTTTTATGAAGCCAGAAGTAGGGCGAATTTTGTTGACGAATAACAAGAAGAAAAGATGTTTGCGTCAATATCATTAAGGAACATAAAACATGAAGTTAAAGAAAATAGCTGAATTACTGGAAGCAGAGATATTCTGTAGCGAAGAACAACTGGAAAGAGAGATCCCCTGTGCCTTTGGGTCGGATCTGATCAGTGATATTCTCATGTGTACTAAAGAACCAACGATCCTGCTCAGTGGCTTGACCAATCCTCAGGTTGTCAGATTAGCAGATATGATCGATCTATTGGGTATCATTTTTGTACGAGGTAAAAGACCATCCCAGGAATTGATAGAGATGGCGCAGGAAAGAGACCTGCCAATGATTTCTACTGCATTCACCCTTTACAAATCGAGTGGATTACTTTACAATAATGGGCTCAGAAGCTGTAAGATCTAACTCTCTTCCGGAATACTGGGCTGTCAAGCCGGGACACGAGAAAAGAGGGAAAGAGCTGATAAGTAATCCGCCAGAACCCGAAATGACGCTGGAATTTGCTATAGAACCTAAGGATTACAACAAAACGGGCAAAGCCTCCTCAGAGATCAAACTGTTTCTCAAGAAAGTAGGAGTTAATCCCGAGATTCTAAGAAGGGTAGCGGTAGCAAGTTATGAAGCGGAGATAAATGTTACCGCTCATTCTGAAGGCGGGAAAATCTATGCCAATATTTATCAGGACTATATAATGATCTATTTGGAAGATGAAGGACCGGGAATACCGGATATTGAACAAGCAATGATACCTGGTTTCTCAACTGCTGACGATCTGGCAAGAGAAATGGGGTTCGGCGCTGGTTTAGGGCTTCCTAATATTAAAAAGAATTGTGATGTTATGTATATCAGATCAGCAAAAGGCGAGAGTACTTACTTGGCGTTCATCATTTTCTTTGAGGCAAATAATAGCGATGACTGAAAAAAACGAAAAAAACTGCTATCCGCACAATCTTAAGAAACAGATAAATAAGGTAGAAAACATTGAACCACCTGCTTCTGAAGACAAAAACTACTTTCATGCCGTGACTTTGGTTAAGGAAAGATGTGTCGGATGCACAAAATGTGTCCGGATCTGCCCGACGGAAGCAATAAGGGTCCGTAACGGAAAAGCTATCATAGATCCTTCCCGTTGTATTGACTGCAGTCAATGCGTATCAGTTTGTCCGGTTAATGCCATATTAATAAAATCTGATCCTTTGGCCAATATCAAGAACTATAAATACCGTTTAGCGGTTATCTCGGCCTCATACGAAGGACAGTTTTGTGAGGAGATCGGTTATGAGAAAGCCCTGAAAGCATTGTTACATCTTGGTTTTGATGATATTGCCGAACAGGCAATGATTACAAATATCACAGCGAAAATTATTCGTGACTATATTCGTTCTCACCCCGATATTAGACCAATCCTCTCCAGTAATTGTCCGGCAATAGTACGTCTTGTTCAAGTCAGATTTCCTTCTCTACTCAGGAACCTGCTGCACATCGAGTCTCCGATGAGCATGTTAGCGAAGTATTACCGGGATAAAATAATGAAAGAAAAGGGGTTAAAAGCTGATGAAATAGGAATTTTCCTGATCGTACCGAGTGCTTCACAGGTTACCGCAGTCTATCAACCCGAAGGTACTTATAAACATCTTCATGACGGGGCTATTGCTATTAATGAGATATATTCCCGGGTCATGGATATTCTGAAGGAGCTTGATAAAGACGATAGCAAGATTACCCGCTATGCCAACGGGCTAAACTGGGCTCTCTCCGGCATGGAAGCAGAAGAAGTTGCAGCTGAAGACATTGAGACTTTGGCAGTTAGCGGTATTCATAATGTGATTGATATATTGTCCAATATTGAAAGTCACCGTCTTGATCAGTATGATTATATTGAGCTAAAGAATTGTCAACTCGGTTGTGTCGGAGGTGAGTTAAATGTTGAAAATCCCTTTGTAGCATCCGGAAGAATAAGAAAGAATGTGAAACAGTCCGTTCGCAAAGAGATCGATAACGATTACATTTTCAGTTTGTATAAGGAGGGCTATTTTGATGTCATGCCTCTGGAACCTCGTTCGATAATGGAACTCGATAAAGACATCAAAAGCGCATTAGAAAAGCTGAAAAAAGTTAAAGAGATTATTAAACTCCTGCCGGGTCTTGATTGCGGAGTTTGTGGTTCACCTACCTGCAAAGCTTTGGCAGAAGATATCGTTCAGGGTAAATCGAAGTTAAGTGACTGTCTTGTCCGCTTGAGAAGAATGAAGGATCAAATAGAGGACTAGATAACAAACAGAGAGACAGAAGAGGAAATAATGGGAATAACCTTGGAAAAACTGATAGAAATGATTGAAGGGAAGGTTTTAACACCTTCTATAGATATACGAAACAGAGTTATTGAAGACGGTTATGTGTCTGATTTGCTTAGTGATGTAATGAGCAGTGCTAAAGAGAATCAAGCTTGGATAACGATCATGAAACATCTCAACTCCATTGCTGTAGCTTCTCTGATAAACCTCCCCTGTATAATTTTTGCTAAAGGGATTAAACCGGAAGAAGAGGTTATTAACAAAGCTCAGGAAGAAGATATCTGTTTAATTAGCAGCAACCTGACGAGTTTTGAGATTGCCGGAAAACTATACAGTTCACTGAAGCAGACCTCTCAGATCTGATCTGTAACTTAATCATAGCAACTTACAAATGAAGAACGCTTGTTAACAGCAGCAAGAGGCTATCTTGAAGTGGTATAGAGCCGATTTACATATTCACTCAGTTCTTTCTCCCTGCAGCGGCTTAGAAATGTCTCCCCGTAATATTATGAAGAGAGCTAAAGACAAAGGGTTGTCTCTGATATCAATCACCGATCATAATTCTATGGCTAATTGTGCTGTTTACGAAAAAGCAGCCCATGAGCAAGAGCTCGTTTTCTTCTGGGGAATGGAGATCCAGACAATTGAAGAGATTCATCTTATCGTTCTTTTTTATGATAGTGAAGCGGCAAAGGTATTCGACGTCCAACTATATGAATCGCTTCTCCCGCTAAAGAATAACCCTGATTACTTCGGAGATCAGGTCGTTATCGATGAAGATGAGAACATCATTCGTTTCGAAGAGAAAGCTCTGATTAACTCTTCCCGCTGGACTTTGGAAGAGGTTGTGAAGCGATTAGAGATATTGGATGCCTTTTTTTTCCCCGCCCACATCGATTCTGACTCTTACAGCATTATCGGACAGTTAGGGTTTATCCCCCCCGAATTGAAGTTTCCTGCCCTGGGAATAACAGCAAAGTGTGATCTTGACCGTTTTTTAAGAAACCACAGGGAACTCTCAACCTATTCCTTTATCAGGAATTCCGATGCTCACTACTTAGAGGATATAGGTTCCGGATATACCGATTTCTATCTGCAAACCCCTACAATACAAGAAATGAGATTAGCTTGCCAAAAAACAAGGGGGAGAAAAAATGTCATTTAATGAAAACTATTTATCCAGAAGAGAAGGATAAGGAACGGAGGTTATATGCAAGAAGATAACAAACTCTACCAAAAATTGAAGGAAGTTATTGACCAAAAAAAGAAGTTAAGAAATCCTTTGATCGAGATCCTCCATCAAGCACAAACAATATTTGGCTATCTTCCTGTAGAGGTTCAAAAATTTGTTGCTTCTGAATTAGAGATACCGGTCAACAAGGTCTATGGGGTTGTGACTTTTTACAACGCCTTTACTATGAAACCGAGAGGGAAACATGTAATCAATATCTGCACCGGGACAGCATGTTACGTTAAAGGGGCTCAGAGAATTACTCAAATCCTCTCCGAACTTCTCGGGATTGAATTGGGCGAAACTACCGCAGATAAAATCTTCACTTTAACTGCCGTCAGATGTGTCGGAGCTTGTTCTTTAGCACCTGTATTGGTTATCGGTGAAGAAACATACGGAAGAATCGAAACCAGAAAGCAATTACAGGATATATTGCAGACCTACAAAGCTGCTGTCTGATTTGTTCTGTCATGCAAGATATTTCACTACATCTCCTCGATATCATAGAGAATTCGGTCAGAGCCAAAGCAAAAGATATCACTATCCGGGTCAAGATCGATAGATTGGAAAATCGTCTGAAAATAATGATCAAAGATGACGGTCTCGGAATGGATGAGGAGACCCTGAAAAACTCACAGAATCCCTTTTTTACCACAAAGAACGACCGGGTAAAAAAGGTTGGTTTAGGAATTCCATTATTCAAGCAGAACGCTGAATTATCTGACGGTTCTTTTACCATTACCAGCAAAAAAAATATTGGTACTACCATTGATGTGGATTTCAGACTTGACCATATTGACCGGATGCCTTTGGGTAATATCACAGATACCGTTTTAACAGGCATTCTTGGTCATCCGGAAACCGATTTCAACTTCACCTTGGAGATGATTTCCAACGAAGAGACCAAAGAGATATTCGTCTTTTCCACGAAGGAAATCAAGAGAGAACTGGAGGGAGTACCCTTAGCACACCCTGAAGTTATAACTTTTATCAAAAACTATCTTAATGAAGGGATCACCGAGGTTTATCGTGAAGAGATCTGATGAACATTAAACCATCTTCTCCAGGGCAAAACTTATAAAGAATAGCTAATTATGAAAGACATATAACAATGAGGTAATAAACATGATCTTGAAAAGAATTGACGTGTTAATCTGTTTCGGTTCCGGCTGTGTCTCTGCCGGAGCTGCAAAAATAAAGAGTAAACTGATCGAATCGTTAAAAGAAAATGATCTGTTAAGTGAGACGAATATCATTGAGACTGGTTGTATGGGACCCTGCGATTACGGTCCTTTGATGATGATCTATCCGGAAGGTGTCCTCTATCGCAAGATAACGGTTGAGGATATTCCCGAGATCGTCGAAGAACATTTCCTGAAAGGAAGACCGGTGAAACGCTTAATGGTTCCTGATTCTGAAGAAAAAGCAGCAATAAATTTGCAGGACATACCTTTCTTTAAGAAACAGATCAAGGTAGCTTTAGAAAACTGTGGTTATGTTGATCCTGAGAGCATTGAAGAATATATCGCTCTCGGCGGTTATGAATCGATAGGACAACTCATTAGTGAAAGTACTCCCGAAGAAGCCATCGAAATCATTGAACGCTCCGGATTAAGAGGTAGAGGAGGTGGTGGCTTTTCCACAGCCTTAAAATGGAAACTAACCAGTAAGAATCCGGTCAAACCGAAATATATTATTTGCAACGGAGATGAAGGTGACCCGGGAGCTTTTATGGACCGTTCTCTCTTAGAAGGAGACCCTCACCGGATATTGGAGGGAATGATGATCGCAGCTTATGCTGTGGGAGCAGAGAAGGGCTTTTTCTATATCCGGGCGGAATATCCCTTAGCAATCAAGAGGATAGCTCTTGCTATCGAACAGGCTAAAGAATTTGGTTTACTCGGAGAGAAAATTTTCGAGAGTGATTTTTCTTTTGACCTGGAGGTAAGAAGCGGAGCAGGAGCTTTTGTCTGTGGTGAAGAGACTGCACTTATCGCCTCTATTGAAGGGAAACGTGGAGAACCGAACCCTAAACCCCCTTACCCTTCCGATTTTGGTCTCTGGGGTAAACCGACAGTAGTAAATAATGTCGAAACTTTGGCAAATTTACCAACTATAATCAAGAAAGGTGCAGAGTGGTTTGCAGGTTTTGGGACGAAGACAAGTAAAGGAACTAAGGTCTTTGCCCTCACCGGTGATGTCAAAAATACAGGTTTGATCGAAGTGCCCATGGGAATAACTCTCAAAGAACTTATCTATGATGTCGGCGGAGGAATAACTGCCGGAAAGAAATTCAAAGCCGTTCAGTTAGGTGGTCCCTCCGGCGGCTGCCTAACAGCTGACCATCTTGATGTTCAGATAGATTATGAATCACTCAAAGAAAAGGGATCAATGATGGGCTCCGGAGGTGTTATCGTTATTGATGATTCCAATTGTATGGTCAATATCGCCAGGTTCTTCTTAGAGTTTTCGGTTGAAGAATCATGTGGAAAATGTGTACCTTGCCGGGTTGGGTTGAAAGAGATGCTGCAGATATTGAACAAGATAACTGAAGGGAGAGGAGAAGAGGCAGACCTTTTAAAGCTGGAAGAACTCGGAAATATGATAAAAAGGCTTTCTCTCTGCGGACTTGGACAATCAGCACCCAATCCCGTATTAAGTACTTTAAGGTATTTTCATAAAGAGTATGAGGCACACATTACCGAAAAAAGCTGTCCTGCCTGCGTCTGCCTCGATTTGTTCCATTTTCTTATCGATAAGGAAGTCTGTATCGGTTGCTCACTTTGTGCAAAAAAATGCCCTGTCCACTGCATTTCCGGAAACAGAGAAGAGAAATATCTTATTCATCAGGAAGATTGTGTAAAATGCGGAACCTGTATGGAAGTATGCCCGGTTAATGCTATCAGCAAACTACCAGGTATTCATCCTGACATTACTGCAAAAAGGGAAGCAGAACTTAACGCAGCAGAAGATTTTTGAGATTAATTCTATACAAACCAAAGGATAAATAATGAAGTATTATCGTGCTCATATTCTCATCAGTATGGATGAAAACTCCCTGCAGGCAGGTGCTAAAGAGATTGAAAAAGGCTTTATTCAGGAACTCAAGAAGAAGAATCTACAGGAAGAAGTATCAGTATTACCGACAGGAACTCTCGGTTATTTTCGACAGGAAGTTTGTATTCTTATTTTGCCTGATAACATCGTATATCGGAATGTCTCACAGGAAGATGTTACAGAAATTGTTTCTGAGCACTTGTTAAAAGGACGCCCGGTAAAGAGACTAATCTATGGGGAAAACCAGGCAGAAAAGGTGAAATTGAGCAAGCAGAAGCGAATTGTTTTAGAGCATTCCGGTCTTATTAATCCTGAAAGTATCGAAGAATACATAGCATATGAAGGGTACGAAGCTTGTTTAAATACTCTGCTGAAAAAGAAACCTGAAGAGGTCGTGGAAGAAGTTAAAAAATCTGGTTTAAGAGGACGCGGCGGTGCAGGTTTTCCAACCGGCTTGAAATGGAGTTTCACTCAACCAATTAAGGCAGCACAAAAATTTCTGCTCATCAATGCCGATGAAGGAGAGCCGGGAACATTCAAAGACCGGCTGATCATGGAGGGTGATCCGCATAAGATACTCGAAGGTATGATCATTGCGGGTTATGCGATCGGAGCAACTACAGGATACATCTATATCAGAGGAGAGTACAAATTATGTATTAAGCGCATGCAAAAAGCAATAGAACAAGCTTATGAATTCGGTTTTTTGGGAAAAAACATAGCAGAGACCGGGTTTGATTTTGATATCGAGATAAAAATCGGTGCCGGGGCTTATGTCTGCGGAGAAGAGACTGCAATGATCGAATCTTTAGAGGGAAAAAGGGGCAACCCGAGAGTTAAACCCCCCTTCCCTGGAGTAGCAGGTATCTGGAACAAACCGACCGTTGTCAATAATGTGGAAACTATCGCCAACATCCCCTCTGTTATGCTCAAAGGTGCTGACTGGTACAGAACCATCGGAACTCCGGAAAGCTGTGGAACGAAAGTTTATACGATAATGGGAGACGTTCAGAATCCCGGTTTGTGTGAAGTAGAAATGGGTACCCCATTACGGGTTATCATCGATGACTACGCCGGTGGAATGCTTCAGGGCAAGCGCTTTAAAACCGCTCTGGTTGGTGGTGCTGCCGGGGCTTTTATCCCTTACCATCTCTTAGACGTAAAAATGGATTTTCACAATCTTGCCGGATACAAAGCAGTATTGGGCTCTGGCGCCATTCTTGTTATGAGTGAAGAAAAATGTATTGCGGAAATGCTCTGGTCAATACTAAAATTCTTTCGGCATGAATCGTGCGGTAAATGTTCACCCTGCAGTAAAGGGACAGAGATTCTTTACCGTTTGATTACCAAAGTAATCAGAGGAAAAGGTTCTGAAAACGATCTGAAACAATTGCTTTCAGTTTCCGAAGGAATGAAGATCAGTCTTTGTGCTTTAGGACAATCACCGGTTATGCCAATAAAGTCAGCTCTGCAATATTTTCCTGAAGATTTTAAGGGATATCTGACTACGACTTAAAAAACAGTAAAAAACATAGAATTAAGGAGGTTTAATGAAGGTTATTATCAACGGTCATACTTGTGAGGCTCAACCGGGTCAAACGGTTCTCCAGGCAGCCAAAGAAAACGGATTGTACATCCCTTCTCTCTGTTATCATCCCAAAACAGGACCTGCCGGAAAATGCCGGGTTTGTATCGTAAAGGTTGAAGGTAATCCCGGATTGCAAACCTCCTGTAATCTGCCGGTTAAAGACGGTATGAAGGTGACAATTGACAGCGAAGAGATAAGAGCACACCAAAAGCTCATTGTAGATTTGTTGTTGTCGTCGGGTAAACATGATTGTCTCTCCTGTGAGAAAAATGGTAATTGCGAACTTCAGGATGCAGCTTATTATCTCGGTATTGAAAGACCATCATTTGATCTCTCTCCTGCGGAACTCGATCAGGATGAAAGCAGCGAAATGGTTTTTGTTGACCGGTCGAAATGTATCCAATGCGGAAGATGCCTCGAAGGTTGTAATTCCACCGTCGTCAATGAAGTTATCAATTTCTCAGAACGGGGCTTTACCACAAGGATAGCTTTTGATGATAATCTTCCTCTTGGTGAGTCATCTTGTGTGCAATGCGGTGAATGCGTGCAACTTTGCCCGGTTGGAGCTTTACTCGACAAAAATGCTCTCGGAAAAGGAAGAGCATGGGAGTTTGAGAAAGTAACTACCGTATGCCCATATTGC
This sequence comes from uncultured Candidatus Cloacimonadota bacterium, assembly GCA_964464175.1. Taxonomy (GTDB): domain Bacteria; phylum Cloacimonadota; class Cloacimonadia; order Cloacimonadales; family JAJBBL01; genus CAYXFD01. The sequence goes on along the minus strand of CAYXFD010000002.1, from coordinate 23,197 downwards.
GGAGTAGGTTGTCAGCTCGTACTTCATATTGATAGAAAACGTAACAAAATAGTCAGGGTTACCGGAGTTGAAGATGCTCATGTTAATCTGGGTATGCTTTGCATCAAGGGAAGATATGGCTTTGATTTTGTTGCTGATGATGGGAGATTAACCACACCCTGGATTAAGGATATTACAGGTAAGTTTCAAGAAGCAACCTGGGAAGAGGCAATTACTCTTATTGCCAATAAATTCAATGAGCTGAAAAAAAACCACGGTCCCGACTCCCTCGCCGGACTCGCCTCAGCTAAAGTGACAAATGAAGAGAACTATGTATTTCAAAAATTCATGAGGAGGGAAATCGGAACCAACAATGTTGATCACTGTGCGAGGTTGTGTCACTCCTCAACGGTGGCCGGTCTGGCTGCCTCGTTTGGAAGCGGTGCAATGACAAATGACATAGCTGATATCAGAAAAGCCGATGTGATTCTCGTTACCGGCTCTGACACTACTGCTGCCCATCCTGTTATCTCAGCAAGAATAAAAAAAGCAGTCAGGGACGGCAAAACTAAGTTGATAGTTATTGATCCCAAGAAAATCAGATTAGCAGATTATGCAGAGATCTATGCCGCCCAGAGACCGGGAACTGATGTTGCCGTGCTCAACGGAATAATGCAGATAATCATCAAGAACGGCTGGCAAGACAAGAAGTATATCACTGACCGATGTGAAGAATTTGCTTCCTTTAAGGAAGAGGTACTACAGGAAAAATATTCTCCCCAAAATGTGGAGAAGTTATCGGGGATTCCAGCCCAGACTCTCCATGATATTGCTGAGATGTTTGCTAAAGCAAAAACAGGCAGCGTCTTCTATTCCATGGGAATCACTCAGCATACTACGGGAACAGATAATGTTAAGACAGTAGCAAATCTGCAAATGCTCTGTGGTAACCTTGGTATTCCCGGTGGCGGGGTGAATCCGCTCCGTGGTCAATGCAATGTACAGGGTGCTTGTGATATGGGAGGACTCCCTAATGTCTATCCCGGTTACCAAAAAGTCAATGACCCCGCAGCTAAAGAAAAATTCGAGAAAATATACGGCAGACCACTCTCCGATAAAATCGGTTTGACTGTTACGGACGTTGTCGATTCTGCCCATAAAGGTGAGCTGAAAGGTCTTTATATCATGGGTGAAAATCCCTTCTTGAGTGACCCTGACCAGCATCATGTCATCGAAGCTCTGAAAAAGATAGATTTCCTTGTAGTTCAGGATATCTTTATGACGGAAACAGCAGAATTTGCTCACGTTGTTTTACCGGCAAAATCCTTTGCTGAAAAAACCGGACATTTCACAAACACTGAAAGACGGGTGCAAAGAATAAATGTTGCTGTAAAAGCTCCCGGTCAGGCCAAGGAGGACTGGGAAATAATCCAGATGATCGCTCTTGCTATGGGTTCCGATTGGAATTATCAAAAGGTAGAAGATATCACTGCCGAGATCAATCTCACTACTCCCTCCTATACAGGTATAACATGGGATAGAATCGGTCAAAACGGGTTACAATGGCCTTGTCCGACAACAGAGCATCCGGGAACACCATATCTGCATAAAGATAGATTTGCCCGCGGCTTAGGATTATTTCATGCTATCGAGTTCAAGGAACCGGCTGAGTTACCCGATGAGGAATACCCCTTGATAATGACCACCGGTAGAGTTCTTGAACAGTTCCATACAGGGACAATGTCCAGAAAATCTAAAGGAATCAATAACATAGCTCAACCAATGGTTATGATTTCTGTTGAAGATGCTGAAGCTCTGGATATTGCCAATAGCGAAATGATCAAAGTCAGTACCCGGCGAGGTGAGATAGAAACTAAAGCCTTTGTCACCAAAAAAATTCTGAAAGGGGTCATCTATATCCCATTTCATTATGCTGAAGCTCCGGCTAATCGCCTTACCATTAATGCGGTTGACCCAGTTGCTAAGATCCCAGAATACAAAGTTTGTGCTGCTAAAGTCAGCAAAATCAAGTCTAAATAGTATAGAGTGTTTCAATTAGCTTGACAAAATAGCAGCCATCATTCATTATAAACAAAATTGGAGGTAATTATGAAAAGATGTTTATTGGTATTGTTTAGTCTTTTGGTTGTCATAACCATGTTAGCTTTTATCACAGGTTGTAAGAGCAGTAGTAGTAACGGTGACGGGTCATCTATTGGTGATATTTTCGGTCCCGACGGCGAACCGGAAGATCTTAACCCGGCAGATTGGGATGTCTATCTCGCTATCTTCTATGATACTTACGAAGAAGACTGGAACAGAGAAGGGACTCATTATGTTTCGATAATGATTATTAACCCCACAGTTATGAATGGAGATGTTACTTTCAAAATTGACGGAAATGTTTTTGAATTGGAAGGTTGGGAATATTGGTTTTTTGGAGCTGTAGATCTGGTTGAAGGTCAAAGCTACAACTTTGAAGTCAGTACCGGTTCAAACAACTATGCAGCAACACTTCAGATTCCTTACAATATTACTTCCGCAGATTTCCCGCAAACTTTTGACCCTACAGAGCCTTACAACGTTACCTGGACTCTGGCTAATAACAACAAATATCAGTCAGTTTTTGCCTGGTCATATTTATGGGATTGGGAAGATGAAGATAACGATCAAGAATCAGAGTATTTCAAGGAGATTAATAACTCCGCCCGGCAACACACGTTCCCGGCCAATGCAATAGAATCATTTGGTCCAGGTACAGACTATGAATTGGGAATCAATCAAATGGACTACAAATTGAACAACAAATTAGTAGCTGTAGCCGTAACACAGGAATATGCCTGGTATTATGAGGATGATTTCCGTTCAGAAGAAACCAAAGAGACTATCAAGAAAAAAGTACTGAGAATAATAGAGCAGTTGAAATAAAGATCACTGGTTTTACTTTCAGAAAATGCTTATATATTGAGAAGCAGGGCTTAACAGCCCTGCTTTTTTATTGCCAGAATGACCATTCAATTAGGAGTGATAATTCTATGTTAATCACTACAATGAGTGAAAAATGATTGATAAGATGAAAGAAACTGCTTTTTAGGTACTTGTTTAAAAAAAGCAGTTGAAGAATAGTATTCTCATCGTAACTCATATCTCATCTGAAGACCGTCACAAGGTAGAAGTATAGCTAACAAAACCATATACTTCACAGAGTAGGCTTTATCATTTCGCTTTACCTCTGGCTATCACCCGCCATTGATCAACAACCCTTCCTTTTTCAATAATCGTCACTTCATCAAACAGATTTGTCACCGGACAGGCATGATTGGGGATAATCGTCACCTTATCCCCTATCGAAAGGTCAGAAGTCTCATTGATCCTAAGGATACCATGTTCTTCCGATAATCTTTCGATAACTGCATCCGGATACTCTACGACTATTCCATGACCTTTAATGATCTCCGAACCATGAGCACCCTTATCCATTCCCAAGCTTTTACTTCCGGCATCTATAACTGCTCGATCTCTGACAGTCCGGCTGATTACTGTAGTGAGAACCCTTAAAGCACAGTCCTCTCTCCCTGCTGCTCCCAATGATACCTGCAGAGCATCATTAAACACATAGTTGCCCGGTCTGAACTCTGTTATCCCTCCAATTAAACCTAAGAATTCTGCTGCCGCTGTTGAACCGATACTGACTTCTGCAACCGTAATTCCGGAACCTCTTAAACATTCAGCCGTATCGGCCATTGTTTCCGCCTCTTCTAAGGCAATTTTTTTCACTTCGTTAGTATCTTCAGCCTTATAGATATTTCCTGAATGGCTCATGATTCCTGCAAAGAACAACTTCCGAGAAGCTGATATGCTTTCAGCTAAGGACAATATTTCTTCAGGATCAGTTAACCCGCACCTATTCATACCTGTATCTATTTCCATGAATAATCCAAGTCTCTTTTCTCCAATATTCAGGTATCTCTCAAGCTGTTCAACCCCCTCTCTGCTATCGACAGATATTTTGACTTCACATTTTTGCCTTAAAGCTCCTAACCTCTCTATTTTCTGCATACCGATTATCTGGTTGGCAATTACTATGTCTTTGATGCCCAGTCTGCTCATTACTTCTGCTTCACCGAGTTTAGCTACGGCAATTCCATTGCCACTCAATTTAACCTGCATTAAAGCTATTTCGCCGATTTTGTGTGTTTTGATATGCGGTCTAAGTTTTATCCCTTTCACTTGGCATAAGTTTGCCATCCTGGCAAGATTGTCTTGCATTATCTTGCGGTCTATCAGCAATACCGGGGTATCCAGTTCCTCTATTCTCATTATCACCTCTATTCCCAAATGATTGTCTTCTGATAAACTATACTTACATTTCAGTCAAATTATTTCATATTTTTCTCCTGGCATGATTGATCTGAAAAGAATCACTAAAACCTTCCTTCGATTACCTAAGAGCATCTCTGTTGGAAAGCACCACCTATCATTGTTGCTCAATCATCTCGATTGAATGCTTTTCCCTTACCAGACTGTAACTATTATGCCTAATCTTAACTCGTCGGTAACGACTTACAATAGAGATTTAAGAAAGGGTAAAAAGCTTCTTATGAAGACGATGATGAAAATTCCAGATCTCCTGAATTTGTTTGGAAATGAAAGTTTTTTTTTTCGTCAGACATTATTATTCATTGAGGCTATTTTATTGTCTGGCATATGATTAGCCCCTTACAAGAAGTCGATTTCTGAAGGAAGATACCAAAAAAGATTCGTAAAAAAAAAAAAGAGCTTGACGTCAAGAATATCTTGGGCAAATTTTGGATGTGATTGGCAAATAATTGCTAAAAATGTCACAGTATTTCTTTTGAAGGTGACTGGAGGTCAAATGTCCGGAGAATTTTTAGGTGTTTTCGAAAACGCTGTTCATAATAACAGAATAACCCTTCCTGCGGTCTTTAAGAAGAATTTTAGCGCTGCCTCTAAACAAACAGTTGTTGTGACAATGGGTGCTGAAGGAACCAATTTGGCTGTGTTTCCTTTAGATAACTGGAACGCAATGATCGACAAGCTTAAGAACGGAGATGAAGAAGATTTGCTATTTATGAATAGTTTAATAGATTTTGCTCTTCCCAAAAGAGAACTGGAAGGACAGGGAAGGATAAGAATAGACAGTTTGTTGTTAGAAGATGTCGAAATTAAGGACTCAGTCATTATCAAAGGAGAAAGAGACTATATCTCTCTCTGGAATCCCGATAAGTACCGAGAAGAGAGAAAAAAGCAGTTACAATTTCACTCGAAAAAATTCAAACCAATCAACTACCGTCAAAGAAAAAAATAAGCAATTTTAACTTCGTTTATTTGTAAATCTGGATTTAGATATCCTTATTATTGAGCAGACGAAAGGAGAAACAGTGACAAAGTCATTGCTGACAGAATATCATCAACCTGTAATGCTCAGGGAAGCCGTCTCCTTTTTAGCTATTAAAGATTATGGAGTTTATGTAGATGCCACTCTGGGGGGTGGCGGGCACTCACTTGCAGTTTTAGAAGCAAACAAAACAACAAAACTCTATTCATTTGATCGGGACAAGGATTCGATTAACTTCTGCCGGAAAAATGAAGAGAAGTATCCGGGACGGCTAAAGCTGTTTAATGATAACTTTGTCAATATCAGAACTCGTCTGGCTCTGGAACGAATAACCAAGATCGATGGTATTCTTTTCGATTTAGGGGTCTCATATAGTCAAATCTCAACTTCATCAAGAGGAATGAGTTTTGATCTTGATGGCAGATTAGATATGAGAATGAATCAAGAAGACGAACTGACAGCATATCATGTCGTAAACAAGTATCCGGTTGCCGAACTATCATCAATTATAAGGGAATACGGAGAAGAAAGGGAGGCGTTAAGAATTGCCCGTGGTATTGAAAAGAAAAGGAGTATCAAACCGATAGAAACAACGGCTGAGTTAGCCGAAATCGTTGACCGCAATACCCGTTCTGCCTTCAAAATTAAAGCCAAGGCAAGGGTCTTTCAGGGACTAAGAATCTACATCAATGGAGAATTAGAAGCCCTGCGCACGGCATTATATGATTCAGTAGAAATGTTAAACCCCGGTGGGAGAATTGTTGTTATCTCTTACCATAGTTTAGAAGATAGAATAGTGAAACAGATTTTTGTTGAAGAGGTTAAGGATTGTGTCTGTCCACCGAAATTCCCCAAGTGTGTTTGTGGAAAGATCCAGAGATTAAGACAAATAACTAAAAAACCTTTAAAACCTTCAGAGGATGAAATCACTGAAAACCGAAAAGCTCGTTCTGCAAAAATGAGAGTTGCAGAGAGAATTTAGGAGGATATATGAAACCGAAGTTCTTTTTATTAGGATTCCTTATCTTGTTATCTATCTTTGCTCATTACAGTTTAAAAAATGATGTTGTCATGACAGCGCGTGAGAACTATAATATTATGAGGGAATTGAATTCAGAGAGAGCAATCAATAAAGATCTCAAATCAGAATATTACGATTTACAGACATATTCACGGGTTGTAAGTATTGCCTCTGAGAAACTTGGTATGGTTTTCTTGAGTAATGACCCCGAACATGTTCAAATAATCCATGACAACAGCAGAGATAATCGAAAAGCCTTCACTCTTATTGACCATATCATCCCCTCTGCTGCCGCACTTACCAAACTTAATTAACTCATAAACAACAGCTATGGATCAAGCAAAAGGGATGCGAATGAGGTTTTATTTGTTTGTTATCTCAAACTGTATCCTTATTCTCTTATGGGCTGTTTATCTCTTTGCAGTACAAATGCTTGATCCTCATAATCTTGAGAGAGAAAGACAGATTCGATACACCCCGTTAAAAGAGATTCAAACTGCTACCCGTGGGTATATTTTTGACAGAAATCAAGAACTATTAGTCAGAACAGCGAAATTCTACCAGATTGATTATGATCGTTCTACTCTGAAGAGTTACCAGGATAACAACAATCAGCTGCTGTCAGAAGATTACAGTCTTATAGCCTCGATTATCTCATCACAATCCTCTTTGAGCCATCAATATGTCCTAAGCAGACTGAAAAGTAGCGGTGGCGGTGCAAGTATCTACCTCTCAGACAGAATCCGCGAATCTGAGATCGTCTTAATTGAGCGGCAGTTAAAAGAACACAAAATCCATCGGGGATTAGTAACAAGCTTCAGTTTTCAGCAAAGGGTTTACCCGCAGGGTGAATTGGCTGCAAGACTGTTAGGTGCTGTGAGAAACACCAAAGATTCTGGTACGGATGCCCTTTTGAGTCAATTACAAGGAATCTGTGGGATTGAAGCCACTTATGATGAGGACTTAAGTGGTGCTTATGGATGGCAAATGCGTCTCTTTGATGCGAGAAACAATCCTGTCCTGATACCAAATTTAGGGAAACAGCGTGTTACTAACGGCAACAACTTAGTTTTAACTATAGATACCAGAATACAGGAAATCGTCGAAATGAATCTCAGAGAGGATATTGAGACGTTTAAGGCTAAAAATGCTATCGCGATTTTAATGGATCCCAAAACGGGAGAAATATTAGCCTTATCAAACATTTCTTCTTCAGATGACCGCTACAATCCCTCGGAAATCCGTGTTATGGCTAATATGGCTGCTTCTTTTATGTTTGAACCAGGATCAACCATAAAGCCCTTTACTACTTTAGCCGCTTTAGAAAAAAAAATGTTTAAAACTACCGATATTATTGATTGCCGGACCTATAAGACAGAACACAAACGAACTATCAAGGACTCTCATCCATTTGAAGATCTTTCGTTCAAAGATGTACTGGTACATTCAAGTAATGTGGGAACATGCAAAATTGCGGATAGGATCGGAGCCAATTATTTGTATGAACAATTGATTGCATTTGGATTCGGTAACAGAACGGGTTCAGATATCTACGGTGAAACAGCAGGCTTACTGAGAAAGGTGAGAGATTGGCAGGGTTATTCTCTACATTCAATTTCTTTTGGGCAGGAAATAGCTGTTACTCCTCTTCAACTCATAACAGCTTATGCTGCTTTAGCTAATGATGGGAACCTAATGAGACCTTATCTTGTTAAAATGATCACTGATGAGAATGATCAGGTGGTGAAAAGAAACAAACCTCGCCGAATTAGAACTGTATCCAATAAATCCTGTTTAGACACGCTAAAGACATATCTGCAAGGAGCAGTTGAATATGGTACAGCAACAAGTACTAATCTCCCTTACATTTCCATTGCCGGTAAGACAGGAACCGCTGAAAAACAATCAGATGGTCAGGCCGGTTACGGCAGGAATAGTTACATCTCGAATTTTGTTGGTTTCTTTCCGGCAGAAGATCCCCAGTTTGTGGGATTAGTATTGTATGATGAGCCGGAGTATTATTATCATTACGCCTCCATGTCAGCAGTTGTTACCTTCAGAAAAATCACCGAACAGATCCTGGCTTTACCCGATTGCCGAATAGTTCCTCAGTTAAGAATGCAGGAGATGTCAATAGTTAGTATGCCTGATCTTTTAGGTCTCGAGCTGAGCAAAGCCAAAGATGTTTTAGCAAAGAATAATATCAACTATCAGTTAACAGGTGTAGTTGAATCAGATAATAGTGTAGTAGTTAATCAATTCCCCAAGCATGAGATAAAATTCGATAAAAATCAGACAGTTGTCATTGTTGCGGATATTATGAAGAAAGAGGAAACGGTTAATACAGATGAATCGGAACTGATCTCGAAAATGCCATCCCTGATTGGCCTAACCCTCAGACAAGCTGTAAAGGAAGCAAAAAAGCAGCAAATAAATATTGAGGTGGAAGGTAAAGGTATTGTTTTTTCTCAATCAATACCGGTTGGAAAACCTGTTGAATACGGATTAACGTGCATAGTCAAGGCAAATTAAGGGAGAGGATAGCCTGATGCTTAGAAAGATGTTACAAAGCCAAAAACAATTAGAGTTAACACTCCGGCAGGAATAAATCAATGATGGTAATCAAAATTGACTCTCTGCTTGGCCAGTTAAAAAAATATGGTATCTTGAGTCACACTCTGAACATTACGAAGGGAGATTACACAAAAACTGTTCTATATCCTTTGACGGACTCCAGAGAACTCTCAGGTTTTTCCAGCTCTGAGTTACGAAGAGAACAGACAACGGCAGAGCTACCCTCATTTATATGTATCAGGGGGAATTCCTACGATGGTCACGAATATGCTGATCAGATTGTAAGAAAAGGAGTCAATGTACTGATCGTTGAGAAAGAATTAACACATTTATCCTTAAATAATGAAGTGAAACAGATCATCGTCTTCAATTCCAGGAAAGCTTTAGCATCTTTAGCAGTTCTTTATTTTAATGATCCTTCAGCAAAGCTAAGACTAATCGGTGTTACCGGTACCAATGGCAAGACTTCTATAGTTAAGATCATCGAGAGTATCTTGATCAAAAACGGAATGAGTGCCGGTACAATAGGAACTCTTGGTTATTCGATCAATGGTGAGCACTTTCCTCTGGAACGAACTACTCCCGATATCACTGAACTGAATCAAATTCTAAAGGAGATGGTGAACAAGGATGTAAAATATGTAGTTATGGAGGTTTCCTCTCATTCTCTAAATCTGGATAGGGTATATTGTTTGAAATTCGATTTAGCGATTTTTACTAATCTCACCCGGGACCACTTGGATTTCCATAGCACTATGGAAAACTATTACCTGGCTAAGAAGAAGCTCTTTACTTATCTGAAGGAGAAAAATGGCGTAGCTCTGATCAACACTGATGATAGTTACGGGAAAAGACTGTTCCGGGAAATAGCAAGCCCCAAATACTCGATATCAATAAAAAAACTACAGGACAAGGCAATCGAACAGTCTTCAAATAGCTATGATGAACAAGCTGAAGTTTCTTTCTCTCTCATCAAAAATGACTTATCAGAAACTGATTTTGAGTTGAAATTCAATGAGAGTTTTGCAGATGAAATCCTAAATGAAAAGAGAACTCTCTTTAGGATAAGCACACCGTTACTGGGAGAGCATAATGCCTTTAACCTCTCAGCTGCTATTTCGACTGTAAAACTAATAAACAACGAAATTGCTCTGGAAAAGATTATATCTTCTTTGCCTACATCTATAAGCGGCAGATTACAGCGAGTTGAAAATCAATCCGGTTTTTCCTGCTATATTGATTATGCTCATACACCTGACGCTATAGAGAATGTATGCAAAACACTTCGTAGTATCCTGTCAGGAATTTTCGCTCCCCAGAATAGTGAGGTTTCCTTTAAAGCTCAGAGGAGGCTTATTACTGTTGTTGGAGCAGGAGGTGATCGAGATAGGGGGAAAAGAAAAGAGATTACAGATTCTGCATTAAAATACAGTGATTTGGTAATTCTAACTTCGGATAATCCCCGCAAAGAAAACCCGGCAGTCATATTATTCGACATGGTTGAACATCTTCCCCTCAGTGCGAGATATTGGATCGTCACCAATCGCCGTGAGGCCATTAAAACAGCTGTATCTTTAGCAGCTAAAGAAGATGTAGTATTGATAGCCGGTAAAGGTCATGAGAATTACCAGGAACTGGCAGAAGAGAGAATACCATTTAACGATTATCAAGAAGCTCAGAATGCTATCTTAAGACGAGATAAAGGCAATAAGCCGAAATCCAGTTCCGAGCAAGGAACTAATCTCTTCAACAAAATCGATTATGAAGAAGCTTCTCCTTCCACTATCAAATTGACGATTCCCTTAGATCTGCTGCAACTTCGTTTACTAATGGGGTTCTGCTCAATAAATACCTTTTCTGCTACCAGAAAAAAACAAAATCAACCCCAGCAAATGTGTGATTGTCTAAGGAGCTATGATCCCGTTCTGAGCAAAGAAATCTTGTCTTCCCAGAACCGGAAAATCTCTTATGTTTCCAGCGATACCAGAACAATCAATAACGATTCGGTCTTTTTTGCCCTGAAAGGTGAAAACTTTGACGGCCATGACTTTGTCTCTGAAGCCCTAAAGTTTGAGAACAACTGGGCTGTGGTGGATGAAGACTATGTGTTTCCCAAGAAGTCTTCCCAAAGCGAAGGATCATTTCCTGACAACTCTCAACCAGCCTTCGAAGAGGATGCTCATAGTTCACCTGAAAAACTATTGATAAGAGTTTCCGACACCCAGACAGCATTCGGTATCCTTGCAAAAAAGTACCGTTCTCTGTTCAAAGCCGAAGTAATAGCTATAACCGGGAGCAGTGGAAAATCAACAACGAAAGAATATTGCTACAATATTCTGAGTCGAAAAAGTAATGTCCTGAAGAATCATGCTAACGAGAATAATCTTCTCGGGGTAAGCAAAACTATCCTGCGTTTAAAACCTGAAACTGACTATGCCATCATAGAAATTGGCTCGAATCATTTCGGAGAGATCAAGGTTTTGGCTGATACTTGTCAACCTGATATCGGAATCATAACTAACATAGGGCCGTCGCATTTAGAATTTTTCGGTGATTTAATAGGTGTTTTCCGCGAAAAGAGTTCTATGTTAAAGAAAGTAAAAAAGTTTGCCTTAATCCCAGCAAATCACGAACTATTCGACAAATTAGCGGGTAACTTAATCAGAATTGACTTTGAAAGAAAGAAATACCTGAGTTATCTTGAGAAAGTAGTTGGGGTGGAATTGATCTCAATTGATAAAGAACGGAGTGTTTTTCTGATCGATCAAGAAAAGTACTCCATAGCAAGCGATATTAAGTTCAATGTTTATAATGCAGCTTTTGCTGTGGTATTAGCCTTAAAACTAAGTCTAAGTAAGACTGAGATCCAGGTCGGATTAGAAGATTCGCTTCCCCTCAAAGATAGGATGGAGGTCTTCGAAAGTGGAGGAAGAACAGTTATTTCTGACTGCTATAATGCTAACCCGGTTAGTATGAAAGCTGCTATTGATTATTGGTTAGCATACGAACCTGAGAGATCCCATGTAGCAATCTTGGGTGATATGTTAGAACTTGGTGAGAATTCAGCTTCTTTTCATCGTGAGATCGGTGAATATTTGAGAGAACACATTTCAAACACCGGAGAGCAACCTCGAATTATAGGGGTTGGGAATCAAGCAAGACATTTCGGTGGGGATCAATTCTTTAAAAATACAGCTGAACTCATCTCATCCGGTTTCCTGGACAGTGTTGATAAAAAAGCAGTGATACTCCTGAAAGCATCTCATGGTGTTCATCTGGAAAAAATCAAAGGTAGGTTATAATGTTTTATCATCTCTTTGCCCCATTAGTTGAAGTATCGATTCTCTTCAATGTCTTTCGTTATGTTACTTTTCGAGCCATTGCTGCCTTTGTGACAGCCTTGATCTTTTCTTTGTTTATAGGCCCCAAAATGATTCGCATGCTCAAAAAAGGCAACGTGGTTGAAACCATTAATGAAAATGTTCCAGAAACTCACAAAGCAAAAAACGGTACTCCGACAATGGGCGGACTGATCATACTGACAGCATTACTTCTGGCTACTCTTTTATGGAATAATTTAACTAACAGTTATGTCTTGATTATGCTATTAGTAGCCTTTTGGTTAGGAGGCATCGGTTTTATCGACGACTATCTGAAAAATCTGCTTAAATATCAAAAAGGATTAATCGCCCGTTACAAACTAATCGGACAGATAACTATCTCTCTGATCGTAGTTTTTGCCATCTATTTTGCCTCCTCTGATAAACAGGCATTTACTACCATTAGTGTTCCCTTTTTCAAAGACTTTATGCTTCATCTGGGTTGGTTCTATTTTCCCTTTGTCGTAATAATGATCGTTGGTACCTCTAATGCAGTTAATATAACGGATGGTCTCGATGGATTAGCGGGAGGAACTCTGGCAATAGCAGCTTTGGCTCTTGGGGCAATGGCTTATATAAAAGGAAATATTAATCATGCTGACTACCTGCAGTTGAGCTTTATTAAGGAAGCTGGTGAGCTGACTGTTTTCGTAGCGGCGATAATCGGAACTCTTTTAGGTTTCCTCTGGTTCAACTCCAAACCTGCTCAGGTATTTATGGGAGACATCGGGTCTCTAACCCTGGGAGGAATAATGGCAACCTTAGCTCTCCTGCTTAAAGAGGAGATATTTTTCGCTATTGTCTGTGGAATCTTTGTTCTGGAAGCATTATCAACTATCATCCAGAGATACTATTTCAAATTCACCCGGATAAAAACCGGAACAGGAAAGAGAGTTTTTCTTTGCGCTCCCTTGCATCATCATTTCGAAAAAAAAGGAATACCTGAAGAGAAAATTGTAGTCAGGTTTTGGATCGTAGCCTCACTATTTGCAGCATTAGGACTGGCAACCATTAAACTCCGTTAATAAAACACCTGAAGGGCAAATGAAGATAAAAGAATTGAAATTTGGAATATTGGGTTTAGCGCGGAGCGGTGTCTCAAGTGCTTTGAAGATTCTGGAACATAGTGGCGAATTCTTCATCAGTGAGATAAAAACCGAAGAGACGTGTAAACAAGAGATCTTATCTTCTTACAATGAAGAGTGTTGGCTCAAACTTAGACCACATTGCGAGTTTGGAGGTCATACAGCAAAGATTCTTGATTGTGATGTGATGATCGTTAGTCCGGGAATACCCACGTCACTGCCGATAATCAACCAAGCTCGTCAGAGAAATGTCAAGGTTATCAGCGAGATCGAGTTCGGTTATCAAATAAAAGATAAAAGTAGCAAGATAATTGCTGTCACTGGCTCTAACGGTAAAAGCACTACCGTAAGTCTTATTCATCACATCTTAAAAAACGCCGGTTATAAGAGTCTTCTGGCGGGAAACATCGGTAACTCTCTAACTTCTTTTCCCATAGAAAAAAGAGGGTTTGATTATCTGGTTTTAGAGTTGAGCAGTTTCCAACTTGAGCTAATTGAAGAGTTTCAAGCAGAGACAGCAGTGTTATTAAACATCTCAGAAGATCATCTCGACCGTCATTCGACTCTTGATAGATATGTCGAGGCAAAGATGAACATCTTCAGGAATCAAAAAGAAAGCCATAAAGCAATTCTCAATTCTGGCGACAGAATTATCAGGTCGAAGGAAGATAGAATCATCTCCCGAAAGGCATATTTTGCTCATAACCAGCAACTTATTCCGGAAAAATCTAAGGAAGCAGCATATTTGATTGATAGCATAATAAAATGGAATAGAACCTTGAATGGAACGACAGCAGAAAGCAAGATTGATGTGGGAGAAACAAAACTACCCGGGATACATAATAGAATGAATATGCTGGCTGCCCTTCTTGCAGTTAGTGATGAAGTATCTGATATCGATGTGATAACAGAGTCTCTGAGAACCTTTACACCTCTCCCTCACAGACTGGAAAATGTAGGAGAGATAAATGGAATTGAATTTATCAACGATTCTAAAGCTACTAATACCGAAGCGGTGAGGTACGCCTTAACAGCCTTCTCTAAACCATTACATGTCATTATGGGTGGTTATGAAAAGGGAGAAGATTACTCCGTATTGTTACCTTACCTTAAAGAGAAGATCAAAAGAATCTATCTGATTGGTAACTCAAAAAATAATATGAGATTAGCATTTCAGTCTATCAACGGAAGAGTAACGATGCACCAGACTCTTTTACAGGCAGTTCATTCAGCTTTTAATAATGCCGCCGAAGGAGATGCCATTATCTTATCTCCCGCCTGTGCAAGCTATGATATGTATCGAAATTTTGAACATCGAGGAGAAGTGTTTCGAACAATTGTTGAGGAATTAAAACGAAATGAAGAATGATTATGCTCTTAAGGGTAAAATAAAAAACAGGATCGTTAATTTCGATACGACCCTGCTCATATCGTATTTGATACTGTGCAGTTTCGGCTTATATATGAATCTCAATATCAGCTCGGTGACTGAATCAAATATGATTACCTTTATGAAGCAGGCACTCTGGACTTGTATATCATTAGCAACTATGCTCTATGCCTTTACCATTATTGATTTAAAAAAACTGCGCCGGCTGGTACCATTTTTGACAGTTATAAACATTATCTTAATGATCTTAGTTCTTTTTTTTGGACGAGAGATCAAAGGTGCAACAAGAAGTTTTAGTTTTATGGGAGTTAACTTCCAACCCAGTCTCTTTGTCAGGATTATGTTAGTCCTATATTTTGCCCACTATCTCGATAAAAAACAAGAAAGCATTCCGGATTCATTTCCCAAGGGATTCGTTAAAAACTTCAAACCATTGATCGTTCTATCGCTTATATCTTTCGCTGTAATACTAAAACAGCAGCATTTCAGCACGATAATCATCTCTTCAGCTACCCTGTTTTCACTTTTATGGATATCAAGAATAAGACTGCTGACTATGATGTTAATAATCCTTATCATTCTTATTGGGGGTGCTGGAATTCTAACTTATGGCGCTTCCTATCGCAGCTCAAGAATGGAGATCTACAGTAGATATTCATTGTTCCATAAACTGATGAATAAAGATGTCTCTCATATTACCGCTGATGACTATCAAATAAAACAGAGTCTCACCAGTTTATCCCAAGGAGGCTTATGGGGTACCTCCTCAGTCTTCGGGCAGGCAAAGAATTATTATCTGCCAGAACCAACAACTGATTATATCTACAGTGTAATAGGAGAAGAATTTGGATTCATAGGGGCAATAATAATTTTTTCTTTATACTGTGTAATCCTTTTCCGGGGTCTTTTTAAATCTTGGAGAGTGAATAATCTCTACCTGAAATTGGCTGGGATCGGATTGACACTGAACATTTTCTTTAACGCCTTTGTGAACATAGGAGTTGCTATTTCTGCTCTCCCCTCAACCGGAGTAACATTGCCTTTTGTCAGCTATGGAGGAACTTCACTGGTTGCAAATTCACTCTGTATCGGATTACTTCTAAACATTACCGCTGAGAGGAGAGCATGCTAAAGAGAGTTATCATAACGGCAGGTGGTACAGGTGGACATATCTTTCCGGCATTAGCATTAGCTGAAAGAATACAGGGTCATGACATCGAAATACTTTTTGTCGGTAACGTTAAGAGCATGGAAGAGAGGATCTGTCATGAGCGAAAAATCCCTTTCAAAACAATTGATGTGCAGAAATTGTACCGTAGTATAACAATTAGACACCTTCTTTTCCCCTATAAGTTAGCTAAAAGCCTGTTGATGAGTACAAAGATAATCGGTACATTCAAACCTGATGCCTGTATTGGTACTGGTGGTTTCGTCAGCGGACCCGTTATGTTATGTTCAACTCTGCAGAACATTCCTTTCTATCTTCAGGAACAAAACAGCTATCCCGGTTTGACCACAAGAGTATTAAGCAAAAAAGCGAAAAAGATCTATCTCGGTTATAATTCGGCTAAAAAATATCTCCCCCCATCTAATTGCCTATATACCGGGAATCCTCTCCAAAATAGCCTCCTTGAGCGGCTGCCTTCTTCGAGAAACAGAAAGGCAACTAACCAAAGAAAAACACTTTTAGTTTTGGGAGGTAGTCAGGGTGCCCGAACAATTAATGATTGTGTCTTAGCGATAATGCAGGATATCATGGATATGGATTTGAATCTACTCTGGCAGACCGGCAGTAGAGACTATCCCCGCATCTCAGAATCTCTGAATAGCTGTTACACCTGGAAGAAAGAACCATCTCTGTCGGCTGCTGAGGTGTTGATTTCGGAAGATAACAGACTCACTGTTTTTCCGTTCAGTTCTGCTATGCCGGATATCTATCAAAGAAGTGATATGGCCATAACGAGAGCCGGAGCTCTTTCTTTAGCTGAACTTGAGGTTAACTGTATTCCGGCAATCATAATACCGCTCTCCAATTCGCCTGGTAATCATCAATATCTTAACGCCCAAGCTCAGGAAGAGAATAAAGGGGGTGTCGTCATTAAACAAGACATTCTAACACCATCCCTACTAAAAGAAACTATCCAGTCTGTAAATAATGAATTGAATGAATTTTGCAGTCAGCTCCAAAACTCCATCCATCTTACCGCTGCCAAGACCATTGTTGATGATTTGTTAAATGACTTCTCAGATACGACGAAACCAAGTAAAAACAATAAGGATTAAAGCATGTTAGGAAGAACCAAGAAGATTCACTTTGTCGGTATTGGTGGCATTGGAATGAGCGGAATTGCTGAATTCCTTTATAATCAAGGTTTTATCATTACCGGATCTGACCTGCATAAAACAGAAGTAACTGATCATTTGGAAAGCATCGGAATATTGATTAAGGAAGGACACGACCCCGCGTTGATAAAAGATGCTGACGTTGTAGTTAAATCCTCAGCGGTGAGAAACAACAATCCGGAAGTATCAGCTGCCCTCGAACAAAAAATTCCGGTTATCAGACGAGCTGAGATGCTTGCTGAAATAATGCGGATGAGCTACGGAATAGCTATTGCCGGAACACACGGGAAGACGACAACCACTTCGATAATAGGATTACTGTTGAAAGAAGCAAATCTTGATCCAACAGTCATAGTTGGGGGTAAAGTCAAAAATTTCGGTTCAAACAATGTCATGGGAGCAGGAAAATATATTATAGTGGAAGCAGATGAATACGACCGTTCTTTTCTCTCTCTCTCCCCCATTATTGCGGGAATAACAAATGTTGAGGCCGACCACCTTGATTGCTATGAAAATCTGGATGATATAAAGAGAGCATTCATAGAATATGCCAACCGAGTACCTTTCTTTGGCTGTATTATTGCCTGTTATGATGACAAGGGAGTGCAGTCAGTTCTCCCTCTGTTGACTAAAAGGACTATTACCTATGGTCTCTCCCCAGAAGCAGATATTCGAGCCGAAAACATTACTATGAAAGACACCTTACTACCTGAATCTTCTCAAACCTCTGTCATCAATACCAGCCGGGACAACTTATTTGAGTCGGAGTTTGATGTTTTCTGTAAAAAGAATCTGCTTGGCAGGGCCAAGATTAACATACCAGGTGTCCATAATATTCAAAACTCACTTCAAGCTATAGCTATTGCCTTAGAACTCGATATAGATTTCTCCATGATAAAGAGAGGATTAGAATCCTTCAATGGTGTATATCGAAGGTTCGAAAAGAAGGGGTTTGTAAATGATATCTTTATTTATGATGATTATGCTCACCATCCAACTGAGATTATCGCTACTTTGAAAGGGATTAGAGATAGTTCTAACAGACGTATCATCGCAATTTTTCAACCACATCTTTATTCAAGGACAAGAGATTTTTGTGACGATTTCGGACAGAGCTTCTTTAACTCTGATATCTTATTAGTCTGTCCGGTCTTTCCCGCACGAGAAAGAGCAATACCTGGAATCACAGGTAGAATTATAGCAGACGCTGCCATTAAAGCAGGACATAAAAGCGTAACCTATATCAGTGACAATTCCAAAATAGTAGATGAAGTCCTTTCAATTGTTAAACAAGGTGATCTAGTGATCACAATAGGTGCTGGAAACATATTCAAGTATGGAGAAGCACTTATTAATTCTTTACAGAGCAAAAATGATGTTTAACTCTCAGAGCAGAAATAGTAAGAATAAAAAGAACATTCTCAAAAGGGATGTTTCTCCCGCTGTCCCCAAAAGGAGCAGCAGAAAAAGAAGAGGTAACAGCCGTTATGTAATCTTCTTTCTTCTGATCGTCCTTCTGCTTGTTGTAACTATTTGGGGTCTAAACTCTGTTATCAAGAAGATGGACCTTTTCAACATCAAGAGCATTGATATCTCCGGTAATGAGCATTTGGAAAGAGAATTCCTCAGAGAATTGGCCTCCGAATTCGTCGGGGTTAATCTATTTGCAATACCTGTGAGGACAATCACATATAAGTACGAAAATATTGTGAGAATTGAAAAAATAAAGATTCGCAGAATAATACCTGGTAAATTGAAGATCATTGTCCAGGAAAGAGCCGGATTTCTCTATGTTAAGACAGTAGAGGGAGTTTTGATACCCTTAGATAAAGAGAAAAGAATACTGGCAACTCCTTTCACTAATTATAGCAACACAAGCACCACTAGCGATAATTCAAAAAAACAGGGTTTTTATCTGACTGAAGATCTACCAATTGTTCACACAACTATCAAACTTGAAGATTTGGTCATGGGAGAAATATTAGAAGACGTATTCGTCGATAAAGTATATGATCTGCATAATCATGTATTACTGAGTAACATCAATGACAAATTCATTTCAGAGTATTATCAGCTGAAAGAAGAGATATTTCTTATAGAATTGCATACAGGAAGTCATATTTGTCTCGGAAAGGAAGACTTCTCCAATAGACTGCATAAACTGAAATTTGTCATGGAGAATTTAGGAATAGAACCCTACACTTATCTGGATTTAAAGTTTAAAGATCAAGTCGTTATTCGATCAAGGGGAACAAAATGAAACGCTCAGAGATTATTACTGCTGTTGATTTAGGAACAACAAAGATAAATGTCATCATAGCCGAACTTAAAGACGATGGTAGTCTTGAGATCAAGGGAACAGGTTCAAATCCTTCTCTCGGAATGGAAAACGGTATGATCAAAGATATCCGGAAAACCTCCGAATCAATTAAAAATGCACTCGATGCTGCTGAAACAAAGGCAGAGACAAAAGCCTCCAATATCTATGTCGGTATTGCCGGAGAACATATCAAAAGTAAGAATGCAATTAGCAGGTTATCTATAACTGATCAGATAAGGGGTGAGCCTATTGAAATTACACCTGAACATATCGAAAAAGTGATCAAAACCGCCGAAGAATTAGTGATAACTCAGGAAGGAGATAAAAGTCAGAAAATAATCCATTCGATCCCTCAATATTTTGAAGTAGATAATCAGGATAACATCATAGATCCTGTAGATATGAGCGGATATATCCTGACTGCTCACGTTCATGTTATCCTCTCCGACGTAAATGCTGTCCGAAATGTCAATAAATGTTTCGACTTAATAGGTTATAAATCACTGAAGATTGTTTTGGAGCCGATTGCAACAAGTAAAGCAGTACTGACTGAAGATGAGATGTTATTAGGCTGTATTCTTGTCGATATCGGAGGCGGCACAACAGATATAGCAGCATTTTTTAAGAATAGTATCCGCTTCAGCTTGGTAAGATCATTGGGAGGAAACAATGTTACCAATGATATTGCTCTCGGTTTAACAACTACGCAGAAATTTGCTGAAAAAATTAAGATCGAGATCGGTGATGTTATTGATTCTGAGATGGATGATGATGAAGTTATCGAAGTCGAAGGAATGGGGGGAAGACAGACCAGAAAGCAAAAGAAGAAGTATTTCATCAAGATCATAGAAAGTAGAATGAGAGAGATCCTTGAAATTGCCTACCGTTCCATAACAAACGTTAAGTACGATGAATACATGTCTGCAGGGCTCATATTAACTGGAGGCTCCTCTCTCCTGACCAATATTGATGTTTTAGCTAAAGAAATATTCAATATGCCAGTTAGAATTGGTTATCCCAATCTTGATAAAGTAAGTAATCCTACCGAACACCTTAAAGACCCGAGATACTCCACTTCAATCGGTCTTCTCTATTGTGCATCAGAGCAACAGCAGGAACCGGATAATGAAAATAAAATGGTCTCTACTACGAACAGCGCTCTCCATACTTTTAAGCAAATCATTAGAACAATCTATGAAAATATTGCTGATTTCTTTTAGTAATTAATTATTGAGACTTATCTGACCAAGGGATGGGTATTATTATCCGTGCAAAGTCAGGTAGAAAGCATTAACATACCAACTGGAGGTAAAGATGATAGAATTTGATCAAAGCCCGGATTTCTTTTCAACAACTATTAAAGTAATCGGTGTAGGGGGTGCCGGCGGAAATGCCGTTAATACTATGATCGATAAGGGTATTCAGGGTGTTGAGTTTATTGTTGCTAATACTGATGTAATGGACTTGAAAAAATCTAAAGCTAAGATCAAGGTTCAACTTGGGCAGAAAATTACCCGGGGACACGGTACAGGAAATAATCCTGAAATCGGCAAAGAGGCGGCTATCGAGTCATTGGATGAGTTGCGAAGCGTCCTGGAAGACACAGATATGCTTTTCATTGCTGCCGGTTTTGGAGGAGGCACGGGAACTGGTGCTGCACCAATAATAGCAGAATTGGCCAAAGAGATGGATATTTTAACACTCGGGATCTTTACCAGTCCTTTTGCCCAGGAAGGATTAAAAAAGCAACAGAATTTTGAAACCGGACTGACCAGAATAAGAGAAAAGATTGATAGTTACATAATTATTCCCAATGACAAATTGAGTGGGATTTGTGCCGATATGATTATTTTCGATGTCTTCAAGAAGGCTGACAGTATAATCTATGATGCGGCTAAAGCAATGTCGGATATCATAAATCGTAGTGGATACATTAATGTCGACTTTGCTGATGTCAAAACCGTAATCGGTAAAATGGGCTATGCTCTGATGGGAACTGGCATCTGTGATGGAGAAGACCGAGCAGTAAGAGCTGCCAAAGAAGCCATCTCGAATCCATTATTGGATGATATCTCTTTAAGTGGCTGTAAATCGATACTTATAAACATTACTATCGGTAATGATATGAAATTCACTGAATTTGAAGAGATAATGTCTGTCATAAACAGCGAAAGCGGCCCTTCTGCAAACATCATTAGCGGGTTAGTAGTCGATGAAGAAATGAATGGAAAAATTGCCGTTACTATATTCGCTACTGGACTTGCTCATCTTAAAGACAAAAACTACCCTAACTTGATCCATTACAAAAATGAAGATGATAATAACAGTGAGTTGAATGAGATTTTCAAACGTATAGGCAATTCCAAAGAAAATGATATTGATACTACTAAAAGCTATACCCAGCAAAAAGAAACATCTAAATCAGAAGATATCGGTATTCCGGCATTCATGAGACGTTTCTCAGATTAATAAGCTTTCTTCGATTATCGAAGGATCACCCAAAACCTCGACAGGGTCTTTCAC
This sequence comes from uncultured Candidatus Cloacimonadota bacterium, assembly GCA_964464175.1. Taxonomy (GTDB): domain Bacteria; phylum Cloacimonadota; class Cloacimonadia; order Cloacimonadales; family JAJBBL01; genus CAYXFD01. Next base: position 1,223 of record CAYXFD010000002.1, on the reverse strand, counting down.
CGGACCCTGTTTTTTTGTCTCTATTTTCTCTCCGGTAAAATAAAAAGAGGTATTCATTCTGGCGGCGACCTACTCTCCCGCACAGTTGCCCATGCAGTACCATCGGCGATAGTGAGCTTAACTTCTGTGTTCGGGATGGGAACAGGTGTAGCCTCACTTCCATAACCACCAGAGTGAATACCTCTGAAAAGGTTCGTGCCGGTATAAAGACCAAAGCCTCATACCAACAACTATTTTGCGTGATTCGATAAGAGATAAGAGAAAAAAAGGCGCAAAGACAAACGAGCGATTAGTATCACTCGGCTGAGCACATTGCTGCGCTTACACCTGTGACCTATCAACGTTGTAGTCTACAACGACTCTTCAGGGAAATCTGTTTTGGGGACGGCTTCCCGCTTATATGCTTTCAGCGGTTATCCTGACCGAACGTAGCTACTCGGCAATGCAACTGGCGTCACAACCGATACACCAGAGGTTCGTCCACACCGGTCCTCTCGTACTAGATGTAGTTCCCCTCAAATTTCCTGCTCCCACGAAGGATAGGGACCGAACTGTCTCACGACGTTCTGAACCCAGCTCGCGTAACTCTTTAATCGGCGAACAGCCGAACCCTTGGGACATTCTTCAGCCCCAGGATGAGTTGAGCCGACATCGAGGTGCCAAACACCGCCGTCGATGTGAACTCTTGGGCGGTATCAGCCTGTTATCCCCGGAGTACCTTTTATCCTTTGAGCAACGGCCCTTCCATTCAGAACCGCCGGATCACTAAGACCTGGTTTCCCACCTGCTCGACCCGTCAGTCTCGCAGTCAAGCTCCTTTATACCTTTACGCTCTTTGGTTGGTTACCATACAACCTGAAGGAACCTTTGTAAGCCTCCGTTACTTTTTTGGAGGCGACCGCCCCAGTCAAACTGCCCTCCTGACAATGTCCGAATGCAGGATTACTACACTCGTTAGAAATTCAATACTGTAAGGGTGGTATTTCAACGATGGCTCCTCTGATGCTAGCGCACCAAATTCATAGCCTCCCACCTATCCTACACATACCGCACCAAATCACAATGTCAAGATACAGTAAAGGTTCACGGGGTCTTTCCGTCCTTTCGCGGGTAGGCGGCATCTTCACCGCCACTGCAATTTCACCAAGTCCCTGGTCGAGACAGTGCCCAAGTCGTTACACCATTCGTGCAGGTCGGAACTTACCCGACAAGGAATTTCGCTA
>CAYXFD010000001.1:0-322089 GCA_964464175.1 uncultured Candidatus Cloacimonadota bacterium | reverse complement strand
TACTATTTTTGTAGCGAGGGTACTTTGTCAACAAGCTGAGAGCTGGAAGCTCCGGGTACGATTAAAAAAAGACAGAGACAGGCGCAGCAAGTCCACCGGCAGCAGAGCAGGAAAATGTACCGCAATTTGGTAAATTGCGGGGAACAAGTTGGCAACTTGTTCTACAAAAAGAATGAAAAGCCTGCGGAAGGCGCAGCAAGTCCACCGGCAGCAGAGCAGGAAAATGTACCGCAATTTGGGAAATTGCGGGGAACAAGTTAGCAACTTGTTCTACAATAAGAATCAAAAGCCTGCGGAAGGATTAGCAAGGAGTGGGTGGTTCGTGAACCGCCCCAAAAAAACCTTCGGATGGATAGCAGGAAGGTGGCTGGTAGTTCGCCACACCTAAAAAAGCGGATATTTTGACAGAAAATATTCCGGACATTCCGGTATTACAAGCGCTCATAATATGACTTTACTGAGTAATGCCTATATATATGAGAGCAAAATCTAAACAGGCTTTCCGGGGAGGAAGGGAAGAAAGAAGACTTTTTTCTTGTCAGTCAGGTCAGGAATATAATATGTAGTAACCTTACCGCTCTCTTCTATGTCCGGCAATGCGGCAGCAGTAAGAAACCGTCCGGGAGAAAAGAAGAGGGGGCAGGATTATTTTGAGGAAGAAGGATTATGAGCAAACACCTTTTTTTTAAATATGCCGATAACCTGACCGAAAAGATTCTAAAGAAGTTTCCGGCAGAGAAATCGGTATTTGTCTTTCCCAGCAAACGGTCGAAGAAAGAGGGTATCCGCTGCTTTCAGGAGATGCGGGGCTTTTCGGATAATCTGTTCCGGACGATGGAGGAGTTCAAAGAGTCCCTGTTTGTGACAGAAGCTGCTCTGCTGCGGGAAGAGAGGCGTAACATCGCTCTCTATCACTCCCTCACTGCCGGGCAGAAGAAGGAACTGAAGATAGAGAACTACTTGCAGTTCATAGGTTTTGCCGCTGACTTCTTCTCCTTCTGGGAAGAGTTTTCGGAAGAAGAGATCGAACCGGAGGGGTGTCTCGCTACCTTTTCCGCATCCGGGGAGGAACTGCTCGACTGGCAGACAGGACTATACGGATCGATGCTAACTATCCGGCAGAATTATCTGAACTTTCTGAACGACGAGAGGGAAAACTCACTGACCGACAGAATATTCCTTTACCGGGACGGGAATCTGACCTTTGAATATTATGAAGGGTATGAGCACTTCATCTTTGTCAATCAGCACTATTACACGAAGCTGGAGAACAGACTGCTCCGGTCTCTTGAGGAAAGAGGATTCGGAGTAACGGTCTGTTATCAGCTTCCGGAAGCTTACGTGGACGAGAAGGAAAACAGGCTGAAGGAAAGCCGTTCTTTCCCGGTCTTTGACCCCAAAGAGCGGAAGACAGAAGCGGTAGAGATATACATCGCTCAGAATGATTTCTCGCTCTACCGGAAACTGCTGGAGCTTCTGAATGAGAAACCGGAACTGCACGAGATATTCGACAGCAGGTTCTATCAGACTTCCTATCCCTGTTTCCTGTCACCGACCGCTTTCCGGGGTGTGGATAAAGAGCCGATGCTGAACTGCAGTATCTCTGTTTTTCTCTTCTGTTTAGCGGAACTGCTGGAGAGTATCTTTACCGAGCCGGGAAAGAGGAGGGAATTGATCCCGCTTATCACCCTGAAGGAGATCCTTGCGGAGGAGATATTCTTCTCCTATTTCGAACCGGAGAGGGAAAACAGGGAAATTATCCTCTCCCTGCTGGATGAATATCTGCGGCAGAATATCCGCTATTTCGACACCGGGCTGAAGTTCTTCGATTTCAGCCGGACAAGAAAAGGTGCCGGAGAGATAAAGATCCTGAAGGGTTGTCTGGAAAAGATCCGTGATTTACTCGCCCAGCTGGAGGGGATAGCTTCCATCGGTTCCTTTGTCTCCCTCATTGACAGAGAAGGGGGAATTGCTCTGAACAGACTCCTTACCGATAATGAGCGGAAATTCAGTGATATTCCCGAGACTTTCTACACGGCACTTGCCGATTTTTCTCATATCGAAGAGCTGCGAATAATCGATAACGGGAAATTCTGGCAGGAGGGGAGAAAGACGAACCGGTTTACGGTGGTCAGCGGTATCCTGCAATTGCTTCTTCTCTATCTCCGCCCGAAAAGGTGCAAATGGTTTTATGAAGGGGAGCAGAACCGCAGAGATATCAGTTCTCCGGCAGACAGCCGTAATCTGAGCTGCGAGGAATGTGCAGTTCTGAACGTTACGGAAGGTATTCTGCCCCGAGCAAGGGTCACCCCTTTTCTTTTCACTGAGGCGCAACGTCAGAAACTGGGACTGAAGACTTACGAAGATATCAGAAACCGGGAGAAATACTACTTTTTCCGGCTGCTGCTCAGTTCCCGGAGGGTATATCTCTTCGCTCAGAGGAATACGACCCGGAACACCGAGATAAGTTCTTTTATCGAGGAGCTGAAGCTCATTCTCGGAAAGGAGAAAGAGATAAGTATTACCGAAACGGAGATAAGTGATGAGGGTTATGCCGATTTCTACCGTCAGGGGGTAAAGCCGGAGAGCAGTTATCTTGCAGACAGGAAGGTCCTGCAGGACCCCGCCTTTTATTCGCTCCCCTACGAACAGGATCAGGATCTGAAAAAGAGATACCTGAAGCTGAGCTACTCTTCCTATTCCCTGCTGAAGGATTCACCTTTTTCCTACTATCTGAAGAATATCTGCCGGATAAATGAGGAATATGAACATAGACCCTTTTCTCCCCTCCTTACCGGAACAATAGCTCACCAGATAATCAACAGGGTCTGGCAGATACTCCCGAAACCGGAGAAGGGAGATACTGCCTGTTACCTGAAGGAGCTGCCGGCACAGGTCGGAGGAATACTGGACAAGGACAGGGATAATGTCCTGAACTCCGAAGACCTCTATTTCAGGATTCCGCATACCTATAATTATCAATACTTCAAAGAGGTATTTCTCCCTATCGTGGAAGAGGGAATAGTGAATTTCTTTACCCGGCTGGAGAAGATGGTCAGTCACAACGCATCTTATCTCCGCTTCTTTTCGGAGTTTCCGGCATCAGAAGGCAGACTACCTCTTTTACGGCAGCTTGCGGACACTGAGGAAACAGATCCCGGTTTTGATGTCTATCTGAGAGGGCGGGCGGATTTGATCATCTCCGAACAGGATGAAAAAGGAAAGGAGATCTTCAAGACTATCGTTGACTACAAGACCGGAAAACTGAACAGACCGAAGGATCTGATGACTCAGCTGCTGATCTACGAGCTGATCTATCATTATCTCTTCTCCGAACCGGGAAAGCCGCTCCCTCCGCTAAAAGAATCTATCTACGAACGGGGAGGAATCTCGTCATATATCTACTCCCTGAGTGAACATTCACTGAAAGAGTTCTCTTCCCTGCTGCCGAAAAAAGACAAAGCGGAAAAGACCGAAGATTTCCTGAAGGAACTCGTCAGCCTGCTGGAGACAATCACTCATAACGGCTGGGCCGGATCAGGTCCTAAACCGGTCTTCTTTCTCTTTCCGGAGATAGTGAGACTTGATCTGCTCAGAAAGTATCTATCTGCTGAAAAACTGCAATACTGCCGGGGAGGTGAATAATGGGAGTTCCGCTCAGAAAAGTCATCACGGCAAGTGCCGGAACCGGAAAAACCTACCGGCTCTCTCTGGAATTTATCAATCTGCTCCTGCAATACCGGAACCATGGTATCGGATTTGAAGAGATACTGGTGATCACCTTTACCCGTAAGGCAACTGCCGAGATCCGTTCCGCCATCTTCAAGCATCTCAATAATCTCCTGAGCGGTAACGAAGAAGGGAAGATCCTGCAGGAAAACCTGAGCACTCTCTTCGGAACTCTGGTAGAGGAGAAAGACCTGCAGTATCTGAAAACTGTCTATGAACAGATGCTGGTCAATAAACACAGACTCCAGATAAGCACGATCGACTCTTTCGTGCACGGCATATTCAAGGCAGTTATTGCCCCTTATACCGGGATCAGCGATTTCCGCATCGATAATGAGATAAACACTCAGTATCTCCCCGACCTTTATAACCATATCTTCCGGGACAGCAAGGATTCGGAAGCTTTTATCAGGATCTTCCGGACTGCCGGAAAAAACACAATAGAACAGTATGACCGGCTTATCCTCTCTCTTCTGGAAAACCGCTGGCTGCTCCATCTGATAAAGGAGAAGATCCGGAGCGGAAAAGAGAATCCGGAAATAACAGGAGAGGAAGGGTTAAAGGCAAACGACGAGGCTGCTGCTGATTATTTAACACACTTTCAGCAGGAGGCTGACATTATCTGTGCTGAATTGAGTGATTACCTGCGGAGTGCGGGAATGAATGACCAGCCTGCCGCTAAATGCTTTCTCTCGGGTTACCGGAAAATCGTCTCCGACAAGGACTGCCGCACCTTTCTCAATGATATCAGGCACCTGTTCAGCCAGGAGTCTTTTCTGGCAAGAAACTGGAAAGAGTTCTCGAAAAGCTTCCGGTTCTGGAGTAAAAACGGGATCAAAGACAAAGATCTGAAAGCTTCGCTGGAAGATTCTGCCCTCCGGGCTCAGCAAAGTTTCTGCGGGTATATCTTTCATAGATACCTGCTCACTGAAGAGAGGGAAATACTGCTCCTTGCCGATCATATCCTGGAGGAATATGACCGCCTGAAAATGCGGGACAAGATCTTTACCTACTCCGATATCGCCTATTACACCTTCCGTTATCTTTATGATCCGGAACTCTCCCTCATTGATCCGCTCAATGATTCGGTCTCCAACCGTTTCTATGAATATCTTTCAGCCCGGACGAGATTCATGCTGATAGACGAGTTTCAGGACACCGGGATCATTCAGCATAAGCTCCTCTTCCCCATTATCAGTGAAATCATCAGCGGCTCGGGCAGTAAAGAATACGGCGGAGTAATCGTGGTCGGTGATGAAAAACAGTCTATCTACGGCTGGCGGAACGGTGAGAGGGAACTGCTTTTGAACATGCCCCGGATCCTGCAGACAGAAGACGCTGCTTCTCTGAATACGACTTACCGGAGCTCCCGCTTCATTACAAACTTTATCAACCGTCTCTTTGCCGCCGTTTCGCAAGAGCTGCAAGCCTGTTCTCTGGACTGGTTCTATGCCGGGGATATCGCTTCCCACTCCGAATCGGAAGAGGGATTTCTCGGCTTTTATTTTCTGAATACCAGCAGCAAGGTCATTGATGAGAATAGTGAAGATGACTCCGGACCATTTCAGAAATTTGTGGAGACGGTCATCAAACCTCTTTTTGCTGAGGGAAAGATCGATCCGGCAAAGAGTGTGGTCTTAGCCCGGGATAACAGAGAACTGAAAGGAATTGCCGAAGTTTTGGAAGAGAATGGGATCGGATACTTTCTGGAATCTTCTTTCTCCTTTCTGGAACATCAGTCAATAAAACCGGTAATCCATTTTCTCCGCTATCTCGCAGAGAAAGATGTTCTCCATCTTCTGAGATTTCTCAGATCTGATGTCGCTCTCCTTCCGGCAGCGGAGTTGAAGCAAGCAGCTCTCCTCTATGAAGAGACACACCGGTTAGCTGAGATGGGAGAAAACGATTTTCTGACCCTTCTGAAAGAGAGATGCGGAACCAGTGAAATCCTGAGAAAGACAGTTAAACTCCTCGAACTTGCTCCAGACAGCGATCCGGTCGAACTGACGGCTATGATCATCAAAGAGTTCAATATTACCGGTCATTTCCCAGAAGAGCATAACGTCAAGAATCTGCACCTCTTTCTGGAAACCGTCAGTCAGTTCCAGGCTCAGAACAGGAGTGACTACCGGAAGAACCTGTCCGGACTGCTCCGCTTTCTTGCCGATAATGAAAAAAATGAAGACTTTCGGCAGGCGAATATCGACAATATAGATTCTTTGCAGCTAATGACCGTGCATAAAGCCAAAGGACTGGAATTCGACAACGTCTTCATGTTTTACAATGTTAGCGGCAGAGGTGGACAGGATCAGGGCAGACTGATTTATCTCTACCGCTTCAATGAGAGCTTTACCGAACCGGAGGAATTCCGGATCAGCTATAATTATTCGGCTCTGCTCAAGTATATGAACTACCCTTTGCAGGTCAGTCAGGATGACAAGGAACTGCTTGAAGAGATGAACAATATCTATGTAGCTCTGACCAGGGCAAAAGCAAATATCTTCCTCTTTCTGGCTTATGAGAACAAGGAGGGTATGTTCGCCGCTGCCGAACCTTCCAAAGATGATCTGGAAAAGGGGAGACTCAATATCAAGAAACTATTCCTGAAAAGCATCATCAACTATCTGGAACCCGACTCTCTCCAAATGAGGGAAAACGGGGAATTTGCCACAAATCCGGTAATACAAGAGATTGGAGAAATACCTCTCTTCAAGGAAGAAAGCCTGAATCGGGAAGAGATCAGAACGAAAGATATTGGCAATCTGCTGAAGATGCTGAGAAAGGATTTCAGAAAACAGCCTGAAGACAAGGAAGACCTGTATCATAATTTCCGCAGAGTTTATCTGGAAAACAAGCAAAGCCTCTACGGTGATTTAGCCCATTATTATCTCTCCCTGATAAAATATGGCGAAGGACGGGAAAAGAGCTACGCCCGGAAAAGAACCCTGGCAAAGTATGGAAATCGCATCCCGGAAAGAGCAATCAGAGAAGCAATTGCCAAACTGAATCTCTTTATCGATGAAAACAAAACACTTTTTGACCGGAAGTGGAGTCTGATCCTCACGGAGAAGACTGTTTTCGATAAATACGGGAGAGAACAGAGAATAGACAGGATGATGATAGATGAGAATGAGAAAAGGATCTTGCTGGTGGACTACAAGACCGGTTCTGTCAATGAGAAAGACCAGCTTGCCAGATATAAAAGGATCATTGAAGATATGCCGCGCGTGCAGGAAGGGAATTATCACATCGCTACGGAATATATAGAGGTCAGGATCTGAGAGAGAAAAGAATGCGGGCAGTACATTTTTTCCTGTCCGGATAGTGCTATTCCCTTTTCCGGATATGAGAGAAAAAACTCGCTCCTGATGAGTGTTGCCCTCATTACTGTCAGATAAAATACTTGACTGAAATGCACTTACTAAAAGTCTTTAAAATCTTAGTCAGATAATCATGGATTGGAGGTAAACTATGAAGCTGAGACAATTTAATGCCTGCTTGGCAGCTTTAATTTTGGGACTTATAATCTTAACCGGCTGCAGCGCAGGAGGGTCTTTACCCGAAAGCCAGAGATTGGCAGGACAGGCACGGGTTAATATGCGCTCCGGTAATACCTATATGAACTACGAAGAGTATGATTTAGCCCTGGAAAGATATCTGGAAGTCATTGCAGATAGTCCAAAACATATCGAAGCTCTTAAAAAAACCGGGGATATCTATTTCTACTATGCAGAACAGCAGCCTGCTCAGGCAGAAAAGTATTATACCGATGCTTTTCTTCATTATGAACAAGCTATTGCTGCTTATGAAGAGATCAGTGGGAAAGGAAGTTTTCCTGAATTCAAGGAATTTGCCGACGATGCAGAGTTAAAAAGAAGAGCAGCCTGGGCAAGATTATTCAAAGTAGGTCAGGAGAAATTCTCCAACCAGCAGATACAGGAAGCATTAGATCTTTTCAATAACCTTTCGGAGCTTACCCCGGACAGTACGAATGTCTATATTATGATAGCCTCCATATACCAGGAGAAAGAAGAATTTGATACCGCTGCCGGTTATTTCGAAAAAATTGCAGGTATTGATAAGAATGACACTGTTTCCCGCCAGAATTTAGCACTTTACCATGTTAATCAGCAGAATTTTCCGGAAGCGGTAAAATGGTATCAGGAAGCTGCTGAGATCGAACCTGATAATCCCGATTATTATTATTACATGGGTTTGGTTTACAGGGACATGGATGATAAGACAGATGAGGCGATCGAGGCTTTTGAAAAGGCATTCGAGTTAGATAACCAGTTTAATGATGCTATAGTTAATGCCGGTTTTACCGCTTTTGAAAGCAAGCGATTTGCCAAAGCTGCCGAGTTATTCAAACAATCGCTCGTTCTGGAGCCCGAAGATGAGGAAATTCTGTTATTTCTGCTCACTGCCCTGCAACAGGAAGAAGAATATGCTGATATGTTCGAATACGCCAGGAAATGGTACGATTTGAACAATGAGTCGGTTGAAGCAGTGCAGTTTGTTATCTTATCTGCTTACCGGCTCGGGAAAACAGATGTGCAGGAAGAATTTCTGCAAATTCTGGATAGAATTGAGAATCCGTAGAACTGCTGTATCATAGTTACCGGTGATCTTTCCGGTATTTGTACAGGATAAGATCAGGAGATTGTTGCTTAAAACCCTCCTCAGAGATATCTTGAAGAGAGAAAGTAAAAACACTTTTACTGCGAAAGTGGTGGAATTGGCAGACACGCTGGATTTAGGTTCCAGTGGGAGAAATCCTATGGGGGTTCGAGTCCCCCCTTTCGCACCATATTTAGACCAATTATCAGACACCGAAAGTAAGAGTTGAGGGATTAAGTTCTTAATTCGATATGTTATCATCTTAGGTGTTTGATAATTAAAACGTGATAAGAAAAACCATAACACTACCGTTAGAGTACACCGGTTTCTGAATATCTGAGCTGAACCGGTGCTCGAGTCACCTGAAATAATATCAGATGTTGTTAAAAAAGGAGTTAATTGAAGTGAAATTAGAGATTAAAGATATTGACCAGTGCGTCAAAGAGATGACGATTACCATTCCTTCGGAAGATGCTGCCAAGGATTATCGAACAGTCCTGAATAAGTTTAAGAATTATGTCGTAGTACCCGGTTTCAGGAAAGGAAAAGCACCTTTAGCAATGGTGGAAAACGTTTTTGCCGAACAGGCAAGGGAAGCCTACCTGAAAGAAAAGGTGTATGACTATTATGAAACCGCAATCAAAGAAAACGAGATAGAACCTCTGCATGAGGGAGTTCCGGTCAGTGTTGACTGGGAGAAGGGAAAAGAGCTGGTTATGGTCTTCCGCTATGAAGTTAAACCGACTGTTGTAATCGAGAAATACACCGGAATGAAAGTAGAGAGTAAACTTGTCGAGTTTAATGAGAACATGGTAGATGAGACAATCGAGAACATCAGGGAAAAAATGGGGAAAGAGGAAACGAAAGAGCGGCCAGCCCGGGATAAAGACATCATTGTTATCAGCATGAAGCTACCGGAAGAAGAGAGTGAAAATGGCAAAGAGAATGAACAAAATCCTTTTGAGATAGCCCTGAATGATAACGATTACGGCAAAGAATTCAATGAAGCATTAACTGGAAGCCAGGCAGGTGATGAGCTAAAAACTACAGCAAACATCGCCGGTAAGGAAGGGGTTCCGGTAATCGTTAACGTCCGGGAGATTAAAGAAAAGATTCTACCGGACGTAACTGAGGAACTGGCGAAAGAGTCCGGTTTTGATTCTCTGGAAGCGATGCGGAAAGATATCGGGGAAAACCTTCGTAAGCGGATAGAGCAGGAGAATCTTCAGAGAAAGAAGACTCTTCTTCTGACAAGTCTCATCAAGGAAAATCCCTTTGACATTCCGCCTTCATCAGTAATATACTATTCTCATAAACTGGCTGAGCCTTATGCCAGAATGCTCAATAAAAAACCGGAAGAACTTGCCGAATATTACAGAGAGACTGCTTTCTTCGAGATCAAAGCGTATTACATAACAAGTTATCTGGTCGAGAAGTTAAATTTTGAAGTCAGTGAAGAAGACAAAAATCTCATGATAAATGAGATGGCAGAGGAGTTAGAGCTCACTCCCGAAGAGTACCGGGAAAAGAACCCTGATGTAACAAAGCAGGATGACTTCGTTAATAGAATTAAAGAGAAGAAGCTCTATGACTTCTTGTTTGAAAACAATGAATTCGTTGAACCGGAAGAGAGAGTTGAAGAAGAAAAGAGCCCGGAAGATGACAATTCTCCGGATTCAAGTATAACTGAAAAAGAGGAGTAGAATATGCCTTATGTGCCGATAGTTGTTGAACAGAGTGGACGAAGCGAACGGGCTTATGATATTTATTCCCGTCTTTTGAAAGACAGGATTGTTTTTGTCAGCTCGGTTATTGATGATAATGTTGCTAATGTTGTTATCGCACAACTGCTCCATCTGGAAGGAGAAGACCCCACGAAAGATATCTATATGTATATCAATACTCCCGGCGGTTCAGTCTCGTCCGGACTGGCAATATATGATACCATGCAGTATATCAGACCGGCGATAAGTACCATCTGTATCGGTCAGGCTGCCTCGATGGGAGCTGTGCTTCTGGCAGCAGGAGAAGACAACAAAAGATTCGCCTTACCGAACAGCAGGATAATGATCCATCAGCCGATGGGTGGAGTTCAGGGACAGGCAACAGATATTGATATCCATGCCAAAGAGATTCTCTACCTGAAAGACCGGTTAAACCGCATACTGGCACAGCATACAGGGCAGAAACTGGAAAAGATAGCCAAGGATTCAGACCGTAATTTTTTCATGAATGCTGATACTGCTAAAGATTACGGTATTATCGATGATATTCTGGAAAAAAGGAAATAGAAAGTTGCCTTGACCGGTATATTTGTTATACTATGTGTTAAGACAGACTGAATGAGATTGAAGGAGCTAAATTACTTAAGGATAAGTTATTATAGGAACAAATTATGGATAGATTCGTAGATAAATACAGCAAATTACACTGCTCTTTCTGTGGAAAGAGCGAAACTGAGACCAAGCATATGATAAAGGGTCTTGCCGGCAATATCTGTGATGAATGTATCAATATGTGTCATACAATCATCGAAGCAGATCATAAAGAGCACATGCTCGATAATTTCGTGCTCCCCACGCCGCGGGAGATCAAAGAGTATCTCGATTTATATGTGATCGATCAGGATGCAGCTAAACAAATTATAGCCGTTTCCGTTTACAATCACTACAAAAGGATATTCAAGCAGAAAAAGAATGATGAGATCGAGATCGAAAAGAGCAATATTCTGATGATCGGTCCTACCGGTTCGGGGAAAACCCTTATCGCTCAGACTTTAGCCAGATATCTGAAAGTACCTTTTGCTATTGCAGACGCCACGACACTCACAGAAGCGGGTTATGTCGGAGAAGATGTCGAAAACATCCTTGTCCGTCTCTTGCAAAATGCCGATTACGATGTCTCAAAAGCTGAGAGAGGGATTATCTATGTTGACGAAATAGACAAGATCTCTCGCAAATCGGAAACCCCTTCCATTACCCGTGATGTCTCCGGTGAAGGTGTACAACAGGCTCTGCTGAAGATCCTGGAAGGGGCTAAGGTTAATGTTCCCCCTAAAGGTGGCAGAAAACACCCGCATCAGGATTTCATCGAAATTGATACGGGAAAGATACTCTTCATCGTCGGAGGAGCTTTCTGCGGACTCGATAAGATCATAAAGCAGAGATTACACCAGAAGAATGTCGGTTTTGATTCCGATCTGGGAACAGATGCTCAGATCTCAAGTGATATTTATTTCAAGGTCATTCCTGATGACCTGCTCAATTTCGGACTTATTCCCGAACTGGTAGGAAGACTGCCTGTTTATACAGCCCTTACCGAACTGAGTGAAAACGCCCTGGTCCAGATACTGACGAAACCAAAGAATGCCATTTGCAAACAGTATCAGAAATTGTTTGAGATGGAGGGTGTGGAATTGGAATTCAGTGAAGACTCTTTATTAAAGATTGCTTCAGTCGCTCTCAATCATAAAACAGGGGCACGCGGTTTGAGATCGATCATGGAAAAGGCAATGCTCCGGATAATGTATAATCTGCCCGAGCAGGTGAATATCAAAAAATGTATCATCACTCCCGAAGTGATCCTGGAAGATAAAGATCCGGAATTTGTTTATGATGAAACCGGCAAACGGGAGAGTTTTGCCTAAATTGAAGAAGGCAAACAATCATTCTGCTGCGGAAAACCGCAAGCCTTTGCCTGTCTGACTTTTGCACTAAGAATTCCGGATAGTAACACGGGTAGCTGATGAAGACACTTTTCCATAATGGTTTGATCAAGACCATGGAACCTGCTGCTTGTTCTTCCCGCAATTATGATGAGCCTGGAGAGAAATCAAAACTTTCCGGTAACAGACTCCCCACAGCTTTATTAGTTGAAAACAGTAAAATAAGGGATATCGGAGAGACCCGGCAGCTGCTGGAAGAGCACACTGACGGTAAAACCCTGCGAATTGACCTGAAGGGAAGAATGCTGCTTCCCGGCTTCATTGATAATCATACCCATTTTTTCGAATATCTGAAAACAGAGAGAGGGGTTGAACTCAAAAACGCTGCCTCCCTGAAAGATATCAAAGACCTGATCGAAACTCACCTGTTAAAAACCTCTTCCGCTTCAGCGGCTGCTGCTAATATTAATGCCGGTATGGAAGCAGATAATCCTCCGGCCCGAAAGCTTAATGAAACCGAATGGATTTACTGCTACAATCTCGAGAAACACAAGATTAAGGACTACGGGGACTTAGATATCCGTTTTCTCGATTCTATCTCTCCGGACTTCCCGCTTGTTATCCAAAGCAAAGACTATCATACAAGATGCTGTAACTCAGCTGCTTTAAATCTGATCGGGATAGACAGAATGACTCCAGACCCTGCCGGGGGAAAGATCGGCAGATTCAGCAATGGAGAACCTGACGGCTTTCTCTTCGAAAAAGCCTGGACTCTGTTAACCGATTACCTGAAGAAAAATATAGCTCCTCACTCCGTAAAGACAAATATCACCTCCGCTCTTCCTGCTGCCCTGAAAAAGATCTACCGTTACGGAATAACCGGGCTTCATTGCATGGAGAATTATAACAACTATCAGGCATTCAGGGATATCTTTGACCATAAGCTGAGGGTTTGCTGGCATATCTATGACGAAGATATAGAGGAAGTGATAGCCGATAAGCTTATCTCCTATTCCGGCAGTGATTTCCGGAGATTCGGAACGATAAAGACCTTTCTTGATGGTTCTCTCGGATCATCTACGGCATTATTATCAACAGCTATAGATGGTAATAACTCAACTTCTGCTTCTTTATTGTTGGAAGAGAATGAGCTGCGGGAGTTGATCCTGAAATGCAAAAATAACGGTCTCGGATTAAGTGTTCATTCTATCGGTGACCTCAGTACGAAGATCTTCCTTAATCTGATTGATGAACTCTATCCTAAAGGGGAAAAGGTCTCCCCTCTTATCCGGCTGGAACACCTGCAGTTTATTGATGCTCATGACCGATGCAGAATCAAAGAACGAGGTATCTATTGTTCATTACAGCCGTATCATATCAGTTTTGACATTACCCTGATAGAAAGCCTTCCCTCTTCCCTGAGAGATATCGCCTACCCTTTGGCAGAGCTGTTCTCACTCAACTGCCTTACCGGTTTTGGTTCCGATGCTCCTATTGCCGAGATAAACCCCTTTTGGGGGATCTATTGTGCCCTGACCCGGAAAGCTGACCTTGATCCTCTCAGGGATAGCTGGACTCCTCATCAGAGACTGACAACAGAGCAAGCGCTGCACGGCTACACCTACGGAGCAGCTCTTGGCTCCCTTAGTCATAAAACCTTGGGCTCGCTGACTATCGGAAAAGCAGCCGATTTGATCGTTATTGACGATTATCGTCAGCAGCCGCCGGAGTATTGGCTGGAAGCAAAGAGCTATTTGACCATGATCAACGGCAGGATAGTTTACAACGAACTCGCCTTCTGAAGATATAGAGAGATAACCTTTATTGACAACTTTTCAACCGTTTTCAAAGATGTAATCAATGATGAAATGATAAAATCTAAAGAGACCTCTTCCCCGGAATGAAGTGTCTCCATGGTACGAGGTATCGATGAAATCGAATAGCAGAATAAAGATGAAAACACCGTCAAGGGGCATTGACGAAACTTTATATGATTTCCAGCAGAGCATGCGTCCCCGTAAAATTGTCAATCAGAAAGCAAATTCACTGATCGCCTTTCTGGTCTTTACTTTCACTTTGATCATATACTGGATGACCCAGAACCGTTCTTTAGCTTTTTGGGATGTTGGGGAGTATATAACCTGCAGCAGTATCTTAGGAGTTCCCCATCCTCCCGGAAATCCCTTTTATATTCTTCTGGGCAGATTTGCGGTGATCTTGGGCTTTGATCTTCCCCATGCTCTGGTGGTCAATTCTCTTTCAGGGATCATGGCTGCTCTGGCAGTCATGTTTACCTACCTATTCACTGTAAAATTCGTCTCGATGCTCAATGAGAACAAGTACCTTATTCATCTCGCCGGAATAATAGCAGCTCTCTATACCGCCTTTTCCTTTACTTTTTGGAATAATGCCGTAGAAGCTTCTGTTTATCCGGGCCGGGATTTGATAATCAATTTCGTTATCTGGCTGACTCTTGTCTGGGTAGAGAAAACCCGTGAGTATTCACATCAAAACTATCTTTTATTGATCATTTATGCCTTTTTTATCGGTTTCAGTATCCATCAGACATCACTGCAGATCCTACCGGCAGTACTTTTCATCGTAATCTATCCACTGTTGCTCCAAACAATCAAAACCAGCAAATTCTGGATCAGATTTGTCCTTTTCTTCATCCTGGGGCTTATTCTGTATTTCAGCTTTATTCAGGTTAGTAAGGAACTTCAGATTCCCGATATGGCAAAGATCGTTACTGCTTTCTTTTTCTGCCTGCTCGCTTATTTCTATTTAAGAGACAGAATACCTCTCAAGGTATGGCTCTGGGGATTGGCTTTCATGTTCATTGCCCTGACTCCTCATCTCTATCTCTTCGTCCGTTCGGAGTTAAGACCCTTTATCAACGAAGGACATCCCCACAATCTGGAACTTTTCTCTGACTATGTTTTGCGCCGTCAATATGGAGTTTCCAGTTTTATTGAAAGAAGAGCTACCCTTTTCTATCAGATTAATCACCATTTTATCCGTTACCTCTTCTGGCAGTTCTTTCATGCAGAAACAATAGGGAGATGGCTTAGTATCTCTCCACAAGTGATCGCTAATCTGGGAAAAGTGATAGTAGTCTTCTTAGGTCTGGGCGGTATCTACTACCAAATCAAGAAAAACAAGCACTCATTTATCTACCTGTTTTCTTTCTTTCTGATGAGCTCTCTGGCTATGATCTTTGTCATGAATCTGTCGGACGGAGAAGTTAGAGAACGAGATTATTTCTTTGTCTCGGGCTACTACCTCTGGGCTGTCTGGATGTCGATCGGCTCTGTTTGGCTTATCAGCCATCTCAAAGAACAGAGGAAGAGAATTCTACCGCTCGTAGCGGTTATTCTTATCTCACTTCCCATTATTAACTTTGCTTCTCAGTACTTTATTCATGACCGCTCAAAGGAATTTGTTGCCCTCGATTATGGTTTGAATTTCCTGAACAGTCTCGAAGAAAATGCAATAATATTCACTCACGGTGATAATGACACCTTTCCTCTCTGGTATGCCCAGGCAGTGGCTGATCCCTATTCTTTTGAGAATAGTTATCCGGCGAAGGATGTATATCCCGACGAAAAAACCGAAGCAGCTATTGCAGCAGCCTTGGAATATAAAAGAACTCAGTTGAAGGGTATCCGTCCCGATGTTTCCGTCGCCAATCTCAGTCTTCTCAACACTCCCTGGTATATCAAGCAGTTAAGAGACCTGGAAGGGATACATTTCTCTCTTCCGGACGAGCAGATCGATAATTTGAGACCGATGAGAGTTGAACGAACCAGAGCAATAGGATTCAATAGTCCAAATCCTGCTGACAATTTCAGTGTCATTTTAGAGGGAAACAGAGTCATGTTTATCAAAGACTTTTCAGCCATTCAGATTGTAAGGGATAATTACGGCAGAAGACCGATCTATTTTGCAGTAACTATCGCTGATGAAATAGTCTTTCAGAATAACCTGAGGAATGAAGGTATGGTTAACAGGCTTGTTCCCACCAGATCAACCGACCAGATTTATCTGGAAAGGCTAAAGATGAATATTGAAGAGATCTATTCCTATCGCAGTATTTTTGAAGATGAAGTCTATAAGGACGACAATCACAGAAAACTCATAACAAATTATGGTGCTGCCTTTATGAGGGTTTCCAGCTATTACCATCAACAGGGCAATTTGAGCAGAGCTGCTCATTACATGGAAAAAGCTATCAGATTCATTCAAAATAACGAGAGATTTTTACCTGGATTAGCACAACTATATCTTGATGCCGGAGACTTGGAAGAAGCGCTGATCACCATCGAAAAGATCATGACCTTAACCCCACGCGACCTGAATCTATATATTCAGGCTGCTTATATTCACCTGGAAAGAGACTCGATTGATGCTGCCTTTGATGTTTTTAACCGGGCAATAGATAACAAAATATATTCATCGGAATTGATAAGCTATATCTATCTTGCTTCCGTAGATTATCAGTTATATGATAGAGGGATAGAGATACTGGAAAAATTGAGAAAGGAAGATCCCCATGATATTATTCCCGAGTATATAGAAACCCTGCAAACAATGAAAGATTCTGCAAATTTCAGTGATTAGAGAAGACAGATATAGGCAGCTTTCAGGGTACCATCATCGTCAAGCGAATAACTATGATTACCTTCTAATGCCTTCTGGTTAACTGAAATGCTCATTATCCCCCTTTACCGGTTCACCCTTTCCTTGATCCTTTTTCTTTTGACAGTTTATAAAAGGGAGTTATGTTATTAGAAAAGAATAGATTAACAGTGGATTGAAAGAGGAGAAGATGCCTGAATTACCGGAAGTCGAAACGATAGTTGTTGAACTGAATAAAAGCATTATTGGCAAGACCATTGCGCATATTGAAGAATACCGAAAAAACACCATTTATGCAGATGAAAGTCTGGATTTGGGTAAACTCGGTGCTATAAATGAGATCTCGCGCCGGGGGAAGTATATAATAATAGCTACCGACAGGAATTGTGATTTGATAATCCACTTAAGAATGACCGGTAAGCTGATTTTAGCTGATCTTACTGACCCTTCGGCTAAGCATACCAGAGCAATCATCACTTTTGCAGATAAAACAAAGCTTATGTTTGATGATGTGAGAACATTTGGTACCATTCATATCCTGAACAGGGATAACCGCCACGAGATTCTTTGCAGACTCGGTTGTGAGCCTCTATCACCAGATTTTAATTACGGAACCCTTAAACAACTGTTAGAAAGAAGAAAGTCTTCAATCAAAAGTTTCCTGCTCGATCAACGAGCAGTTGCCGGCTTAGGAAATATCTATGTTAATGAGATATTGTTTGCCTGTGGGATATCCCCACACCGGGCTGCCAACACTATCACCGAAAAGGAGATCAGACTTCTCGTGACAAAAACCCGGCAGATATTAAAAATAGCTTTAGAGCATAATGGGACAAGTATTTCAGACTATAGACGAATTGATAATAAGACAGGGTCTTTCCAGAATTTTCTTAAGATCTATGGGAAAGACAAGTGTTTATGCGGACATCAGGTGAAGAGAACTAAATCAAGTGGCAGATCAACTTTCCACTGCCCGAAATGTCAAAAGGAGAAAGAAGTATAATGTTACCGGTTGAGATCAAGAAAAATGTTTATTGGGTCGGGGGTATAGACTGGGACCTGAGAAACTTTCACGGTTACCTTACCCAGCGGGGTTCTTCCTATAATGCTTATCTGATCAGGGGTGAAAAGAATATACTGATAGATAGTGTGAAGACTCCTCTCTACGATCAGTTAATCTCCAGAATCGCCAGAATTATTGACCCCCGAAAGATTGATTTCATTATTCAGAATCACGTTGAAATGGATCATTCAGGGTCATTACCCAGATTAGTAGAAATGAATCCTAACATTGTTATTATCACTTCCCCAAATGGAGAAAAAGGACTAAGATTACACTATAAGAAAGACTGGAATTTCCGGGTCGTGCAGAACAATGAAACAGTTGAAATCGGTGGGAGAAAGTTTCAATTTGTCCATACCCCGATGGTTCACTGGCCTGATAACATGGTAACCTACTCACCCGACGACAGAATTCTTTTCTCTAACGATGCTTTCGGGCAACACATATCTTCTACCGAACGTTTTGACGATGAACTTCCTATCGGTATCGTTTATGAAGAGGCTAAGAAGTATTATGCCAACATTGTCTTACCTTATGGGAAGCAGGTACAAAAAATCCTTCCTGTTGTCGATTCTCTTTCTCTTGATCTGATAGCTCCGAGTCACGGTCTGATATGGCGAAAAAATATTGGCGAGATAAAACGTAGGTATGCAAAATGGGCAGGAAACGAAACCGAAAGAAAAGCAGTTATTGTTTATGACACAATGTGGAAATCAACAGAAAAGATAGCCTACGCAATAATGCAAGGGTTTGAACTCAATCACATCCCTGTGGAAATGCTGAATCTGCAAGCAAACCATATCTCTGATATCATGACATCCCTGATCGATGCCCAATATCTCTGTCTGGGCTCACCAACCCTAAATAATAACATCCTCCCGACAGTCTCAGCGTTTTTGACTTATCTCAAAGGTTTAGCACCTCCCGACAGGATTTCGTTGGCCTTCGGTTCTTACGGCTGGGGAGGACAGAGCATAGGGATCATAGAGAAAGAATTTGAAAATTGTAAGTATGAACTCCTGCCTGCGATAAAGGTGCAATATGTACCCGATCAGGACAGGCTTGATGAGATAACAAACGATATCTCCCGATTAATACAGAAGTAAATAAATAAGACGTTGAAATTAAAGGAGGATTTATGTTCAACAAGAAAATCGAAACTCAACTAAACGGACAGCTCAACAAGGAGCTTTATGCCATGTATCTTTATCTCTCTATGGCTGCCTATGCCGATTCGATCGGGTTAGGCGGAATAGCTCAATGGTTCCGTGCTCAATCGGCTGAGGAGTTTACTCATGCCATGAAGATCTATAATTTCATTAATGACAAAGGTGGAAGGGTAATCTTGGAAGCCATCAAGCAGCCTAAAAGTGATTTTAAATCGGTGAAACAGTTGTTTGAACTGGCACTGGAACATGAACAGTTAGTAACTGACTCTATCAATAAACTGGTAGAAATAGCTGCCAAAGAGAAAGAGCATGCAACCGCGAGCTTTCTCAGATGGTTCGTAGATGAACAGGTCGAAGAAGAAGCCAGCGTAATGGGGATACTCGACAAATTTACCTATATTGGAGATAGCGGCATGGGTCTCATCATGCTGGACAGGGAATTAGCCAACAGAAAATAATCAGGAGGTAACAATGACCGTTTTAAGAGAATTATACTACTGTGAAATATGTCACAATCTCGTTGAAATAGTTCAGGAAGGAAGCCCGGCGTTGGTCTGCTGTGGGCAGGATATGTTAAAACTTACAGCAAAGACAGAAGATCAGGGTTTGGAAAAACATGTTCCTGTGGTTGAAGAAACAGACGGGGGTGTTATGGTTAAGGTCGGGTCAGTAGAACATCCGATGGAAGAAAAGCATCATATCAAATTCATCGAGGTTCTCACCCCAAAGATGGTTTACCGTGCCGAGTTAAAACCTGGAGACAAGCCGCAGGCAGAATTTCCAGTCGCATTAAATGAAATATCCGAAGTGCGTGAATTTTGTAATATTCACAGCTTGTGGAAAAAATGAATGAAAAGAAGGAGTGCTTGATGATACCTTTTGCAGAATCAAAGACAGCTGAAAACCTAATGAAAGCCTTTGCCGGAGAATCTCAGGCAAGAATGAGGTATACCTTCTATGCCTCTGTCGCCAAAAAGCAGGGTTATCTGCAGATTGCGGATATCTTTTTAGAGACAGCTGAAAACGAAAAAGAACATGCCAAACTGTTTTTGAAACAATTGATCAAGAATGGTTTGGAGGGTATGCCGGTAGAAATTCAGGCTTCATATCCGGCAGCTTTATCACCTGAAACTATCAAGAACCTGGCTTATGCAGCCGCCGGTGAAAATGAAGAATGGTCAGATCTTTATCCTTCATTTGCCCAAACAGCCGAAGAGGAAGGATTTAAAGAAGCCGCTGATACCTTCCGGCTGGTTGCTTTAGTCGAAAAACGACACGAAGCCCGCTACCGTAAGCTTCATAAAAATTTACTAAATGAACAGATATTCCGCAAAGAGAGTAAAGTTCAATGGATATGCACTAATTGCGGTCATGTAGTGGAATGTGCTGAAGCACCGGAGGAATGTCCTGTCTGTAAACATGACAGAAAGTATTTCCAGGTCTTTATCGAAAACTACTAAGACGTTGTGTCTCCGAACAATAGACAACAGAGTTCTTGGTAATGAGGAAAGTAGTGTGTCCCCTTAGTTTTTTAAAGGGAAGTTGTTCAGTTAATAAAAAACCATGGAGGTAATATGCAAAAGTACATTTGTGATGCTTGTGGCTTCGTTTATGATCCGGTAGAGAATGATAATATTCCGTTCGAAAAACTGCCGGAGGATTATACATGTCCGGTTTGCGGTGTAGGCAAAGACATGTTCAGTCCTTATGAAGCCTAAAATGATCCTGGCTGTCTTGTTAGATTTAACGGGACAGCCTTTTTTTCAGTTACTGGTATATCAATAAAGTAACCAGAGCGAGAAAGATAGGAGATAATGAATGGATAAGATAACATTTAACAAAATACTCGATTTTGCTGTAGAAAGGGAAAGAGAAGCTGTTGATTTTTATCATGATCTGCAGAAATCGGTGAAATTCACAGCCTATAAAACCATGCTGCAAGAACTGGAGAATATGGAGAAAGGACATATCCTGATCTTAGAAAAGATGCGTCAGAAAAATTTCACGGAAATTGGGAGTAAAACAGTTAAAGACTTAAAGGTAGTTGATTATCTCACAGATGAAGATATTAAGCCCGATTCTTATCACAACATCCTTCTAATTGCCATGCAAAGAGAGGATAAGGCTAATCTTCTTTATCGTGATCTGGCAAACCGTTTTGCAGAAGAGGATGAAGAACTGAGCAAGTTATTCGCAAGACTCGCTGCTGAAGAAGCCGGTCATAAGCTCAAATTTGAAAAACTCTATGACGACTACGTCTTAAAGGATAACTAACTCCCTTCTGGACTTTTCATTGCTGTTGTTCAGATTGAAAAAGTTCCGGTTGGTATGACTAAAAACCTGGCTTCGGTCAAGAGCCTACTCTTGCTTACACCAGGTTAATTATTGGATTAAAAAAGGGGTTCTGAAAAAGAACCCCTTTTTTTTATAACCCCGAAAACCTAAGTAATCTGATGCTTTCCTATTTGAGTAACATCATTTTACGGGTCTTCTCGTAATCATTGGTCTGTAACCGGTAGAAATACATCCCGGTACCGACATCTCTTCCCCTGTCATCCGTGCCATTCCAATTTATGGTATGATCACCTCTGCTCAGATAATCGGACACCAGACTTCTTACCTGCTGTCCTTTGATATTATAAATGGTGACCGACACTTCACTATCTTCTGCAAGACTAAAACTGATCCTTGTGTCCGGATTGAAAGGATTAGGATAGTTTCCGTGTAATCTCGTTACCATTATTATGTTATCTTCAGGTATCTCATCAGTCGATGTTTTGTCGAAATAATTCCCGGTTCTTCTATTGCTGCCTTTAAAAAAGCCCCAGCCTATTTCTCCGATATATCGTTTATAGTCGATACAATTGAATCCATTTCCATTGGGGACAAGAATATCCGGCTTACTGGTTCCATCAAAAGAGGCAATCGCCGGACTTACTGTAATGCTGCCGCCACCAATAAATATCGGGAAGTTCGCTGTTTCTTGTCCGGAAAGATTGATCGAATGGAGATAACCGTCATTATCTCCGTAGATAATGTCAAGATTACCGTCTCTGTTCATGTCTGCAAGGACAGGAGTAGATTCGATTGGCGATCCTGTATTAACCGGGAATACACCCCAGTTAGTGCCAGAACTGTCAGTTGCATAGATATTACCGTTCATATCTGCGAAAATAACTTCATTGTTACCATCATTGTTCAGATCATGTACCAAAATACCCGATCTGACCTGATTACCAACCGTTTTAGTGAAAATCTCATTCCCCTGGCTATTGAATGCATAGACCATTCCCGGAATCGTTGCAACCACAACATCGGGTTGACCATTACCGGTAACATCCCCGACAACAGGGCCGTTCCATGAAGCTGAGTTAAGCGTTTGCGGCCAGCCGGAAATATCCTGTCCGGAAGAGGTTGATATAGCATGCAATGACCCGGTACTGGTGGCAAAGACTATCTCTTTATGGCCGTCTCCGTTCAGGTCTGCTGTTGCGGGAGAGGCTAAGACGGCACCGCTAATTGATACCGGAAAGCCGGGATAATCGCTGCCGTCATGATTAAGAATAATCAAACGGGGATTGGAAAAGGTTAAGGCAACTATTTCCAGATTACCGTTATTATTAACGTCAACAAGCATAGGATTAGTCCTAAGCTGACCCCCTGCATTGTACTGGAAAAGGATAGTGCCAGAGGTGTCAACACAGCTAATTATTCCGTCATTCTGAGAATTTACCACTATTTCGGCATTATTGTTGTTGTTCAGATCAGCGACTGCAATTGCTGAGGTGATATTGGTTCCGACATTAACAGGAAAACCGGGAAGAGGGTTCTTGTTAGTATTAACTACCCGTAAATTACCCTGTGGATCTCCAAAGATCAGTTCTCTTGTTCCACTGCCGTCTAAATCTACCAAAGCTGCAGAAGTAGATGAAATTCCTGACAATTGCAACGGCCATCCCGACCGTTGAAGCGACAGTGTTACTTCCTGTTCGAAAGATATCTCATAAGGGAAAGGATTTCCCTGATTTGCCGTTATTGTCAGAGTGAAGGGTATTGTCAGCTCCGAAATAGTAGGGTCAGTGGAAAAACGGAAAGGTTCATTGGTGTTTCCTACTATTGAACCACCATTGATATCAGGAAAGTTAACCGTTCCCACAAGTATCTCAACTCCTGGCATATCTGTGGTTATTATACCTGTCACTCCCGTGGCGGAGAGCCAAAAAATCTCATTATAGAGGTTAAACCTTAGATTTATTTCTTCACCGGGATTGGATATCCCATCACCGTCTCCCGAATGCTCATGTACAGAATGATTGTAAATTGTGATATGCGGAATTTTATCATACATCGCAGCTTTAAAAGCATTAACTCTGCCAGTACCTAACAGTCCGGCATAATCAGGATTCAGATCATCAATGTAATCCGCATTATCCATGATCCGATTCTTAAGAGCTACAGGATCTAATTCCGGATGCAGGGTTTTTACTAAAGCAGCAACTCCAGCTACTATCGGAGAAGACATAGAAGTTCCCTGTGTGGAATGATAACTATCATTCCCCTGGCTGTTATACCAGGTAGAGCGGATATTGATGCCGGGTGCAGAAATATCGATCGGATCACCATAATCGGAAAAATAGGTTTTAACGTCGTTCTGATCGGTAGAAGCTACGCAAAAGGCATTCTCAGCATCTGCAGGATAATCCTGGTAAGAACCACCATGTTCCAGATCACTGTTACCGGCAGCTGCAATAACCAGAGAACCAAGTGCAGTTGCATAGTTAATAACTGAATTGGGGTATGTACCGCTTCCGGGTCCGCCCCAACTACAGTTTATTATATCGGCTCCACTCTGGGCAGCATACTGGATTTGGTTATATCCATACTGTACTCCCCCACTCGGAGCATGAGATGGGGCGCCCTTACACGACATTAGAGAGACATTTATGGCAGTACCGGTAACTCCAATACCGTTATTCCCCACAGCACCGGCACAACCGGCAACATGCGTACCATGCTGGTTATCCGGGTGTGACTGATAGGGATTGTTATTCTGTTCGACAAAATCCCAACCGATGATATCATCAATATAGCCGTTTTGATCATTATCAATTCCATCTCCACCGTAGATCATACCATTGTCCCAATCAATAGTTATCCCGGCTAATTCTGGCTCATTGATCCAGATATTATCTCTCAGATCTACATGATTCCACTTAACGCCCGTATCGGTTATAGCAACCACTACCTCACTGCTTCCCTGAACATAGTTCCAGGCCTGAGGCATTTTCATTTTCGGATGCTGCCATTGCAGATAATAGTCAGGATCATTCGGAATGAAGAGTTCTCTTGTCCGGTTTATTGTTTCGTATTCAGCAAAAATAACATCTTTTGTCCGGGTTAATGCAGCCTGTAATTCTTCTATGTTTTCATTTTTTTCCAGAACAATACGATATATATTCTGCAGGTATATTCCCTCGTCATTCCAATCAAGATGGGTTACAAACTCATGCATCTGAACCAAATCAACTATTCTGTATTCCTCTGCTAATCTGTTCAGATCAGAAAGATGAGTCCTTATTAATCCCTCATGATAAGAAACATCTATCTCGCCATAACGATTACCTATTGCTTCCTGTGTAAAGGCAACTATAACCGAGCGGGGATAAAAGTATTCTTCAATAAAGGGTAAATCCGCAGCCGCCAGACTGCTTATTACCAGAGTCAGTAATGCTGCTATGATAAGTACTTTTGACATTTAAATCTCCTTAATCTTGGATCAGAGCAAAACACCGGAGCATGCTCCGGTGTTTTGTCTTATTCTCTTCTTTCACTATTTCAAGAGCAGCATTCTTTTATTCAGAGTCTGACCATTGCTTTCCAGACGATAAAAATAGAGACCGCTTGCTCCCTGATTACCTTTATTATCAGTTCCATCCCAAACAACCCGGTGTTCTCCGGCGGGAAGATAATCGCTCACTAAAGATCGAACTAACTGTCCTTTAAGATTATAGATGTTCAGAGTTACCTGTGATCCTTCCGGAAGATTCATCTTGATTGTTGTTTCAGGGTTAAAAGGATTAGGATAATTTCTTACCGACAGTCTTTCAGTTACCGGCAGTAACTCCTCTTCGCTGTTTGTCATTCCGTCAATGATAGCCCTGATCATGAAGTTACCATTCTGGAAAGAAGACCAGGCATTGCTGCCAATTTTCGTATAACTGCTGCTCACTGTATCCTCATCAACTCCTACTGCAGAAGCATTCGCCCCTTCCAAGACACCAACAAAGAAGTAACCTTCAGAGAAATATACAGGATTAGCTGCCGGGATAGGAATATAGTTCCACCCTTCCTGTACCTGAGATGCCGGATACATGAACTGGACTAAAGCAAACTCGGCAGGAACTCCGCCGTCATCTTCCCAAACTTTCACAATCATCGGAGCAGTACGCTTCGTATGAACATAGATCTTAACATAAGTTAACTGAGACTCTTCCAGGAAGGTTGGAATAAACTTCACTGCTACATGATTCTGGTTCCCGACATTATAGCCTGATTCGGCTGTTCCGTCATCATAAAGGAATTCATGGGAAGTATCCGGTAAAACAAAAGCGGATGCCTCATTAGAATAACCAGATTCGCTTGTATCATAGAGTGCCGAGACAACATAATAGTTCATCTCTCCGGTTAAAGGATCGTCATGAGTAAAGTTCGCAACATCATCATCAACAGTCCCTATAAGAGTATAACCGGTTCCTGAGGCACTTGAATGATAGATATTAAAACCGGTTATCTCGTCCGGTCTAAGATTGCTCACTTTCACAGTATGTCTGTCAACAGGAATCTCTACCAAAGCCTGGATGTTCCAATTCACATCGATTGATCCAGTTGAAGCATCAAACAAACTGCCCCAAGAGGCACCGGTACGGATCATATCGCCTTTTCCGGGTACATGAGGACCGGAATCTGCACCTGCGGGGAAAATGCCAGGTGCCTGATCAACTGTGTAACCTACCCAGTAATCTTCACCGAATTCAATTAATACCGGTTCGGTCAATGCTACCTCATTCCATTCCATTGGAGTAACACTGGCTAAGTCTTGTTCATAAGCTAATTGATTCCCACTGACTCCTTGCCAGATCTTCAAAGAATAGGTTGGAGAAGCTTCCCGGGGGAAAAATTTTATTGTCGTAATGTAACCATTAACATAAGGGTCAAGATCCTGTCGCGTGAATTTTGCAGCGACATCGAAGACTCCACCTTCATCAGACAGACCAATTCCTGTATTATTAACGCCATTATCCCAGTGAATCCAACCTTCAGAACCACCGGCTCCCGGGGGTGTCCATTGCAGATGTACCATTTGTTCTTCCACCTCAGCACTGAGATTTCCCGGAACCGGAAGATATTCGGTATGATAGATTGTGAAGTCATCAAGCATCAAACCTTCACCAACAGGTGTATGATCAATAGATTTCAGATAAACTCTGAATTTAACCGTATATCCGGCATAATCGGAGATATATCCGTCTAATCCATAACTGCCTACCATAGAACTCCACATATCCGGGACATCGATATAGACAAAATTTGATCCATTAGGATCATTATAGGGATTGCTCATGGCATACCAGCTAACTCCGTCATCCGGAGATATTTCCCAGCCCCAGTAATCGCAATTGGGAAACAGGTCCGAATCACCATCAACTTCACCCCTGACCATGAAATCAACGCGGATATCACCGCTTGAGGGGAGAGTAACTGATTCCGAAACCAGATAATTCAACATCCCGCCGTCATAAGAACCCTGATCATTTTGACAAATAGCAGCATTCGGTTGTGAAGGAGCTGCCGGAACAGTCGTATCTAAGTGCCATAGATCTCCGCCAACCGGAACAACACTGGAAGATTCCATACCCTGAGTATTTCCGTCATTAAAATCGTGATCAAAAGCTCCTAAGGAGATATTATCGACCATAACTCCAAACCAGCTGGGATTGGTAGTTGTGTCTGCTGCCGGATCGGAAGCAAAGGCAAATCTTATCATTACTTCCTGCCCAGCATAAGAGGATAGATCAAAAGAGGCATCTACCCAACCATCGGAGCTTCCGCCCCAACCGGGAACACCTACACCTTCTCCGTGGGAAAAACCGAAACTATACATGGAAGTACAGTTATAAGCAGGAGATCCGGATATGACAGACCAGGTATCTCCACCGTCGGTTGAAATCCGGATATTGGCACCGTCCCATCCGTCATAGTCATCATTAATGTCGGGAGGTTCAATGTTGTAATTGAGTTTGAAAGTCAAGGTGCTGTTGGCAGCAGTGACCAATATCTCCGGTGTATCAACGACAACATATTGTAGATTTCTGTAGCCCCCGATTTCGGGGTCTCCCATCCACCAGGAATAACCTTCACCGCCGAAAGCATTCCAATCGGTCAGATGCCACATCGCAGCCGGTAAAGTTCCGTCCACGGAAGTCCATCCGTCCCAACCGTCATCAAAACCTTGTTGATAGAAAACGGTCTCTTCTCGCAAATTATCATTTGAATTTCTCATTGGTTGCCTCAGACCGGTATCTGAATCTGTTTGAGCTGAAACAGCAGTTATGTTGTTTACCTGCTGAGCTATGGCAGCTTCGTCAGCCAGTACCAGACTAAGAACAAAAACCATAAGAATAGTTAGTATCAAGTGCTTCTTCATTTCACTTATCCTCCGTTTTTTATGATAGTGATAGCTATAATCCAAGCAATTAGATTAACTAATAGGTTACAGTTTTTTTTGTCAAACCTTTTTTTGGTTATTGCCGGAGAGAGAAAACTGCAGCTCCGGAAATAGTTCTGTTGTAAGATAGTATAGTGTTTTAAGTCCCTTATCGTATGTACTCTCTACACGGTATGTGATAATCGCGCAGTAAAATTTCGAAGTCCTCACAAGAGTCTCTTTTATCCTGACTGTCCCTTCTTTATTCGAAAGATTCATCCTCCATATAAAGGTTTAGCGAGCTCGGAACGGTAGCTCTTAAGCAAACCACATCAGGTCTTTAACTTCTTCTTTTCGGCTGCCGGAAAGAGTATATTGTTCAGGATCAATCTGTAACCCGGTGAGTTTTTATGAAGTGAGAGATTTGTCTCAGGATCACCTATCCGGTGAGTATAATCTTCCGGATCGTGTCCACCGTAAAAAGTAAAAGTTCCTTTACCCAGATTCCCGTGGATGTACTTAACTTCGTCTTCTCCGGGAGATTCCCCTAAAATAATGACACTGCTTTTGATATATTCCATGTGATAAGAGGTAGTCTGCCCCAGAAAACCGTTGACCGTATTCGTATGGTTTTGGGTCAGCATCGCCGGAACAGGATCAAATTTCGCCGAGAAATCAAACAGTACGAAATAGTCTTGCTCGGCCCCTCTCAATCTGGCATAATTACTGGCATCTATGCTGGAATGTTCATAGATGTAGGGATTTGTTGTCAGATTGAAGTCTTCGAAGGCAAATGTCCGGTTGAAATTCAGTTTACTTTGATAATTTCTATCAATTCCGTCCCCGTCAATCTGAGACTCAACAATGTCGATTCCGTAAGCCGCGAGAGCTACATCGAGGGTTTCTGTAGCGGCACACATTGCAAATAAGAATCCCCCCTTTTCTACATATTCTCTGATCTTGACCGCTACGTCATGTTTCAATTGCCAGACCTTATTATATCCCAGCCTGGCAGCCATAGCTTCATTTATCCTGACATCTTCCTGATACCAGGAGGCATTACGGTAACTTCCAAAAAACTTTCCGTATTGCCCGGTAAAGTCTTCGTGATGCAGATGAAGCCAGTCATAGTCATCCAAAACTCCGATTAATACTTCTTCATCCCACAGGGTATCATACTCTATCTCGGCATAGGTCAAAGCCAAGGTCACGGCATCATCCCAGGGGAGAGAATTTGGTGGAGTATAAATAGCAATTTTCGGTTCCTTCTCAAGAATGACGATATCCATGTTCTCTTCGTTTATAACAGAGTAAAGCGCAGCAGTTTGCTCTGCACTGATCCTCTCGAATCTAACACCCCTGATATTGCAGATGTTTTCTATCTCCCTGAAGTCCGGGATTAAAAAAGAGCCACCTCTGAAATTGAGAAGCCATTGGACATTTATATCTTTGGTTAAGGCATAGAAAGCAACCCCGTAAGCCTTTAGATGGTCAGTTTGGCTGTTGTCCATCGGGATAAGAATCTCTCCTGTCAGAGAGACCGACAAAGTGACCGCTATCAAAAGAAATACAACTTTTTTATAATGCAGCATGAATAACTCCTTATTCAATAAAATCTACTATAATCTCATTAGAAACGAAATATCCTTCCGGTTTCAGTCTGAGAAACCCTTCTTTTATCTCCAGAAAGGCATCGTGCTTAATAATCTTCTCATGAAACTTATCCAAAAAATCTTCCCGGAATTCTCTCTTATACATTGCAATATTCAAACCGTCTGTCATTCTTAAACTCTGGATTACAAAATCCTTTTTCTGTTTTGACAGATCTTGGACTTCCTTATTAGGAAAAACTGTTTTGTCACTTACAGAGTTAAAATAGCTTCTCAGATCAGAGGAATTATAGTATCTATATTTCCCGACATAACTGTGGGAACTGCATCCAAAACCTATATACTGCTCATTCATCCAATAACTCAAATTATGTTTCGACCTGTAATCCCGGTTACCCTTTCCTTTGTCAGTTCCTTTGTAACTCTTTCTCTCCGGAGTACGCGAGAAATTAGATATCTCATATTGGGCATACCCTTCTTCCTCTAATTTTTCTCTGATATAACGATAAAACGTTGCAGTAATTTCATCCGAAGGCAATTTTGTCCCGCTTTGGGCTATGGGAGTTTCCGGTTCCAAACTCAGATTGTAGGTCGATATGTGTTCCGGTGCCAAATCGAGAATCGCCTTAAGGCTATATCTTACCTCTCTCAGAGTCTGTCCCGGCAAACCGTAGATCATATCTACTGAAATATTATCAAAACCGCATTTTCTTGCTGAGTCATAAACGCTGTAATTATCTTCACTTTTATGGATCCTGCCCAGAAATAGTAATTCTTTATCGACAAATGATTGCAGACCGAGACTGAGACGATTAACAGACAATTCTTTATAGGATAGTAACCTGTTGAACTCAACCGTTGCCGGATTAACTTCTATGGTGCATTCCTGCAATTTGGAAAGATCAAACTGCTCCATGATCTCTCCAACATTCTCACCCTTGAGCAGGCTTGGAGTTCCGCCGCCAAAATACAAGGTTGATGGTTGTATCGTTAATAAAGAAGAATAAGTCCTTATCTCTGCAATTAAGTTTCTTAGGTATCTCTTTTGAAGCTCTGAATCCGGCTGCAGGGAAAAAAAACTGCAATAGCCGCATTTACGCAAACAAAAAGGATAATGGAGATAAACATGAGAGATCATTCAATCTTTTTTAAAACTCTCTCCCACCTGATTCCGTCACTACCAACAGACCAAAATATAATTAAAGGTGTACCTGTAACATCATTACGGTCAAGAAATCCGAAATTGGGATAACGGCTGTCGAGACTATAATCCCGGTTATCTCCAAGCATGAAATACTTCCCTTCCGGAACTACAACCGGTCCGTAATTATCGCGTCCGGGAATGATCCGTCTGTCGGCATATTGCTCATAACCGCCATGATGAAGTTCACCGTTAACATAAACTCTCTTATTAATCATCTGGACACTGTCACCGGGCAATCCTATCACCCTTTTTACTACATTTTTTCTTTCGTAATAAGTCAGAAAAGACTTATCTTTGTCCCAGTATATTGGCGGGATTATGCGAATATATCTGTCGCGGGGCTCTGGTTCTTCCGGATCAGCAGGATTGCGAAAGGTAACTATATCTTCTCTTGCCGGATCAGTGAAATAGTATTTCAATTTATTGGCAACGAGATAATCTCCGATCAACAGGGTTGATTCCATAGAAGCTGAGGGTATCTTAAAATTCTGAAATGTGTAGTTTCTGATAATCATTGCTACGACAAAAGCAAAGAGAATCGCTTCAAACCAATCCTGCAGCCAATTCTTTTTCCGAACGACCTTTTTCTTTTTTTTCATATTCATTTCCTTAGCTCTGTCAAGTCACTTATACTCACCTTACTGTCAAGAAAATTGAGAACTTTTGCGGCAGTTCTTGAGAATCTGCTTGTTGAACAATGCTTCAGTATTAGTCTCATTTAGCATTCTAACCCGCTGTGGATACTTAAAAAATTGGTCGTTTCTAAATCTCTCTCCAGTGAAACGGAAAAATATAAGTTGCCTTTTATTTATCAATTATTATCTTTGACTCTGGTCTTATGACTACCTTAATAATGAGGAATACGGAGCAAAGATCAAGACGA
Source organism: uncultured Candidatus Cloacimonadota bacterium (assembly GCA_964464175.1). Classification (GTDB taxonomy): domain Bacteria; phylum Cloacimonadota; class Cloacimonadia; order Cloacimonadales; family JAJBBL01; genus CAYXFD01. Next base: position 290,805 of record CAYXFD010000001.1, on the reverse strand, counting down.
TGAAAAGAGATACTTATCTTATAGGGTTTTTCTATCAAGAAGATTATACGGCCTGTTTTAACAGCATAGCGATAACCTTCCAACCCACCCTCTGCATATCTATCGGGCTGTTGCCATGATGGATTCACACTACTCAAATCATTCTTGTGCTGATTACTCTTCGGATTATTCCCTTAAAGCTGTCACTGTATTAATGAAGATGAAAACAAGGATTTCTTATGACTGGTAAAAAAGAGTTTGGTAAGAAAGATTCCATCGGCTTACTTTATAAGCACGATTACTATGCCTTCATTCTGATAATATCACTCCTGATTATTCTGATTTTTTCCTATATTTATATGTCATTGAGTGTCTCACAGAATCAGAAGAAGAAGCTAACTGAAACTCTTTCCTATGAAGCTGCACTCTTCGGGGAAAAACTGCAAAGTGAAATTGAGCTGTATGAACACCAGCTCCTGCTGCTCAGTGACTTGCTCACTCATACAGCAAATACCTCTCTTGACAGGGAATTCAAAATTCTGGGTGAAGCCTTGTATTTAAGGCATGATGCGTTGTTATCGATAAGATATCTCGATTCTGATTTCAGGGTTCAGCAAACAATTCCCGTTGAAAGAGAGAAGAATCAAGTTGATGACTATCCTGCAAACCAGAAACAAGCTATCAAAGATTATCTCACCCAGGGAATAAACCCATTCCTCAGGGCACCCTACTATAATGAGAACAATCATCATATTGAAACCATTATGTATTCGGTCCTCTCTAAATCTTCAGCAAGCGGAGAGCCAGAGATTACCGGTTTGCTTTTATTGGAAATTGATCTCACCAGAGTCCTGCTGGCAATTAGGCAGGAATATCAGGCTGAAGATTTAAGCAGGATTCTCACTGTTAATGGGAATAAGATATTTCCTGATTTCAGGAAGAATTGGCTTCCGGAAAATCTAAACGTTCCGTTGATCGTAGAAGAGTACTCCTTTTCCGGTCAAGACTGGCAGCTTTTTGTTTCACCGACCGTGACAACGGGATTTTTTACCTCGTTTAATGTCCTTGTTTTTATAATCTGGCTGATAATAATCGTATTGATCACAATGACCGCCTGGATTCTTTACAGATATACTCTATCGGAGGTTTCTTCCCGGAAGAAGAGAGAACAATTGGTTCAGGAAAATGAAAAGAGATTCAGGACACTTTTCGAAATAGTACCTGAAATCCCGATAATCGGTTACGACCAGGAAAGAAAGGTCATTTTCTGGAATGAAGCCTGTGAACTGTTATACGGCTATTCCAAAGATAAAGCGCTTGGAAGAAAGATAGAAGATCTGATCATAAAGCCTGAAGAGAAAGACACTTTTGTCCGGAAATTTACGGAACACCTCACCGCAGGCTCCTCAATGCCCGCAGAAGAGACTATTCACTGTAATCAGGAAGGCTCTGCCCACGATGTTTTGTCCGTTCACATCAGAATGGAAAATATATCGGGCATTCCGGAGTTTTATACAGTTGATCTCGAGATCACCCCTTATAAGGAAGCTGCCAGAAGCCTGGAATCAGAGAAAGATACAATTCTTTCCCTCTTTGATATTATCAACGAGATACTCTATGTTTCTGATCTTGATACGGGAGAAGTATTACTGATCAATAAGTTTACTGAAAAGCTGATACAACAAGGGGTTTCCGGAAGAAAGTGTTTGCAGGAATTAGCCGAAAACAGAGACCCTGTCTTATCCTTTGGTATCAAAAATACTCCTCAGCCCAATGGAACACCGATTAAGCTGGATTATCATGAACTGGAGAATAACCGTCATTACCTGATCACAGAAAATCTCATCGACTGGAAAAATGGGAAAAAAGCAAAGTTTACGATACTCACTGATGTAACCGAATTCAAACAGAGAGAGCTGTCGCTGCAAGACACAAAAGACAGGCTTTATTCTACCCTGGAAAGTATTGGCGAAGGGTTAATCGCTACCGACACAAAAGGTAAGGTTAGTTTTATGAACAAGGTAGCTCAGGAGTTAACCGGTTGGGCTTGGGAAGAAGCAAAGGGAAAAGATCTGGAAAAGATACTTGTTCTGATCGATGAAAAGACGAATAGACCTCTGGAAAAACCACTGCTTCAATCTATCGGAACTAATACTATACTTGGAGTTGATGATAAGCCGGTCATCTTAGCCAAAGATCAGGAAAAGCGGGTGGCTGAAATTGTCGGAGCCCCAATCCTCAACGAAGAGAACACTATTTTGGGTGATATCATCCTCTTACGGGATGTGACAACTAAAAGAAGAATAGAAGAGAAGGTCATAAAATCAAGGAAATTAGAATCATTAGGAACCCTTGCAGCCGGTGTTGCTTATGATTTCAACAATCTCCTCAGCAGTTTGTTCGGTTACATCGAGATGGCTATGGTCTTTCATAATTCTCAGGAAAAAGTTTCACAATATTTATCCCGTGCCCTGGGAATTTATGAAAAAGCGACCGGATTGACTGACAAATTAATTACCTTTTCACGTCGTTCTACTCCCGACAGAAAGACTATGTCTGTTAAGGAACTGCTTGAAGAGACGGCTCAGTTTGCTGTCAACGGTTCTAAGACACGTTATCAACTGAAGCTGGAACACGATCTCTGGCTCTGTGATATTGATAGAACTCAGATTCAACAGGTCTTTAGCAATCTTATGATAAATTCTGTTCAGGCTATGCCTGATGGCGGCACTATTACCATCAAGGGAGAAAACATTCCCAGTTCTTCGGCACCTGTCTGGACTGGCAGAACTTCAAACTATGTCAAGATCACTATTGCCGATGAAGGGGCTGGAATCCCCAAAGACTGTCTGGAAAAGATCTTTGATCCCTTCTTCACTACAAAACATCAGGGAAGCGGTTTGGGGCTGGCAATAGCCTATTCCATAATCGACAAACACAACGGCTGTATTGATGTGTCTTCTGTTTCGGAGGTAGGAACTACCTTCGAGGTTTACTTACCTGCTTCAGGTAAACGTACTATGGATGAGACTCAAAACGAAACAACTGCTCATACCGATGCCAAGATCCTCATTATGGATGATGATCCGATCGTCACTGATACGATAAAAGAGACCCTGGAAGATATTGGCTGTACAGTAATGCTCTGCTCAAGTGGTTCCAAAGCATTGCTGATCTATGAAGAAGAATATTTGAGAGGCAAACCTTTTGATCTGGTGATCTTTGACCTGACAGTACCCGGCGAATTGGGCGGTCTGGAAACCTTACAGCTCCTCCGGGAAAAATATCCAGATATTGTAGCCCTGGCTTCCAGCGGTTATTTAGATAACCCCGTTATGGCAGAACCGAATAAGTACGGTTTTTATGATAAAGTCGAAAAACCTTATCATTTAGAAGAGTTTATCGAACTTATCCAGAAAGTTCTGAAGGATATTTCTGAGTAACATTTTTTATTAAAACCCTGACGATTTAACACCTGAAAGTGAGAATAGATGAATTGCTATGCCGGCTTGGACTTAGGGGGTACAGCCCTAAAATACGGATACGGAAATAATAAATCTGGTCTTCTCTTCTTCGAGAGAAAACTCCACCATAATCAGGGAAAGGAAGAGGTTTTCAAGCTCCTCACTGCCGCAATTCACGATATTAAAAACCGCTTGCAGAAAGATGAAATCTTAAGGGCAATTGCCCTCGGCAGTCCCGGTTATATCGATGTCAGAAAAGGTGAGGTCTTATATAATTCTCCTAATTTGAAAGACTGGACTAGTGCGAAACCCTGCAAAATTCTGGAAAAGGCTTTTTCTGTTCCTGTATTCATAGAAAATGATGCCAATCTTATGGCTTACGGTGAGGCAAAAACCCGAGGCAGCAATAGTGACTCTTGTCTCGGAATCACTATCGGCACCGGTATTGGCAGCGGTTTTGTATTAAATGACAGAATCTATCACGGTGATTCCTACTCCGCAATGGAGATAGGACACACAATAATCCGAAATAAAGGAAGAAGATGCGGCTGCGGAAAATACGGATGTTTGGAAATGTACTCTTCGGTATCTGCGATTAAAAAGCAGGCTGCCCGATTACTCCCCGAACCGTTCGAGATGGAAGACCTTCTCTCGCTGCAAAATTCCGATGAACGAATCAGAAGTATTATAAATCAAGCCTATGATAAACTCGGGTTTGCTATCGCCAATGCTGTTACACTTTTAGATCCCCGGTTAGTGATCATCGGCGGCGGACTCACTGAATGCAAATCCTTCTCACTTTCCCAGCTAATACCCTGCATAACTCAATACCTAAACAACTATCAAATAAATAATCTCAAAATTGAACAAGCCAGCTTAAAGAACAGAGCCGGAGTTTGGGGTGGCATCCTACGGGCTGAATCTTTATACTCCGGGCAATAAGGTATTACCCGCCGGATCTGCTGGCTGTTTAAATCCCAAAGTACCCTTAAATCATTCTCCCTCTGTCGGTTCTCTATAGCTCGCTGATAAATCTGATTACTCCAGCAATAAAACCTGTTGCTAACGGCAGCTCAGGATCACCGTAAGTACTGAAATTAGCTCTCAGCTCGTCCGGAGCAGTGCGAAACATATGATTCATCCCTTCTATGATCAGCACTTCTGCTTTTTCGTTACCTTTCCCCAGCCTATCAGCATCCTCGACTGCTACCTGTAAATCGGTAGTCCCCTGGATTATGAGCAGTGGGATATCTAAATTCCCTATCTCCACAGCAGGATCATATCTGAAAGCTGACTGTAAAAAGGATTGCAGTGAAGGACGGAAAAGAACCGATAACTCTTCACTGACCTGCTCAATTCTCTCTTCCCGCTGCAAAGCTCTGATAATGTTCTCTGCTTCTGACCGGTATGGTTCCGGTTGCCGGGAAAACTGCTCCAATAAGAGATCTGCCATATTACGCCCTGCTCCTGCTGCTGAGATCAAACCGTCCACCCTCTCCTCTTGTGCAGCAAGAATGGCTAACAATGAACCCTGGCTGTGACCTAACAGCACGATCTTATCGAACCGGGAATCATTCTTCATCAGCTTTATCCAGGCAGCAACATCCTCTGCCAGATGAGCTATTCGTAAATCCTCTTCTTTGATCATTGCCTGAACACTTTTCCCCACTCCTCTCTTATCATACCTTAAAGAAGCTATTCCTGCCTCTCTCAGTTCTTCCGCTATCTGCCGATAAACATATCCCTTCCCGGCTATCAAGGGATTATTGCCGTCACGATCAGTCGGTCCGGACCCCGCTATAATGATCACTAACGGATAATTCTCTTCCCGAATGGGAAGTACAAGACTGCCGGAAAGCTCTCCTGCTCCTGTTTCCAGCAAGAGTTCGACTTCTCCCTCCAGAGGCAGCTTCTCTACCTGTAACTCACTTTTGTTTTTTCTCTCTCCCTGAACTAAATGAAACAGACCATTAACACCAGCTTGAGAAAATGTGCCGCTAATATAACCTTCTTTCATGCTTCCTTTAAAATGAGCCGGTGCCCCTACCTCCAGAGAAAAGGAGATCTCGGGATAAGCTATCTCCAAGCCTGTCAGGGTTAACTCCTGAGGTAACTGCTCTGGGATCTCAATGGTTCCGGACAGTATTCCTCCGCTTTTCGATATCCCGACCCGGATCTCAATTTCATTTTCCATTACCCGGATCGTTCCTATCCAATACCCGTAAAACTTACTCCGATCAGCAGATAAACTCGAGAAAAGAATTAACGCTGCGCTTAACACAATGGTAGTTACAAATCCTTTCATTTTTCCTCCCCCTCCTTATCCTTTCTCTCCCTCAGAAATATAATGTAGGAATAGAGAACCGGATACAGGCCTACAAAACCCAAAACAATAACAGTGTGAATTACCTTAATTACTAACCCAAACTCGATAAACCCCCGTATCATCATTAATACCCCGCCTATTACAAAAACATAACCGCTCAGTCTGTGAGTCTTATACCAGTTCTTTTCCGATGATAAAGTCCAGGGAGTTCGTACTCCGGCAAAAAAATTCGAGGGGATCTTGGGCAGAATATTACCTAAAAATATGAACAAAAGACCTATCAACACAAAGATAAAATTCTCGCTCTTCACGGCTTGATAATCAACTGCCCACAATAATGAATAAAGGTGGATCATCAAAAGAAAGAAGCTCATCGTTAAGGTTAATTGAGGTAATATCCGGTCAAATCTCTGTCTGCTGCTGCGATACCTGACCGAGTAAGAAGGAAAAACCAGAAAAGCGGCTACTAAGAATAAATTCATACCCCATAAAAACCAGAGCCCGAAATCACGACCCGAATAACTCCCTATCTCCCCCCGGTGATTCCATTGCCGGGGTATTAGATCATCACTCCCTAATAAAGTGCTGAAATACAATACTAATATCAGATGAATAACCACCATAAGTAGCGACCACTTGAATCTCTTTAACCTATCCATCGGAATCTCCTTCTTTCTTGTCCTGTAAAAAAGCAATAAAAAACTCCAGCAACTCTTCGAAAATACTGGAATTTAACGAATACTCTACAAATTGCCCCTTCTTTACAGAGAAGAGCAAACCGGCATTCTTCAAGATCTTCAGATGTTCACTTATGGCCGGCTTCGATATGTTAAACTTCTTGGAAATCTCCCCCGCAGTCATTTCATTATGCTTCCGCAGAAGCCTGATTATCTTTCGCCTGTTCTGGTCAGCTAATGCCTTAAAAACACTATCATTATTCATCTCATACACCACACTTATTTAACTAATTACCTAAATACCTAATACCATTCCCCTGTCAAGTTCTTTCTGCTTGTTGCCTTTTATCAAGTTATCGGAAGCATAAATGCTAAATCTCTTTGCCTGGATTATTCCTGATCTAACTTCAAATCTGTCTTTCTGTCTTTAGCTACCGGAGTCTAACCGTCTATTCCTTTGCCGGACAGCAACTTGCTGAAGGCAGTGGAAAGAAGCGTTCCGAAAGCTATTCTATACGTCTCTCCTCTTAACCATGCTGCTCATCTATAACAGGCTTATATTCCCAGGCTTCTGGAGGCTTAAACCTCTCCTGACAGCTCTGGCGGAAGCGTCTAAACACACTGAGTTTAAATTTCTTTACCCTCTCTTAGAAGTAGTTTTAAAGAGGAGAAATACCCGGTGATGAACCTTAGTTATATCGAGAGTATTTCCACCGGCAGCTTCATCCGACTGTGGAATTCCTCTCTGTTAAGGCAGGGATAGATTTGTGGAAAAACTCTCTCTTTCTTTTTAGGCAAAAAGGAACACCGGACTGTTTTTTTCGGGTTTCTTCCGGAAACAAAATTTGACTTGACCGGGAGAATAATTTAAGTTGAATATCAAGTTTATAAAGAGATACGAGGCAGGAGGTTTTTTATGAAGGCGGAATACTGGGTCAGTCCTCAGGGGGAAATAATTGCTATCGAAAACCATCCTGTACGAACGATAGCCCTGTCTCCGGAGTTATTTGGTTATACTATTGAGCAGATGCAGATTATCTATGCCAAATACAATGATACCAATGAGAAAGAAGGAGAGGCAACAAAAACCATAATTGGAGATCTGATAGAGAGAGGCTGGATATATAGTCACCGGCGTAACAACGAGAGTGACTGGCTGGCAGAGGTAAATAAATTAGACAAGAAGACCCGCCTGAATCTCCAGATCTGGATCCAGCATTTATTACGAAAGGGTCAGGCAATTGAGAGTCAATGCCTCCGTATCTATCGTCATCACCGTGATCTTAAAACAAAGCGGTCAGTTACTCAGATACTGGAGGGAAATTTCTTTGATTGATCTAACCGCTCAGCTATTGATCTCAGTGGCTATTATTTCCGTTTCGCCGGAAACGGTCTAATGTTTTCAAGATGAGTCCCCAGACACTTCTATCCCTTGATTCTACCGTAGCTTTGATTTTTTCCATATCCATTCCGATATCAACATTCAGGGACATGGATTTCCTGATTCCCAGTATTTGGGAAGGATAGACGGAGCGGTGTCCGGTCATCAGAAAACTAATAATACAGGCGAGAGCCGCATAAGGGGCAATATTCGATCCGAAGAGTTCGACAGCCATTATACTGGAAGCGATCGGGGCATTAGTAGTACCAGCTAACAGGGCAACTAACCCTATGGCAGAAAAAGTCGAGATATCGAGATTGAAGAATTGGGCAAAGGCTGCTCCGGCAGCAGTACCGATAAAGAAAATCGGGGTAATGACACCACCGCTGCCTCCGAAACTAAGGGTCACTGCCGTGAAGAGTCCTTTCAGCAGAAAAGCGTACCAGACAATACTGCCGCCTCTGAGGTTTTCTTCTATTGTTTCCGTGCCTAAGCCTAAGTATCTTGTTGAGAAGAGATAGACGAGACCGACAATCAAAACACCGCCGATAAGCCCTTTAAAGGGTTCCCAGATCTTTATTTTTTCGGATAACTTCTTCATGAAATGAAGGATCTCGATAAAGTAGAGTGAACATAGACCGAAAAAAATCCCCGCCCCAAGCACTATTAAGAAAAGATAATGGTCAAAAACAAGAGAGATCGGTATATGATTGTAATAGTAGGTAATCCCAAGAAATCTTGCCACCTGAAAGGAGATGACACCGGCAACAAAAGAGGGGAAAAGATCTTCATGTACAATTATCCCGGCAACTAATACCTCCAGTCCGAAAATTGCCCCGGCAATCGGAGTTCCGAAGACCGAGGAGAATCCTGCACTGATCCCGCAAATTACGAGCTTTTTTCTTTCTCTGTCATTAAAGCGGAGAAGATCAGCAAAGAAGGAGGAGAGTGATGAACCTATCTGAGCTGCCGGACCCTCTTTGCCGGCAGAACCGCCTGTTGCTATCGTAATTACAGTTGCTAACAACTTAACGGGTACGACCGACAATTTCATCTTACCGGAACGTCTGTGAATGGCTTCCAGCACCTTTTCCGTGCCATGTCCCCCCGCTTCGGGGGATAACAGTTTTATCAGTAAGGAGCTGAAAAATAAGGAAAGAGGGAGCAGCAAATAATATCCCGGCTGCCGGATACCTGCACCGATGCCCCATTCCAATGCTTTGAGAAAAAGTGATGTTGAGATACCAACGATAATACCAACAAGAGCAGCCAAAAAGAACCATTTGATCAAGCTAACGAAGAGAACTGTCTCTTCCGCGAATATTTTTTTCATCACTTATCCTGAATTCATGATGAGTACAGCAAAACGACTAAAACCCCTGTCAAGTGATATTTGAGCAGAGATCACTGCAAAAATTGAGCAGACTGTTTTTTTCTATACCCGCCCGCCACCCCAAAAGGATTTTGTTCCTGACCTGCATTATCGCTTCGCTCAATGCAGGTCAGGAACTATAATCAAAAGAAAAATCATTCCTCTGCCTGTAAAAACCAAAATATCCGTGGATAATGAGAAATCAGCCCACTTTTTTAGACTAACAAAGCTAACAAAACTACTTATTGATTCATTTGTCTAATAACAGTCTCAAATTGAGAATAATAACTGAGGTCTGTTGGGAGAGAAAAGCGGTCTTATCTCCGGAGAAATTTTCCGCAGAGAGAAGTGTTTGATTTTTTTTCTACGGCCAAATCGGGGAATAAATCCCCTTCGACAGGGAAATCAACCCAGCTGGGGCGGGTAAAAAATACTCGACTGGGGAATTATTTCCTTGACACCTCACCGGACATGAAAATTCTACTGACAGGTGATCTTCTTGATCCAAATTAATAGTTGAGGTTTAGAGATGACAAAAACAGTTGTCATTTTACAAGGTGGTTTTTCCGAAGAGAGAGAGATTTCCCTTAAATCTTCAGCAGCGATCGCCAAAGCTTTAGCAGAATTTGGTTATCAGACAATTCCCCTTGATCCTATGGATTTTCTGGCAGATACACCTTACTATGATCAGCTCATTGGGATATTAGATAGGGGAAACTTCTTTGAATATTCGGAAGTCCTTACCACCCCTTCTTTCATACAGGCAATTTCCGGAGCATATCTCCGGCTGGGAGAGAAACTTAAAGAACTCGCCCCTTACATCGTATTCATCGGCTTACATGGTGGCAGCGGTGAGAATGGAGCAGTTCAGTCTTTCCTCTCTCTATTAAATATCCCTTACACCGGTTCAGATATGAAAGCGAGTGCTCTCTGCATGGACAAGCAGCTGAGTTTTATCTTAGCCTCATCTCTGGGGGCTTTGATACCCGATTATCTTGTTCTGGAGAGAGAGACACCGGATGAGACAGAAACTGACTTGTTAATCAGTAATAATCTGGATAATATTGAAAAGCAGATCGGGTTTCCCCTTGTAGTTAAACCCAATTCTTCAGGTTCTTCCGTCGGTATCACGCTCATCAGGGATAAGATTCGAGCAAAAGGGGAGCAGGAGTTGAATTCAGAATCTGCCGATTACCGGGCTGCTTTGGTCACTGCTCTGAAAGCAGCTTTCAGATATAGCAACCGGGTTATCGTTCAGAAGTATATCAGCGGCTCTGAGCTTACGGTTAGTATCCTGGGAGAAACAGCTCTTCCGGTAGTAGAGATCAAGGTAAAAGATGGCTGGTATGATTACCGGAGTAAATATACGAAAGGAATGACCATATACGATGTTCCGGCATCGTTATCCCGGGAAGAAACAAGCACAATCCAAGCAGAAAGCGTAAAACTATACAAGGCTTTCGGCTGTTCCGGTTATGCTCGTGTCGATTTTCGTTACGATAAGCAGGACTTTTATTTTCTGGAAATCAACACATTACCCGGAATGACCTCCCTTAGTCTAACCCCGATGGCAGCAAAAGAAGCAGGTTTATCCTTTCCTGAACTGCTCGACAAAATAATAAGTTTTTCACTTCTGCGGCTGAAATAAGCGAGAAATAACATGTGTGCAGCAGCAGAAGCAATCAGCAATAAAATGCAAAAGGAACCTCGTTCCTTTTTCCGTATCACGGAGTGATCTTTTATGAAGATGGAAGAGTTAAACTACTACTACAACAAATTCAAGTTCGGGGAAGATATTTTCCACAACCTGATAAGCAGGCAGATCAAAGAGATCTTACTTGTTTCCACCTTTTACGATGCCTTTATTTTTGAACAGGATGGCCGCCTCTCGGAGCAGATCTTCGGAGAATACCGCCAGCTTAATCTGAGCACGGCGCCCCGGGTAACCAGTGTTCCTTCCGGCAGAGATGCCCTGCAAAAGATATCCGAGCAGGATTATGATCTGGTGATCCTGATGATGAGGATCGGAGAGATCGATCCTTTTGAATTAAGCAAACTGATCAAGCAAAAGAATAAGGATTTGCCGGTTCTTCTGCTTCTCAATGTTCAGTCTGATCTGGTTATAGTCGAGAATCACAAAGGCGACATGGATTGTATCGATGATGTCTTTATCTGGAATGGCGATACAAAGCTATTTCTGGCAATGGTCAAGAGTATCGAGGATCAGCTCAATGTCGATCATGACACGGAGATAGGACTGGTCAGGGTTATCCTTCTGGTAGAGGACTCTGTTCATTATTATTCGATTTTCTTACCACTGCTCTATTCGGTAATAATGAGACAGACGCAGAGATTGATCAACGAAGAGCTTACGGATATCAACAAAAGGTTAAGGATGCGGGCTCGTCCGAAAGTATTATTGGTTCATAGTTATGAAGAAGCCTATCATATCTACGAAAAATACAAGGAATATATAGTCTGTGTTATTTCTGATGTAAAATACTCCTACCGGGGTCAACTCGACAATGAAGCAGGTATAAAGCTTATCAAGACCATAACAAATGAACAACAGGACATACCCATAATACTACAGTCATCCGAAAGAGAGAACGCCCAAAAAGCCAAAGAACTCGGAGTCTTCTTTATCGATAAAAACTCTAAAAAACTCCTGCACAACCTGAGAGAGTTTATCATCAACAATCTGGGGTTTGGTGATCTGGTTTTCAGAGACAATGATAACAAAGAAATAGACCGCATATCCTCCCTTAATGACATCGAAAGAGTACTCAAAAAGCTTCCCGAAGAATCACTCTTGTATCACAGTAACAGCAATCACTTTTCCAACTGGCTTGTAGCTCACGGAGAAGTCGTGTTAGCAAAAAGAATACGCCCAATGAAAGCAACCGATTTCCCAACTGTTAAGGATTTACGCACTTTTCTATTGAAGATCTTCGAAGAAGTCCGGCGTGATAAAAGCCGGGGCAAGATCATCAATTTTGATCCCGTCAGCCTGACTGAAGTTGACCAGATAATCCGTTTGGCAGAGGGATCACTTGGCGGGAAAGGGAGAGGACTGGCTTTTCTGAATGCTCTCTTTGTCACTATGGAGTTTGATGAAAAATATCCGGAAGTCAGAATTTCGCTCCCCAGTACAGCCATTATCGGTACTAATGAGTTTGATTCTTTTGTTGATGGTCTTAATATCGATGACTCGATAATGAACATGACTGACCGGCAGATCGATGAGATGTTCCTTAAGGGGGAACTCTCTGCTGATTTGCAGAGCAAGATCAGTATCTATATCGACAGCATTGAGTATCCTATTGCCGTCAGATCATCCGGTTTACTTGAGGACTCACAGTCTCAGCCTTTTGCCGGAGTATATCGAACTTTCATGCTTCCAAATAACAATCCTGATAAGGAGATAAGGATCCGGCAGTTAACCGATGCCATAAAACTTGTCTTTTCTTCGGTCTATTCCAAAAATGCCCGAACTTACATAGAGAGCCTCAATTATAAAACCGAAGAAGAGAAAATGGCTGTTATCATTCAGGAGATAGTGGGTACAAACTTCAATGATACCCATTATTATCCTCATATTTCAGGGGCAGCCCAATCCTACAACTTCTACCCCACCTCCTATATGGAGAATTCGGACGGGATCGCCTCAATCGCTCTGGGATTAGGCAAGTCAGTTGTAGAAGGGAAAGAGAACTACCGTTTTTGTCCGAAGTATCCAAAACTCGAACCATTAGAGCCGGGGGAAAGGATAAAAAGCTCTCAGAAAGATTTCTATGCTTTAAGCCTGGAACAGAACAGTTTTGATCTAAAAGAGGGTGATGATGCCACCTTGGTCAAACTCGACCTGAAAACAGCTGAAAAAGAGGGTTCGTTAAAGAACCTGGCTACTGTCTGGGACTATCAAAACAATCGTTTCGTCGATTCCCTGACTACTCCGGGGATCAGGGTCTTGACCTTCCCGGGAATCCTGAAATACAGTTCTATCCCCTTCGCTGAAGTATTGCAGGAGATATTGGAGATCGGAGAGATAGCTCTGGGTACACCGGTAGAGATAGAGTTTGCGGTTAATCTCAGTGAAGACCGCCCGAACGGAATCCTTCCCACTTTCTATATACTTCAGATCAGGCCTTTATCTATCGCCATCGAGAGTTATAACATCGATACGGAAAACATAGATAAAGAGAGACTGTTTCTCTATACGGAAAAGGGAATGGGAAATGGAATAATCGATAACATTACAGATATTATCTATCTGGATCACGATAAATTCAACAAGACCGAGACCATTCAGATGCAGGAAGAGATTGAAAAACTGAATGAGGATATGAAAAGGAAAGACCGCGACTATATCTTGTTTGGACCGGGCAGATGGGGTTCAAGAGACAGGTTTTTGGGAATTCCGGTTCGCTGGGCTCAGATAAACAAAGCGAAGGTTATAGTGGAAACCGGATTAGAAGACTTTCTGATCGAAGCCTCTCAGGGAACCCACTTCTTTCACAATATTGTAGCTATGCAAGTTGGCTATTTCACTATTCCCTTTGTATCCGAGACAGATTTTATTGATTGGAAATGGCTGGAACAACAACAAGAGGTTAGGCGAACCGGATATTTTGTCCATGTCCGGACTCCTCATCCTTTGATCATTAAAATGGACGGGAAAAAGGGAATTGCCTTGATCGAGAAGTAAGGAGAAACTCAAAATTATGGGGAGAACAGAAAGCAGATGAAGGATATTGAAGCCGGTGTCTTGTAATGAGTAAGTTAGAACTTACCGATCTTATTTATTATTACAACAAATTCAAATTTGGCGAGGATTCTTTTCATGATCTGATGAAGTATCGCATCAGAGATATTCTGCTCGTCTCTACCTTCTACGATGCTTTCATACTGGAACAGGACGGAAATCTCTCTTTACAGCTTTTTGGTGAATATCAACAGCTTGACCTGTCTAATTACCCCAGAATTACAACTGTCCCTTCCGCTGCAGAAGCATTAAATATAATCCGTAAAGAGAAATTTGATCTGGTCATTACTTTGGAAAATGTAGGAAGGATATCATCTCTTGAGCTGGCAAAAGAGGTTAAGGCTCTTGATAAGGAAATGCCGGTATTACTCTTGTTAAATCAAACACTGAATCCTGTTTTCTTCGAGCAAAAGTCTGAATACAGAGAATATTTTGACGATATCTTCTATTGGGAAGGGGATGCCAAGATCTTTCTAACCATGCTCAAATTAATCGAAGATAAACGAAACGTCGAGCAAGATACCAAGACCGGATTGACACGGGTAATTCTGCTCTATGAGAAGTCAGTAAGATACTATTCCAGATTTCTTCCGCTCATTTACTACGAACTCGTTCAGCAAACCCAGCGGTTGATCAAAGAAGAACTTAATGATGTTAATAAACACCTCCGCATGCGGGCAAGGCCTAAAGTCTTACTCGTTCATACCTTGAGAGAAGCGGAGGAGGTTTATGAGAAATATAAAGAGAACATAACCTGTATAATCTCAGCAGAAAACTCCGTAGTTGATAAAAGACCGTATCTCTGTTACAAAATCGACGGTTTGGCTTTTTTCCGAAAAATCAGAGAAAATGACAATAAAACCGCATTATTGCTTCATTCCTCTGATCAGGGTATCATCAAAAATGCCTTGCAGGATGGTCTCAACTATCTTTATGAAGGATCTTCTACCTTCTGGCGGGATTTCCTTGAATTTCTCCATACAAGCCAGGGTTTCGGCGATTTCCTCTTTCGGGAAAAAAACGGCAAGATCATCGACACGGCCAGAACGATGAGAGATTTCAAGGCTAAACTGAAAACAATTTCCGATGACTCTCTGGAATACCACTCCGGGTTAAACCACTTTTCCATCTGGCTCATTGCCCACGGTGAATTCCAGGTGGCTAAGGTAATCGCCGGAAAAAGGATTGAAGACTTTCCTGATATTAACTCTCTTAGAGAATATCTGATTGCTGTTTTTCAGTTCGTTAATCGTCAAAAGAACCGGGGTAAGATCGTAGCCTTCAATGAGGATAGTCTCTCCGATGAAAAACAGATAGTGAGGTTAGCTGAAGGTTCTCTTGGCGGTAAAGGAAGAGGACTGGCTTTTCTCAATGCTCTCATGGAAACAATGGAAATTGACGAGCATTATAAGGAAATCAATATCAAGCTGCCCTGCACTGCAATTATCGGAACAGATGAATTTGACCGTTTTATCGAAAGAAACAAGCTTAATCTTGACTTTTCCGGCTATTCGGACAGAGAGATTGATGAGAAGTTTCTTGCCGGTGATCTCTCAGATGAACTGATCGCCCGTTTGAAGACCTATCTGCATATTAATTCTAAGCCTCTTGCCGTCAGATCATCCGGTCTTTTAGAAGATTCTCAGTCACAGCCCTTTGCCGGAGTTTACAGAACTTTTATGCTTCCTAACAGTAATCCCGATCCTGAAATCCGTTTACAAAGACTTACAGATGCCATTAAGCTTATCTATGCCTCTATCTATCTGAAGAATACCCGGGATTATATCGAAGGTATCAGTTATAAGCTGGAAGAAGAAAAGATGGCCGTTATCCTGCAAACTGTTGTCGGCAGGAAATATGATTCCCACTATTACCCCCATTTCTCCGGAGTTGCCCAGTCCTATAATTATTATCCCACCTCTTATATAAAACACAACGATGGAATAGTCTCTTTAGCAGCCGGATTAGGTAAATCGGTCGTGGACAGAGAAAAGAGTTACAGTTTCTGTCCGGTTTATCCCAAAATTGAATTTATGCAGCCCTTCAGAATTGTTGAATATAGTCAAACTCACTTCTATGCTATTCCCCTGGAAGCCGATGATATAGATGTCTCCCAGGGAGAGGACAACACAATAACCAAACTGAGAATAACTAATAAAGAAAAAGAGGGTCCGCTCATCGATCTTACTTCTGTCTGGGACTATGAGAATAACACCTTTATTGAGGGTACCTTTGCCAAAGGACCGAGAGTAATAACTTTCCGGGCTATAACCTATTTCGATTTGATTCCTCTCTCCGACCTGCTTAAGATCATTCTAAAGATTGGAGAGAAAGCAATGGGTATTCCGGTTGAGATTGAATTTGCCGTTAATCTGGAAGAAGAAACAGAGAAACAAAACCCTGCTCTGCCGGAGTCTTCCGGGCAATCGAAAGCAGTTGAAAACAATTTGCCTCAAAAGATCAGAGAAACGGAGGATAAGTCAATCCCCTCCTTTTATCTTCTGCAGATCAGACCACTCAATGTGAGTAAGGAAAGATTAAATCTGGATATCCAATCCATAAACAAGGACAACCTGCTCTTGTTTTCGACTCATGCTTTGGGAAACGGTGTCGTTGAAGATATCCACGATGTTGTATTCCTGGTTCCGGAGTTGTTCGATAACAGCAAAACCCTCATCATGAAAGAAGAGATCGATAAGCTGAATGAACAGCTGCGTCAGGAAGGGAGGAATTATATCCTGATCGGTCCCGGCAGATGGGGTTCCAGTGACCGTTTCCTCGGTATTCCGGTCAAATGGTCTCAGATCAATAAGGCTAAGATTATCGTAGAGGTAGGATTGAAGAATTTCATCGTGGAAGCCTCTCAGGGTAGTCACTTCTTTCAGAACGTGTTTGCCATGAATGTAGGCTACTTCACGATCCCCTATCATGAAGATATGATAAACTGGAAATGGTTAATGAGCCAAAAGCCTATTCAACGAACCGAACATTTCATTCATCTGCGCCATGAAAGCCCTTTCATTGTTAAGATCGACGGAAGAAAGGGGGCAGCAGTGATCTTTAAACCGGGTAATGATCTCCCTTAGCGAGTTTCTAGGGCATAACCCGAAAGTTCCGATCATTGTCTTCCGGCTTTACGTCAGGCTAAGAAAGAAAATAGCTTATCCTGTCGGGAAAAACCGTAATACAAATTAAGGAGGTGGCTGCTCATATTTGGTAAGCATTGTCAGAAGAAATACTAAGCTTGATTATCACGGAATTAGAGGACCGGAATAGTTGGGTTTGGTGTTGTTTACCCGTTATCGTAAGTAAAAAGAACGTTGGAGGTATTGAATGAGTTTACAAGAATTTATGCAAAAAGTAAAGGCTAAGAATCAGAATGAACCTGAGTTTATTCAGTCTGTCGCCGAAGTTATCGAGAGTATCTGGCCAATCTACATGGCTAATCCGCAATTTCAACAAGCAAATATCCTGGATAGAATAGTCGAACCGGAAAGAATTATCATGTTCAGAGTTCCCTGGGTCGCTGATAATGGTGAAGTTGAAGTGAACCGGGGTTTCCGGGTAGAGTTCAACAGTGCTATCGGTCCCTATAAAGGGGGACTCCGTTTTCATCCAAGTGTTAATCTCTCTATTCTTAAGTTTCTCGGATTCGAGCAGATATTCAAGAACAGTCTGACCACTCTCCCAATCGGCGGCGGTAAAGGTGGTTCCGACTTTAATCCCCGCGGCAGGTCTGACGGTGAAGTGATGAGGTTTTGCCAATCTTTCATGTTAGAACTGTTCCGCCATCTCGGACCTAACACCGACGTACCGGCAGGAGATATCGGAGTTGGTAAAAGAGAGATCGGCTATATGTTCGGTATGTATAAAAAGATCAAGAATGAATTTACCGGAGTGTTCACCGGAAAATCACTCCTTTGGGGCGGCAGCTTGATCAGGCCGGAAGCAACCGGATATGGTGCAGTTTATTTTGCCGATGAGATGCTTAAAACGCGTAATGACAGCCTCGAAGGTAAGACTGTCGTGGTTTCCGGTTCCGGAAATGTCTCTCAGTATGCCATCGAAAAAGTCAACATGTTAGGTGGCAAGGTTGTCACGATCTCTGATTCCGACGGTTTTATTTATGATCCTGATGGAATTAAAGGCGAAAAATGGGATTACCTTATGGAACTGAAGAATATTCGCCGGGGAAGAGTGAAAGAATACGCCGAGGAATTCAAAACAGAATATCATCAAGGGAAAAGACCATGGGGCATCAAGTGCGATATTGCCCTCCCCTGTGCTACTCAGAATGAAATTAATGAACAAGAAGCTGCTGAACTCGTTAAAAACGGTTGTTTCTGCGTTTCCGAAGGGGCTAATATGCCAACCGTACCGGAAGGTGTGAAGATATTCCTCGAAAATAAGATCCTTTATGGTCCGGGAAAAGCAGCAAATGCCGGCGGTGTTGCCACTTCAGCTCTGGAAATGACCCAAAACAGTATGCGGTTGAATTGGAGCAGAGAGGAAGTAGATGAGAAACTACAGACAATCATGCGCTCTATTCATAATCAATGTGTTGAGTATGGAAATGAAAATGGTTATGTTAACTATGTCAAAGGGAGTAACATAGCCGGTTTTATGAAAGTTGCCTCAGCAATGCTCGATCACGGAGTCCTTTAGATATAAGCGAAATAGGTGCCGTTCAGCTGAACGGCACCTATTCCCGATTAATTGTTCATGCCGGTAGAAGAAGCGTAAGAGTACTATGTCTTGCCGATAAGAAGCGAGACAATAAAAAGAAAGAAGAATCAACGGTATTACTGAAAGTGACAAGAGCGATCATCCAATAATTAAGGAGGCACAATGCTGAAACGAATATGTGAGATTTCTAACAGAATTCTCCGCTGTGCCAGTGGTGACTTTAAAAGGTTGGAATTCATCAAAGGTATAGCTCTCATCTTTGATGAATTCTCCAAAGCGGATGCTGTTTCTATTTATCTGGGTGACAGAGAAAAGCTTAATACTTTTGATTATAACCCTCCCTCTGATTTTACGGTAAGGAAACTGAAACAGATATCATTTCCTTTTCATATTTTTAATAATAAAAACCTGCTCGATTTTGATCATCACGACTGTTATACAGACTGGTTTTCTTCCTTCGTCCAACAGGAAATAAACAAAAATGGTATAAAAGTGAAACAGGAGCTGTTCAATCAAAAGCTTACGGACGAGGGAATATGTTTTTATGTTAACGATACTGAACTCGAAATCAGTCAAAAGGAAAGTACCAAAGGTTACCGTTCTTACTATATAATTCCTTTCCTGATAGATGACAGCAACTATGCAATTATTGTAATGAAAGCCCTGAAAACTAATCGTTTCAACAGACCGGATGTTAATTTCTTTTCCAAACTGATCCAGGTTCTCTCTGAAGGCTTCTCTCATCAACTTGCCCAGGATGCTCTCAAAGAAAGAGTTAAAGAACTACTCTGTCTCTATCAGATAACTCAGATAGCCAATAAACCCAATCTCTCAACCAATCAGGTTCTTCAGCAGATTGCCGATATCCTTCCTTCCGCTATGCAGTATCCGGAAATAGCCTTCGCCAGAATATTCGTGGATAACGAATACTATAAAAGTCCGAATTTCAGGCAAAGCAAGATTAAACTCTCAGCCAGAATATCATCTAAATATGAACAGAGGGGAATCTTAGAGATCTTCTACAGAGAAAAAGAGATACCCTCATACGGACAGGTCTTCCTGCAGGAAGAAGAAAATCTGCTGGAAACTGTATCCAAACAAATAGCTCTCATTCTGGAAAGAAAACAGGTCGAAGAATTGAATATGAAACTGCAGGATCAACTGCGCCATGCCGACAGACTGGCAACCATAGGACAGCTTTCCGCAGGAATAGCCCATGAAATCAACGAACCTCTGGCTACGATACTGGGATTCGCTCAATTAATCGAAAAAGGGGAGAAAGTTCCCCCGGAGGCAGTCGAAGATTCAAAGAAGATTATCAACGCTACACTGCATAGTAGAGAAATAGTCCGTAAATTGATGCTCTTTTCCCGGCAAATGCCGCCCAAGAAAGGAAATGTCAACCTCAATCAGATAATTGACGAAGGACTCTATTTCCTGGAAAGCCGCTGTCAGAAATCAGGTGTTTCAATAATCAAACTTCTTCAACCGGATATACCGGAAGTCAATGCCGATCCCAACCAAATCCACCAGGTTCTGGTTAATCTTATCGTAAATGCCATCCAGGCAATGCCTAACGGCGGTAAACTGATTCTTTCCACAAAATTCAATCCCGATAACTCGGCCTCTATCTTTGTGGAAGATACAGGGGTAGGTATCGATGATAGCATTCGTCAGAAGATATTTATTCCTTTTTTCACCACAAAGGACATCAACCAGGGAACCGGATTAGGTTTATCGGTGGTCCATGGTATTGTTTCCTCTCATAATGGCCAGATAACCGTTGAAAGCAAGAAAGGAGTAGGGAGTACATTTGAAATCAGATTACCTTCCACGGGGAAGGTTCCGAAATAACTGCAGCTCTCTTCAAATGAGCATTACACTGAATCTACTCATATAACTATGTTAATAACATGAACTAAAGTACAGGATAAAAATATGTCGAAGAATAAGATATCAATCCTTGTTGTTGATGATTCCTTAGATTCTCTGGAAATGATCAGCAGAAAGCTGAAAAAAAGAGACTTTGCTGTCTTCACTGCCAATAATGTAGCCAAGGCACTCTCCCTTTTGGAAAAAAACCGGATCGACCTGGTTGTTACAGATTTCAAGATGCCTGAAGTGAGCGGCTTGGAACTTATAAAGCATATCAATGAAAACTACCGGCAGCTAAAGGTAATTATGATCACTGGTTATCCAACAATAGACGGAGCAGTGGAAGCAGTTAAGTCGGGAGCCGAAGAATATCTCATCAAACCATTTACCGATGATGAACTCTATAAAGCTATCGATGATGTCATCGAAAAAATCAGAACAGAAAAGATAAGTGATAAGAAGAATATCCTGGAAAACTGCCGTAACTATGGAATAATAGGCAGATCCTCCGCAATGAACCGTGTTTTTTATTCTATTGAAAAATCAATAGCTATCTCGGCTACTGTGCTGATAACCGGTGAAAGCGGAACAGGCAAGGAACTGGTCGCCAGAGCTATTCATTATAACAGCCCCAGGTCTTCAGCCCCGTTTGTTGCTGTCAATTGCGGTGCTATCCCGGATAATCTGCTGGAAAGTGAGCTTTTTGGTTTCGTTAAAGGCTCCTTTACCGGTGCTAATGAGACCAGAGCCGGTTTCTTCCTCGTTGCTGACGGTGGTTCTATCTTTCTTGATGAGATCAGTGAAACCCCTCTCTCAATGCAGGTCAAACTCCTCAGAGTGTTACAGGATAAACAGGTTGCCATGATTGGCGCTAAGCAATCCAGAGTAGTTGATGTCAGAATCATCGCTGCTACCAATAAAAATCTGGAAAACTTGATCGATCAGGGACATTTCCGGGAAGATCTATTTTATAGATTAAATGTTATTACTATTGATATTCCTCCGCTCAGAGAAAGAGATGATGACATTATCATCCTGACCAACTACTTCATAGATAAATACTCTAAAGAAATAGGTAAAAATCCCCCTTCAGTTTCTGAAAATGCCTTGCTTGCCTTAAAAAAATACTCCTGGCCAGGCAATGTCAGAGAACTGGAAAACACTATCCATAGAATATTGATTATGACCGATAACCAGGTGATCGATGTACCTGATCTGCCTGAAATAATGCGGTACTCCATACCAAAAGATAATAACTGTAATAAATCATTGAAGGATATGGAGATCGAATATATAAAGAACGTCCTCGCTTCTGTAGGGGGTAATAAGACACAAGCAGCTCAAATCCTCGGAATTGACCGGAAAACCCTCCGCAGCAAATTGAAAGAAAGTGAAACAGAAAAAAATGAAGTGTCCGATGACATTCGGAAACAATGATAATAATAAGCATAGTCACAATCTTTCGGAATGAATACTCATAAATCTTACAGGCTATTATCCCCCTGAATTCTCTATCGGAAACAACCTTTTCCCATAAGCTTTAGCGGGTAATATTTCCCCACCCCCCTCATAATTCCCCGGTTTTCTTCCGGAAAAAAGTCCACTCATCCAGAATAATCAGTGGCTTCCCATTATCCCTATCTTATTGTATAGCTTTGACTTAAGATGGCTAAGAACTACCCTTGGTTTCGAGATTTCCTGTTTGGCACAGCTCTTGCAATATATATAAGCGAAAACAAGATTAACTGGGAGGTTAATATGTCACTCAAAAAACAGTATAAAGAAGATTTAACCAAGAGCCTTAAGGAAGAAGTAAAAGTAGAATTGCGTTCACGAATTAACAAAAGAAACGGATTATGTGCCGATTGCGTAAGAGCCGAATCATGCAGTCTGAGCCATAATAGTGATGCCACGATCTGGAGCTGCGAGGATTATGAAAATGAAGTGATTGCTCCTGTCGCAGCTAATACTAAGAGCAGGGAAACAGAAAGTCCCAAACTTGAGGAAAATACTGCTGTGGAGAGCAATCCCGGTTTATGTCCTTATTGTATCCACAACGAGAATTGCAGTCTGAAGAATCTCGAAGGCGGCATTTGGCATTGTGAAGAATACGCTTGATCAAAAACGATAGTTTTTACTTACGATACCTCTAACGTAGAAAGGAACCGATGAATCGGTTCCTTTCTTTTTTACCGTAAACCCTTGTCTAATTTAACTGGATTTTCTGCTTCTGATCTAATATCTTTCAGATATTCATTCCTCAGTAATCTGTAATGAGGTTTGTACTCATTGCGGTATGTTTCACTGTGGCGCGGAATAAAGGTCTCTCTCATTTTGAGCAGGGTATCCAATTCTTTTCTTTGGAAATCGTAACCGCTCCCCACTACATTCAATTTGTAGATTAGTTGTTCAATCTCTACCCATACATTCAGCATACTTATATTATCAAGCTTGTTCATTGCACTTTCAAAAAACCGCTCAAAAAAGTCTTTCTCGCTGATGAGGTTATCTCTTACCGTCTGAAGACTAACCCGGCAGAAATCATTTCCATCATAGGATATATCCTGAAAAAGTGGTTCTTCACTATCTTCCATAACTCTGATTTCTTCACTCAGATAGTTTCGGGCTTCCTCAGCATTATTAATCAGATGCCCCGGTCCGCTTATAGCCTGAAAGAACAGTTTGTAATAGTCAATCAATTCTGCCCTGGGATGGACTGCATGCTCAATAAGGATCAGTTCAGTCGTTCGTTCGATCAATTCTTCTCTCATCTATCTCCCAAAAATAGTTAATTATAGCATCTGATACCAAAACCGGCAATAGGAAAACTACTGCTATCCCGGCAGAAAAACACCCCGACCATTAGAACTCATCCCTGCGGTAAACCGCTTTCCCTCTTTTGAAAACCTCTAAAACCGGTATGCAAGAGATATTTTTCTCCTCCAGAGGATTCCCTGCCAAACAAACAAAATCAGCCTCTTTCCCCTGAGAAAGTGTTCCTATACGCTTCTCGTCTCCCGATAGAACGGCAGCATTCTTGGTGTATAACTCCATAGCCTGATAAGGGGTTAGTCTCTCAACAGGATTATGAAGATTCACAGCAGCCTGAACTCCCTGCAGGGCATCAAGAGCTGTTACATACCAATCGGAGCTGCCGGTAACCAGAACCCCCGCCTGAACTAAAGAATGTAATCTATTGCACTGCAAAGCTCTTTCACTCCCTAAGAGAGTAGAGTAGAAGCCCTTCGCTCCTCCCCATAACTGATCGAATACCGGCTGCATTACTGCTGCCACTCCGTATTCGCTCATCAATCCAATGATCTCGTCATTTGTTATCAACTCAGAGTGGATTATCTGGTGCCTGAGATCTTTCGGGTTTTGCCGTTGAGCCCTGACATAATGAGTAAGTATCTGCCTTATGGCAGCATCTCCGATGCAGTGTACTCCAATCTGCAGATTGTTGTTGTGAGCTTCGAAGATAAAAGTTTCCCATTCTTCATCTGTTTTATAGAGGAATCCTTTATTTTCAGGATCATTGAGATACGCTTCGGTCAGAGCAGCAGTTCCCGACCCGAATGAACCGTCAGCGAGTATGCAGCCCCCTATTCTGCCGGCATTGAGTTCCAATGCCTTTTGAACATCAAGAATCTGGGGATAGAGGATAAAATCAACAGGAAATTGCTCCTTCTTTATCATCTCTTGCAGAAAACTATAATGCAGAGGATTCTTTTTAGCATCTCCGATCATTGTATGAATTGTAGTGTGCCCTGTTTTGACCGCTCTCTCTGCTCCCTTTTGATAAGCTCTCAGTATCCATTCTTCTGTCAGGTTTTGATGGAACCAATGACAGATAAAGTCATTAAGGTCACCTCTGAAAGCTCCCTCTTCCTTACGATTTAACTCATTCAGGTTTGTCTTTAAGATATTACCTTGTTTTCGAATATCACTTGCTAACTCTTTGATTAATCTACTGTTTATCTGCACAGAATGACCGTCTGTCCTGCGGATCAAACATGATTTCGAGGGGAATAGCCGATCGAGTTCCCTGCGGTTAGGAAATCTTTTTTCACTTATCAGATTTTCATCGAAATTAAAGGCTATTATGGTATTATCAATAGCTTCTGTTTCCGACAATTTCTCAAAGATCTCTTTCAGATCCCGGCAGCTTCCTAAATCCGCTGCATAGGTATATAATCCACCTTCGAAGGAATGTGTATGAGTATCGATAAATCCCGGGAAAATTTGACTCCCCTGCAAATCAATTCTTTCCTCTCCGTAACCCAGAGGAACTTTAGCAAAGGTCTCAATTATAGAGCCCTTCTGATCGACAAGTAAAGCAGCAAAGACCTCTCCCGGTTTTTGCATTGTATGGAAACATCCGTTATAAAAAAGCTTCATCTCACTGCCTGCTTAACAAAAGTTTCAAACCCTGTTATTAAAAACCTGATTCAGCAAAAGATCATAAAACTTAGCGACCGGAAAACCCATAACATTAAAATAACAACCGACAACTTTGCTGATGAACTGGCTGCCGTAACCCTGAATCCCGTAAGCGCCTGCTTTATCTGTCGGTTCTCCCGTTGCTATATAATCACCGATCTCCTGGGCGGTCAATCGTTTGAAAGTCACTGCCGTTCGGGCATAGTCCGTATAACACCTTCTGTTATAGCAGACACATAATCCGGTATAAACGTAATGGGTCTGCTCTGAAAGCATGGAGAGAAAATGAGCGGCCTGATCATCATTTTCAGGTTTGTTCAGAATCTCATGGTTCAGATATACTATAGTATCGGCTGCGACAACAACACAGTCCGGATCCATCTTTTTAGCTACATGGGAAGCTTTTCTTTTGGCAAGTTTTGTAACATAGACTCTCGGATTAGTTGTTTCCATGGTTTCATCGATGCTTGCCGGACAATAGAGCACTTTAAGTCCTAATTGACCAAAGATCTCTCTTCGTCTTGGTGATAAAGATGCCAATACTACTCTTTTATCTTTAAGGATGTTATGGATCATTAATAATACTCCTCATTAGGCAATAAAACTCAGTCGTCACAGCTATGAATGATATAATACAACTCAAAGAAAAAGCAGGAAGCTCTGCTGTAAAGCTTTTTTCTGAAGGGCAATTCTCAGATAATCTCAAGATAACCGGAGTATTCTTCCTTCTACCTGTTTGATCTCTTTTATTGTTAACTCTGTTCGTTACTCTAAGGGGACTACCGTAATTTAATAAAGCTAAAAGATCAAATTGTTTGACATCAGATTTATCTTCAGGTTATTAGGATGGTAAATAACTATTCTCTTAGAAAGGAGCGGATAATGAGGATTTATCTCTCGATAGATATGGAAGGAATGCCCGGCACCTGGAGTTTTGAGCAGGAAAAAAGTGATCGCAGTATCGTAAGAAAAGCTATCAACAATCATGTTAAAGATGTTCTGGAAGCGATGTTAGCGAGCAGCGACAGCAAAAAGATCACCGAGATCATTATTGCTGATGATCACGGAATGTGTAACAGTGTTGATTATGAGCTAACCTTGCTGGATAAACGGATCAGCCTGATATCCGGTTCGCCGAGATCACATTATATGATGTCCGCTTTAGACACCAATATCGATGCTGTCTTCTTTTTAGGGTATCATGCCGGCTCGGGAACAATAAATGCCAGTATGGATCACACCTATTCCAGCAGCCGGATACATTCAATATGGATTAATGACCGCTTAATGAATGAGACACTCATCAACGCAGCCTTTGCCGGTCATTACAATATTCCGGTTTTACTGATCACCGGTGATCTGGCATTGTATGAAGAATTACGTCAGACCGAACTTGCTAAGGCAGAGTTTGTCATTACCAAAGAAGCTCTTGCCAGATTCTCCGCTAAAAACTATTCTTTGCTTAAGGTACGGGAAGAGACTAAATTAAAGGTAGAGCTTGCCCTGAAGAAGATCAGAGAGAGAAACGAGGTTTTCAGTTTCTCCTCTCCCATTACCCTGAAAGCACTTTTCAGCACCACTTCAATCGCCGATGCAGTTTCAGTAATTCCCTCCGCCCGGAGAATCGACGGACGTACTGTTATATTTGGGGCAGATAACTTCAAAACTATTATGGATGCCCTGACTACTTTCACCACAGTTGCTTATTCGGTTACCCCATAAGGGCTTTTCAGGGAGCAGCGGCTTATGTGGAAAATGATTTACAGGATTCTGTTTTTTCTTTCCCTGTTCGTTTTTTATCTCATCTTCAAGGAATTTGTTTCACTCATTCATTATACCCGATCTCTGCACCCCTATTTGATGTATGCAACGGTTAGTGCTGTTGTTCTGCTCTTCTTTCTGCTTGTAATACTGCCGCTATTCAGGATTTTCTCTATTTCCAAAGTTTATACTGTGACTTCAGATGCCAGAAAGATAGCGGTCTTAAGAAGAAAAAGAATAGAAAATTTCCGGAGAAACCGTTACCTGTTGAACATCGGATTCGATGTCAATTCACTCTCCGATGATGAAGAGAGTTATGATAGAGCAATTGCAGTTCTAAGTAAGCAATGTGATTTGATCCGTCGTAAATATGTTATGAGGATCTTTCTGACTACTGGTCTTGCCCAGAACGGATTTCTCGATGCCTTTTTTATCCTGTCGGGAAGTATCGGGATGATCAAGGAGATTTTTGTTCTCTACCACGGAAGAGTGCCGGACAGAGAGCTTTTCAGTATCCTTAAGAAAGTTTATGTCTCGATGGCTATCGGGGGTTCTGGCTTGGTAGAATTTGCTGTTGAAGAATTCATGAGCAAGATGGCGGGAGATATATTGAAAAGTGTTCCGTTCCTCAATAAGGTATTCTCTTCCTTAGCAGACGGTTACATCAACGCAGCAATCTTTACCTGGGTATCGTTGATTACCGAGAACTATTGTAAAAAAATCTATATTAGCAGCGATACAGACCTCTATCCTTCCTCAAAGTTTTTTTATGATACCTTCAGAAACATCGTTTCCGAAACGATGAGTGTGCTCAAAAAAAGAGTGTTCAGTCGAAAAACAGTACCGGAAGCGTTCCAAAAGAAAAAGAAGAGAAACATTTTCCATCAGCTTTTAGGAATAAAGCCCGGAAGTCTCAGCAGTTGAGAGATATCCTGTCCGCAGAGGCTTTCGTTTTCATAGTTGCTCGGTCAGGGAACCAAGCCGAACATTAGCATCTCCAGCAGCTTATTCTTTACATAGAGCATATCTGCCTGATAATCACTAATTATCCAGAATTTAAGCAGACTGTCGATCATCCCATGACATTTAAAAACGAGAATATCAATATCAACTTCGCGTAGATAGCCCTTTTCGACAGCAGCTTCGCATATTTTCTTTACATAGTCAATAATATCTTTGAAACCTGTATATTCAGCATCATTGATCGACAGCTGACTAAGATTAAATTGCTCTATTACAATGAAACGAGCCAAATCGGGTCGTTTAGAGAAAACGTTGATACTCGCTTCAAAAAAGGCATAGAATTTCGCCAGAGGGTTGGGCTCATCACCAATGATCTTATCTATCTCGGTGATAACGATATTGATCGCTTTGTTGATAGCTTGCAGCATCAGTTTTTCCTTGCTTTGGTAATAGATATAAATTGTCCCCTCTGCAATACCCGCTTTATTGCTGATCTCGGTTATCGTAGTTTGATTATAGCCGTATTTTGAGAAGAGTTCCAGAGCTGTATCAAGTATCTTTTCTTTAGTTTTCTGACCTTTGAGGGTGAGTTCCCTCTTTTTCTTCGCTGCCATAACAACCAATCCTTAATAAGTTTATCTGAGCTTTTATTCAACAACTTAGCTCAGGCTGTACTTACAAGAAGTCAAGTATTTATTTGCAGCCTGAACTCATCTCTAACTCAATTTAGGCTGGAGATATGATGATGGAAAAAATATTTAAGCGAAAGCTGCTCTCGTATTATCTTATCCATAAGAAGACAAAAAAGTATATAAAAGGGGGAAAACGATGATTATACCGCAACCGCAAAATGAAAATATCCAAGCTTACAGTCCGGATAGTAAAGAGAGAGCCTTGTTACAGGCAGAGTTAGAAAGGATTTCTTCCGACTTTATTGATATTCCGGCAATAGTGAACGGCAGAGAGATCAGAACAGAGAATAGAGCTGAGATTGTCGAACCGCACAATTTCCGGCACAAATTAGGAGTTTATCACCAGATAGATAAACAGGGAATAGAAGAAGCGATAAAGGCTGCCGGAAATGCCTGGCAGGATTGGTCATCGCTCCCTTATCAGCACAGAGCAGCAGTGTTTTTAAAAGCTGCCGAACTCCTCAGCAGGAAATACCGTTATACTTTCAATGCTATTGTCATGCTGAGTCTCAGTAAAAACGTTCATCAGGCAGAGATAGATACTGCCGAATTGATAGATTTTTGGCGCTTTAATCCTTATTTGGCAGAACAAATATGGCGGAAGCATACCTTAATCTCCCCTCAGGGCGAATGGAATTACCTTGATCCGAGACCTTTAGAGGGATTCATTTTTGCTGTTACACCTTTTAATTTTGCTTCTATCGCAGGGAATCTGCCAACAGCTCCGGCAATACTTGGTAATACTGTCTTATGGAAGCCGGCAAGTAATGCTGTCTATCCCGCTTATTTCATTATGAAAGTCCTTCAGGAGGCAGGTTTACCTGAGGGGGTAATTAACCTGATCCCCGGTTCCGGTTCAGAAATCGGTGATCTTGTTTTAGGTGATCCGGCTCTTTCCGGTGTCCATTTCACCGGCAGTACCACTGTCTTTAACAAAATCTGGCAGACCGTTGGCCAGAATATTGCAGACTACCATAATTACCCCCGAATTGTCGGGGAGACAGGGGGAAAGGATTTTATATTTGTCCATAACTCCGCAGATCTGGAGCAGTTGACGGCAGCAACGATCAGGGGTGCATTCGAATATCAGGGTCAAAAGTGTTCTGCAGCCTCCAGAATGTATCTTCCCCAAAGCATTTGGAATGAGTTCCGGGAAAAATTGGTTACTGCTCTTGCTTCAATCAAGACCGGAAGTCCGGCAGACTGGCATAATTTTCATAATGCTGTGATAGACAAAAAGAGTTTCCAGAAGATTACCGGTTATCTGGATGAGATAAAGAAAACTAAAGATGCCGAGATCATATATGGTGGAGAGTATAACGATTCCGAAGGATTTTTTATCTCTCCAACAGTAATCAAAGCTAATAATCCTCAGTTTAAAACAATGACGGAAGAGATCTTCGGTCCGGTCCTGACTCTCTATATCTACCCGGACGAAGAGTATAGAGAGACCCTCAAGCTTTGTGATGCTACCTCCGGATACGGACTTACGGGTGCTGTTTTTGCCCGGGAGCAGAAGAGTATTGTCGAGGCGGAGAAATATCTGCGGCATAGTGCCGGTAATTTTTATATCAATGATAAACCAACGGGAGCTGTTGTCGGTCAACAACCTTTTGGAGGAGGCAGAAAATCAGGAACCAATGATAAGGCAGGGTCCATTGCCAATCTATTCCGCTGGATCTCCCTCCGTTCGGTAAAGGTTAATTTCCTTCCTCCGAAGGACTACCGTTACCCTTTCATGGAATAAAATCAAGCCTTTGATCTTTCCTTCAGAAGTTTCTTAACATAGGATAATTCTGCCTCTTTATCGGGAAGTTCATGATTGATCTTCGCCTTCCATAATTCGGATAAGATCACTCCTATCTCTTTCCCTTCAGGTACTCCCAGTTCGATCAAATCGTCACCATCCAGTTCTGTCCTGACAAATCTGCTTGTTGTCAGATAATAGAGCAACTTCTCTTTTAGACGCAGATTATCTGCATAAGCGATCAAGTAGATAATAGATTCCTTGTTGAGATTTTTCAGGAGAAAAGCGATCTCTCCTTTGTTCTCGAGAATCTCAAGCTCTTTGAGAGTGGTTTCAGTAAAACGGACAACTTTATACACACAATCCACAAAATAATTCGAATACTTAAGCTGCTTGGTTATCTTGATCCGGATCCGGAGACTCAAGTCCTCTAAGAGAGCTAAATGATAGCATATCCAGGTCTCCAGGTCTTCTGCCGGGAAACTGTTAGCAAACCAGATAGAGAGATCATTTATTCTGCGGCAGATCTCTCTCTTTTTTGTGGTAAAGACAAGGTTGATATTGATATCTTTGAGGATTCCCAGTTCTTCCAGCCTATAGAAGAAACTATCCGCAGCACCTTTTTTACACGAAATTATCAGTTCCGATCGAATCCTTTCCACAGAAACTGTTTTTAGACTTTTCTGCCTGAGACTGCCGGTTAACAGGTGCAATGTTTTCTCCTCGATCGTAAAACCGAATCTCTGCTCAAAACGGATAGCTCTTAAGACCCTGATCGGATCCTCGATGAAACTCATATTATTGAGAACCTTTATCAGCCCTAAGCGGATATCCCTTCTTCCCCCGAAATAATCGTGCAAGATGCCAAACTGCTTCGGATTTAAACTTACTGCCAGACTGTTTATAGTAAAATCTCTCCGGTAGATATCATTACGTATATTGGAATATTCGACATCCGGAAGACTTCCCGAACCTGCATAAAATTCCGTTCTGGCGGTGGCGATATCTATTTTCCGGTTATTCTTTAGCACAACATAAGCCGTTCCAAATTGGGGAAACGGTTTCATTTTCTTCCCGAATTTCTCAGTAAACTTTTCAGCGAACAGCAGTCCATCCCCTTCGATTACCAGATCAAGGTCGTAGTTGTATCTTTGCATGATCAGATCACGGACAAAACCTCCTACAATGTAAGCCTTCATTCCTAAGGTTTCTGCCACATGCCCGGCTTGTTTAAGGAGTTCAATAATCTCCTTCTCAAGGTTTTTCAGCATTAATTGCTTGATACTTTCGAAATCTGCTTTGGCCTCTTTTTTCTTAAATTGAAAATGAAAATGATAGTGTAAAAGATCGCTGCGGGTAATAATCCCTGTCACTCTACCCTCATTGTCGGTAACCGGGATCCTTCCGATATTAAAATCGACCATTGTTTTATAGACCTTATAGATCGATTCATTCTCTTTGACGGTTATCACATTCAAAGACATACAGCTCTCTACCGGCATATCACTCATCTGGTGATGTATCGCCCGGCTTATGTCTTTTTTGGTCAGGATCCCTGCTATTCTGTTCTCATCACCTATTATGAGGGTACTGTAGTGTTTACTAATAAGAAACTCTCTGGCTTCCGATATTTTCAAGCTGCGGGGAGCGATATCGACCGGAACAGTCATGATATCAGAAGCAGTTCCGTAATCGACGACCTGTTGCTCCAGCAGATCAATTATCCGGTTCTTGAGATTATCCGCTTCTTCTTTAGGGAGAGATGCAAAACCGGCTGATCTGTGTCCCCCACCCCCTAATTCTTGCAGTAGTTTGTCCAGAAAGATAAACTCATAATCATTTCTGGCAATAACCTGTACTTTCTCCTCCCGGTAGCAGATACAGAATATTAGTTTCAGGTTACGGCTTGCTTTCACAGTTTGCAGCAGATAAGCGATATCATCCCGGTAGCCCTCTGTTCTCAGTTCAATAAAGGAAACTTCCATCCCTTTGATTGAGATTGTCTCACAGAGAGACAACATTTTGTTTGTTAACTCCAGCTGCCTGGGCGAGAACTCTTTCGGCAGAAATTCTCTGATGAGATCGAGAGAAGCCCCAACTGAGAAGAGATATGAAGCCGCGGCAAAATCATTGGCAGTAATACTGGCATTGAGAAAGTTACCGGTATCCTCATAGATCCCGAGAGCAAAAATCGAAGCATAAAAAGGAGATATCTGTATTCCGGCGTTCTTAAGAAAAGTGAGCATTATGGTAGTGCAGGCTCCGGTTAATTCTACATGAGAATAATCGCTCTCTATGTCGTTTTGAGAAGAGGGATGGTGATCGTAGCAGATGATCGTTATTCTCTTCATTTCTTCTCTGTTGGCTGCAAGATAATCCCCGACCTTACCCATTCTTGTCACGTCCCTGTTATCTACACTGATTATCTTACTCACTTCTTCCATGGAGACGTTTTTCTCTTTTATTATCTCGAATTTGTTATGATATCTTTCCAGAAATCTCTTAAGGTTTCCTTCCCTGGAGCCAATCATACACACTCTTGCCTGAGGATATAACAATGAAGCTGCCAGCATAGAGGCAAAACCGTCAAAATCGCAATTAGAATGACTGATAATCAGTTCCATTGATAACTCATTTCCTTTTGTTTCATACCAGGTTTATCTCTCTCCGCTCATTCTTCTTTGTTCTGATAATCATTCAGACTGTGCAGATGAAATCTTTTATTGTAATGGTTAGCAAGATGAATGATTATCACATTCCTGATCTCCTCCACCGTCTGCCTGGTAATCTCTCTGTCTTTTACGGCAGCTAAATGATAGATATTACCAAGAACCTCTACCGTCTCTTTTCCGAGTCTGATTAGGTTTTCAGGAAAAATTCCATCCCGGCATTTTTCGCAAATAAAACCGTCAGCCTGAGGGTAGAAATAGATAAAAGAGCTATCGGTACACCGGAAGCAGCTGGCATTAAGAGAAATCCCGAGCAGATCGAGGAATCTAAAGACAAATCTTAAGAAGACATAAAATGGTCGATATTGAGAAGAGGGATAATAGTTCAGGTAACCGCAAAGGAGAGTAAAGAAATCCTGGCTTTCACCTATCGCAAATTCACTTTGCAGAAGGAGTTCAGCCGCAGCGTTTAATAAGAGAGTGTCCTGGTAATCAATTCTGTTCTTCTCTCTGGCAGATCCCGGTTTTTTAGCTAAAGATATCTCCGTAGGCTCATTTACCGTTTGAACTTCAGTAACTGAGGATAAACGGCGGGAAGCGTCTTGCTTTTCTTCTTTAGTACAATCCAAATCGGGACGAAGATAATTCCTGATTAGTGAAACACCCCTGAGATTATATAACTCCGCTCTGGGAGTGCGGTGCAGCTCAAGCTGAAGATGAGAAAAGGGTTCGAAAAAGCCTGTCAACCGGCTCTTGTCTTTATTAACTCCGGAGGCAATAATACCGATGATTCCCAGGTCTTTTGTGGCACAACGGCATAACAATGAGGTTTCACGGTATTGCTGTCTTTTGAGTATAATCCCCTCAGTCAGATAATAGCTATCTTTTCCCTTCATTTGACATTTTCTTTACTCTACGGTTACGCTCTTGGCAAGGTTGCGAGGCTGATCCACATCCAGCCCTCTTTGATTTGCCACATAGTAGGCCAATAGCTGCAGAGGGATAACGGTTAACAACGGCTGCAGAATATCCATTGTCCTGGGAATATAGATCACATCATCGCTAAGACTGCTTATGTTATCGTCACCCTCAGAAGCCACGATGATCAGTCTGCCGTTTCGGGCTTTGACCTCCATCAGATTAGAGATCATTTTATCGTAGATGCTGTCAGTATTGGCAATGGCAATCACCGGCATATGTTCATCAATCAGGGCTATCGGTCCATGTTTCATCTCGGCAGCGGGATACCCCTCGGCATGAATATAAGAGATCTCTTTCAGCTTCAGTGCCCCTTCCAAAGCTATGGGAAAATTGATTCCTCTCCCCAGATAAAGTGCATTGCTGGCATCTTTCATTTTAAAGGCTATTTCTTCTATCTCTGAACAGCGCTTCAATATCTGAGAAATCTTATCGGGTATCCTTTTCAGTTCTTCGATAAACTCTGTGCCGAGAGCCGGTGACAGATCTTTCATTCTACCCAGCAGAACGGCTAAAAGAGTGAGAATCGTGACCTGTGAGGTAAAAGCCTTTGTGGAAGCAACCCCTATCTCTGCTCCGGAGTACATATAAACTCCCCCGTTAGACTCTCTGGCTA
This sequence comes from uncultured Candidatus Cloacimonadota bacterium, assembly GCA_964464175.1. Classification (GTDB taxonomy): domain Bacteria; phylum Cloacimonadota; class Cloacimonadia; order Cloacimonadales; family JAJBBL01; genus CAYXFD01. The sequence goes on along the minus strand of CAYXFD010000001.1, from coordinate 256,414 downwards.
TCGTACTCCCTATGACATTGGTAATCCCCATAACCCTCGCTCCCCTCGCCTGAGCTTCTCTCAAGGCAGCTAAGGTGTCGGCTGTTTCACCTGACTGACTGATAACAAATACGACAGTATCTTCCGGAATGATGGGATTACGGTAGCGATATTCACTGGCATATTCGACACTGACGGGAATGCGGGCAAGGTTTTCGATGTTATATTTACTGATCATACCGGCATGCCAGGAAGTTCCGCAAGCGATGATATGGATGCCCTTGATCTTTCTCAGCTCTTCGTTGCTCATATTCAAGCCACCGAGCCTGGCTGTAGAAAGCCGTTCGATCAATCTGCCGCGAAAAGCATTAAAAACGGAAGTAGGTTGTTCAAAGATCTCTTTGAGCATAAAGTGCTTATATTCACCTTTATCTATCGAAGATACATCCCAATCAACAACTGATATCTTGGCTTCTACCGCTTCGTTTTCCAGAGTTGAGATCTCGAAACTGTCCTGATTAACAGTAACTATTTCATTGTCATGAAGATAAATAACTCTTTTGGTGTGAATTATTATGGCATTTATATCAGAAGTAATAAAGAACTCATCATCTCCGATACCCAGGATTATTGGACTCCCTTTTCTGGCAGCAATTATCTGACCGGGATATTTACTACAGATCAAAGCGATACCGAAGGAACCTTCGACCAATTTCAGTGCCTCCTGGACTCCCTGTTGCAGATTACCGGTCTCTTGATAAAGATGACCGATAAGATGAGTTAAGATTTCTGTATCGGTATCACTGTCAAAAACATGCCCCTCTTCCTCCAGCTTCTTTTTAAGAATCTGAAAATTCTCGATGATCCCATTATGAACTAAAGCGATCGTTTCTGTGGCATCTGTGTGAGGATGTGCATTTACCGCTGTCGGTTCTCCGTGAGTAGCCCAGCGGGTATGAGCTATTCCTATATTGGCTTTCAGTTTCGAAGGTGGTGGTAAGGAACTCTCTAAATCGGTAACCTTTCCCTCCTTTTTATAGATAAACAGATTATCATCCTCATCAATTATCGCTATCCCGGCGCTATCGTAACCCCGGTATTCCAGTCTTTTAATTCCTTCTAAGATCAGCGGAGTAGCTATTCTTTTCCCAATATATCCTACGATACCACACATAATAATTATCCTCCAGCAGCAAAATCAGTTGTTAAAGCAAAGAAACATAAAGAGAGCTGTCTCTTCGGGTTCGTCTTACCCTAAATGCTTCTGTTTCGTTCAAAATCTATGGATTAAATGGTTTACTCTGTCTGTCAAATATCTTCCATAAAAAATAAAAGATCACTAACGCCGGTAAAGCTGTCCACCAGGCAAACTGGTCATCTTGCAGCAGGTACTGAAAGCCTGGAATATGTTCTCCGTAAGTAAAGAAAGAATAAGCCAGAACATTATTCGTTGTATGGGCGATAATCGGTATCAGTATATTTCCGGTCCGGATCATGATGTAACCTAACCAGATACCTATTACGGCAACCGGTATGAGCCGGAACATATCAAGATGCAGAACGGCAAAGAGAATGGCGCTGGCAATAATGCAGAACCAAACCCCTTTCTCCCGGAAAGCTTTGATAAAATATCCGCGGAACATTACCTCTTCAGTTATCCCCGGTAACACAGCCATCACAAACAATATATAGAGAAATGATCTCCCTTCGAAAGAAAGAACTTGCTGCAATCGCTCCAGATAATCTGCCGGATAGGGATAGATAAGATTAATAATCTGACTGAGTAAACTTGTTAAGAAGAAAACCGGCAGGGCTGCAAGCAGAATAGTTATATAGTTGATGGCTTTTGTCGGTTTCAGACTCAGAACGTCTGTTAACCGCAATTTCCCCAACTTGATCAGCAGGAGGGTCGGGACAAGAACCAGCAAGACTAAAGTCATGATCAAGCCGGTTTCCGCATTCTGCGATTGCCATTTTGTGCCCAAATAAAAGAACAACAGTAGTATCACCACAAAGAACAATACTGCAAAACCGGGTGTGAGTATATTTAAGCCCCCCTTTCCCCCTTTTTTTACCGGAGTATCCTCGGTTGTCCGGAAAAGGATCGCTTCCTTATGAAACAGAGAGATGGAAAAACTGATCGCCAGAACTACCAAAATACAGGTCGAAACGAGGGTAGAAAGAAACAGGAAAAGATTCAGATCACCAAGCATAATATCCTTGATCATCAGTGAGACGTTGATCACCGGGATCAGGGTCATACCAAAAGTAGTCTCTATCGCCGGTACCGCACTGACAAAGGACAAGATCATGGCGATTATCAAAAGGGGTTGGGTATAACTGTAACTCTCTTTCATGTTCCGGGCATATGTAGAGAAGGAAAACACAATAGCAGAAAAAAAGATGATCATCGGCACCATGAGCACCAGAACGAGAAAAAGACTGCCAAAGGGGATATCAATGGTCGTTTCTACTGCTGCCTGAGAGATCAGATGCCTGAATGAGAAGAAAATGCTCATCAAATTCAACAATACCGTCAACAGGGCAATTGAGATAACAGCCAGAAATTTTCCTAAGACCAGTTCATTTCTCTGGGCTGCACTGACTAAGATCGTTTCCAGGGTACCCCGTTCCTTCTCTCCGGCAACAAGATCAACTGCTGCTACTGATGCTCCGCTGATGGACACAAGAATCAGAAAATAGGGCAAAATTCTTGCCAGGATCATTCCCAGGGTTTGCTGTTCGGTTGCGACATCATCTGATTCTATCTCGATGACCTGTAACAAATCCTGGGAGATATTTATCTCTTGCAGCCTTCTGCCGATCAGCTCTGTTTCCAGTTTTTGTAATGCTTCGTTAATTCTGTTAAAGGCATGCTCGCTCCGTTCATCCACACGGCTGTAGGTTATCCTGGCTTTGAGAAATGAATAACCGTCTGCTGCTTCCTCGCTCTCTAAGGTAACGATCGCCTGCAGTACCTTTTGCTCAAAAAGCTCTGTATAATGATCTGTTGGCTGATAGAATTGAATCCGTGGAGTCTCCTCCAGTATTTCGACTGCTGTCTCAGAATACTCGTCCTGGGCATTATCGACAATATAGATCAGGACTTCCTGCTCGTGGAGCTTCGTCGTTTGTCTCGATAATACTGCGCTGAAACCGATCATTAAGACCGGATAGAGAACGATCGGAACGACAATTGAGGTTATTATTGTTCGCTTGTCTCGAAATAGATCAAGCATTTCTTTACGGAAAACAATGATGATCTTTCTAATACTCATCTGCTGCAACCTTTTCCGAAAGTAGTCTGGATTGATTAACATAATGAATAAAAATATCGTCTAAATCGTCTAAACCGCTCTCGTCCCTAATCTCAGACAATTCTCCCTCTGCCAGCAATCTGCCCTGATGGATCATTTCTATTTTGTCGGCAATCCGTTCAGCTTCACGCATAATGTGGGTTGAGAAAAGTATGCATTTCCCGTCTTCTTTGCATTTATGAATAAAGGAGACGATAGTTCTGGCTGTTAATATGTCCAGCCCGGCTGTCGGTTCATCGAAGATCATTATCGGGGGATTATGTATTATGGAGCGGCAAATAGATACCTTCTGTTTCATCCCGGTTGAAAGGACATCAACCTTTCTGTCGAGAAATTCATGCATATCGAGTAAATCTGCCATCTCAGCTATTCTCTTCTTGATCTCAACTGCGGATACTTCATACAGTTTCCCGAAATAAGTCAGGATCTCCCGGGGAGTCAGTCTGTTGTAGAGACCGGTATCTCCGGATAAAAATCCGATCACTCTCCTGACTTTATCAGGCTCTGTACGAATACTGTGACCGCCCAAAAAAGCCTCTCCCCCATCGGGATTCAAAACAGTGGATAGCATACGCAGCATTGTCGTTTTCCCGGCTCCATTAACCCCCAGCAGAGTAACAATCTGACCTCTCTCAGCTTCAAAGGAAAATTCATCTACTGCCTTGAAGATAGAACCGTCTCGCTTTTTGAAAACCTTCGTCAATCCTTCAACTTTTATCATTTCTCACTCTTCGGGAAATATCCGGTACAACCCGCTTAAGTAAAAATATCCCATTATCATTGTTAAGTTGTTTGGACATTATCTTACAAGAAATTATTAATAACTCTGACCAACAACAGGGTAGATTATTGTTATCTTTCTCCTACTTCTTCTATGAGGCTGTTTCTTAACAGGTAACATTTTTACTGACTTGGGCAGTTTATCTTGTCTTCCCTTAAAACGTTATCTAAACACGAAACAGGAGATTTACAGACGCATTATCTGCTGCTTAGTTGATTGATCCTGTACTCAACTTCAGGGTATGAAGTCTGTCTTATCATCGATCAGTTTGATAAATTCTACAATAAGTAAAGCAGTCTCTTCCAGATCCTTGAGCGAGATAACCTCATTCGGTGAATGCATATATCTGTTGGGAATACATACCAGTCCCGTAGCCACTCCTGCCCTGGTTGTCTGAATAGTATTCGCATCGGTTCCTGTTCCACCCGGTTCGACTTCTATCTGAAATTTGATCTTCTTTTTGTTCGCTGCTTTCTTCAATAATTCAAAAACCCTGGGATTGATATTCGGACCGACAGCTATGACAGGACCTTTTCCGATAGCAATATCTCCAATCTTTTTCTTATCGGTTCCCGGATGGTCAGAAGTGACCGTAACATCGATCGCAATTCCAACATCGGGATCGATTCCGTAAGCACTGGTCCGGGATCCTCTCAACCCTATCTCCTCCTGAACGGCAGAGACCGAATAGAGATTTGTGACAATATCTTCCTTAGCCAGATAATGGAGAATTGCACCGGCAACAAAAACTCCGACTTTGTTATCGGTTGCCTTTGTTGTTATTATGTCATTGTGCAGCACTTCCAGTCCGGGTGAAAAAGTAACAATATCACCGATAGCGACCCGTCTCTCTGCTTCCTTCTTATTGGAAGCTCCGATATCTATCCAGAGGTCAGAAAGTTTAGAACCTTTGTTCCTTTCTTCCTGATCCATCATATGGATCGCTTTTTTGCCAAACACACCTCGAACGACCCCTTTGCCACCGTAGATATTGACTCGTAATCCGGGCAGCAGATTCGCATCGATACCACCCACGGGTCTGACATAAAGATAACCATCATTATCAATATAATTGATCATGAACCCTATCTCATCAACATGTCCGCAGATCATGGTTTTCAGTTTTCCTTTACCCTTTTTCAGAGCGATAACATTTCCATGAACATCTGTTTTGATATCGTCAGTGTACTTTTTAACAAAACGACGGTACACAGCTTGAGCCGGCTGCTCGAAACCGGAAGGGCTTGGGGCTTCCACTAACTCCGTAAAAAACTTTCGTAGCTCTTTATTCATTCTTGCTCCTGTCTTGTTTTACTGCCTATTCTGATATTTCGGCTTAATTATGAAAACGAATACTCCACGGACAAACCCCTGAGTTCCAACAGGACGTTTCCGGTTAATGATCTATAATCAGATAAAAAAAACAGAGAGATCAAGCTCCTCTTAGCAGTTATTGACTTTCCCGGCAGCAAAAGGATTTACTGTTTTATAAGGCTTTTCTTCTTCCTGCTTCGGTTTTGGGTTGTCCAATGGTACGATACAGAGAAACTTCAATGTCGTTTTTCCGGCATTTCGAAACTGATGGGTCAGATCCGGATCGGCATAGATAATATCTCCCTTTTGGAAGGGGTGTTCTTTCTCCTCAGTAACAAATACACCCTCACCTTCAACGACATAAACTTCATGTTCGAAGCTGTGAGAATGGTAAGGGGTAAATCCTCCTACTTCCACTTCAAATAGTCTCAAGGCAAAGTTGGGTGCATTGTCTTTCTGTGAAATGAGCCAACGGATCTTGACCCCCTTTGCTCCTTCAACTTTGACATCTTCCAACGGTACATCAGTATGCGGCATAACTTTCATACTTAACCTCCATCTCTTTCATTTATTCAATCTTTAAAATCTTTTCTTCTAACTGAAATCCTTGGCGCAAAAATACCCCGCAACCTGATAATAAATGGCTGAGAGGGCAGGAATCGAACCTGCCACAGACGGTTTTATCCGCCCGCTACTGGTTTTGCAGACCAGCCGGGACACCAGTCCCATCCTCTCGTCATTAGCAATAGTTTAGAATGATTCTACATAAGCTACGTCAACAAAGGCTTTCTCGATCTTCTGCTTATGTTTTAGTTCCATATTTGCGAGATTCAAACAGATATCTTTGACCTCGTCGTCAATCGTCCGGTTTGCCAGATCGCGATAGAACTCCGCTGCTTGCTGTTCCTTTTTCATAGCCAGAGCGAAAGCTTCTGCCGGTTTCATTTCAATGGATAATGCCGGCAGTTCTGTCTCTTCTGCCAATTTGTAATCCCTGGCAGGAGCAGAGATCTCGAAATGCTTTTCCGGATGGGTTAAAAATGTTTCCAGAAGATTTCTGTGGCTCTGTTCTTCCTGGGCTAACTCGGAAAATATCATAACTAAAGCTTTATCCTTAAAGGAGGCAGCTACTTTTGTATAGAAGTCATACGCCTCGATTTCTCTCTGTATGGCAATTTCCAGTAATCCGGTTAATTGTTCTCTATCCATAATCTTCACTCCTATCGCATTGAGAACTTATTCTTTTGTACCCTCAATATTTATCAAGTTTTATTTACTTTTTTCTCTCCGGAATCTTACTCTTCTTTCTTTATCCATTTTCTCGGTAGCATATTGAAATATTACTCTCGGGGCAGTCTGCCGCCATTTCATGAGGTAATCTTCCACAAGCTCAGGCTCTCTTTTCCAGGTTTCTCTTAAAAACCATCCCAACCCCTGCTGGACAGGCTTCTCGCTATCCAGCATCAGCGAATCGATGAAATCGAGTAAAAAACGGTAATCGTCTTCTCTCTTCAACAGAGCTATCATACTGACCGGTACCGCTCTCCTTGTCCATTTCGATGCTGATGATTTCCATGATTCATAAGCGAATAGATCAATGCTCCCTGCCGTTAAAAATTTAGAAAGCAGTTCGGAACATATCACGTCGCTATGAGCCCAATTTCTTATGTCTTGATCAAACCAGAACTTGAGACGTTCGAATACTTCTCTGTCAATTGCAGCTATCGAATCTCCTGCTCCCTTCTCATCGGTCTTCTTCCTTTTCGTTGACTTGATATGTTCGTTTCTATAGAGAGTCAGGAAGACGATCACTAAACTCGCTTCCTCGTATTTCCCGGAAGCCATCAGCTCATTACCTAATGAGAAGATATCCTTTAAACTCCATTCTCTGAAGTGCTTAGCAATCAAAAGATCCGTTAATTCCTTCAGCGTTTCTTTATCAATACCGTAAGCATCATATCCCTCCTTAAAATACCAGCTGTACTTCTTTACAATTGCCTCATCGCTGTTTTTCTCGAAAAAGTTGCGGATTTCCTTTAACACTAATGCTTTATTCATCTCCCCTCTCCTATATCTTTGCTGGACAAACTTCTCCCGGACAGGAAATGCCTGTCAATATTAATCCGCTATTACTATCCATCTTTAAAGAATGCGGCTTGCCCATCGGTAAAAACATGAAATTGCCCTCTCCTGTTCCTCTTTTTTCGGGCTGAGAAAACAGAGGTATATCACCGGTTTACCAGAGAGTATCACTACAGTCGGCTCGAGCCGACTGTAGTGATACTCTCTGGTAAACTTATGGTATAACTATCATAATCCTCAGTAATGATTATTCGGCAGCAGCCGGGAAAAAAGCTTGTCAAAATACTCTGCTTAAAGAGGTTGAAAGCAAAAGTTCTAATCTCAAGGAAGGGAGATGAAAATGAAACTTAACATTTACATTCCATTGGTTCTTTTGCTAATCTTAATAACTTCCAATCTCTTCTCCAACGAAGAATACTCGCTCTGGCTTAAAGCTCAGATTATTGCCGAGGTTAATCTCGGTTTAGTACCGGGAAAGACTCGCCAGGAGATGGAAACAGTTGATGACAAATCAGAAGAGATCATCCAGAATAGTGATGTTATTATCCTTCATCAACTGGATGAGGAAGGAAGAATAATCAATATTTTACAAGAGCAGAAGACTGATGGCGAAGGATCCGATCATCCTGATAATGACAGAATGGTAGAGAGTTTAATGCAGAAAGACTATACTCCGAAGCGGGAAGGGTTATTTTTCACGGAGATCGGGGATAAACTCAGGATCAAATTGACTGAAGAGAGACAGATCATCGACGGTTTTATCTGCAGGGAATATCAGGTTAATTATACAACTGCCGGACAGGATGACAAGGATGTTATTTTTACCGGTTCGGTCTGGCTTGATGAAGATAGCGGCGCTCCCATATATCTTGATTTTGAAATGGATAAGACACCCCGCTTTATCAGAAATATCCATGTTGAAAGAAGTTTTGCCTTTAATCCGGAAACAAATGAATGGGTGGAAGGAGAACTGCTGACAACCGTAGAGATCAGGTTTCTCCTGAAGAGAATGACTAACACAACCCGGATCAGCTACTCAGATTACTGGCATTACCCTGCAGAGGATTTGGAATAGTGGATTTTGTCGTTAGTAAAGTAAACTCCTTTGCCGGTGAGGGTACGGAAGGTAATCCAGCCGGAGTTCTCTTTACCGACAAGGAATTGAGTTCAGCTTTGATGCAAAAAATTGCCCTTCGGATGGGATTTTCGGAGACTGCTTTTTTGTATCCGGTCAAAGAGGCAGAGAACAGCGGTGGCATCCTGAGAAGGTTTTCCCGGCTTGTTTCCGCGAAGAGGACTATTCCTGTTTATTATATCCGCTGGTTTACTACTCTTACTGAAGTTCCCTTGTGTGGACATGCAACCCTGGCAGCAGCAGCTCTCCTTTTCCAAAATGAACAAACCGCAAAGAAAGGAATATTCTATTCAGAGAGTGGCAAGCTTATTGTTTACAGAGAAGAAGACAGGTTTATGCTCGATTTTCCGCTTGATATCCCTCAAGCATATAATCTGCCCGAAAATCTGTTAGCAGCTCTGGGGCTGGAAAACTATGAAACGGTGGTATTGGGTGAAAAAACGGGATATCTTCTGATTCGGCTCAGGAATGAAGAGATGGTCAGGGAGGTTTCTCCTAACTACCCTCTCTTAAAGGGAATCAGGATTCCCGGAATCACCGGTATCTGCATTACTTCACTTTCCGATGACCCTGCTTACGATTTTGTTTCACGTTTCTTTGACCCCTGGGCAGGGATAATGGAAGATCCGGTTACCGGTTCGGCTCATACCCTCTTAGGACCTTATTGGCAAAAGATTTTATACCGCAGCAATATGAAAGCCAGGCAGTTATCCCGCCGTGGTGGAGTCTTACTTATCAGAATAGAGAACGATAAAAGGATCAGTATCGGCGGAAAGGCTGAGATTACCGGAGAAGAGCGGATATCAATTGTTTAATCTGAGTATCATGATCTGAGAAACAATCAGAACCACAACATAGAGCAGCTCATAATTCATATTGATATAGATGTATTTCGTATCGAGGCAGGACAGAAAACTCAATTTGTCGTATAATAATCTGGCGAAAAGAGTGACGGTAAGGATTATCGTCAGGTCAAGAATAAGCGAATAGCCGGCAAAATAAAATCCGAAAGGGTTCAACAGATAGAATCCTGTTATGAAGAGAGGGAAAAAGAGATAAAACCATCTTTTGATCCTGATCTTACCTGCCAAAAAACGAAACTTGAAAAAGCTTCCTAACATTAAGGTCATCGCGGTATAGGTCAGTAGTTTATAGATATCATATTCCGCTAAGAAACGATATTTGATAAAATAGGTAAGTGAGGGGAAGAACCCCACCGTGAAGAGGATGGCGGCTATAAGAAGGATGACTGTCTTAATATTTCCGTAGATACCGAATTTTTCTATGACCAGATCATCATAAGAGAGAAACATAAAAGATTTATATACTGCATGGATAACCATATAGAACAGCGCGAGATAATAGGCACCGCTGGAGAGCAGTAATCCAATAAAACCAACAGTAAATACCGTACTGCCGGCAATACATCTTTTGAAATCCGGTTCAAAGAAGAGTATGACTGCCGGGATCAGCATCGTCAGAATTGATAATATCCGGATAAAGACGAGGATATCCTGATAACCGAGAAGTTCAGCCGGGAGAATCACAAAATAGAAAAGACCGTAAATGCCCGAAAAAATGGTAAAAGAGCTCAAAAAGGCAGATACCAGGCCATTTGTTGCCGAATGACAGGTCGCCACCCAGCCCGAAACCGGGAAAAAGGCACCTTTGATTAAGAATGCTATCGTGAACAATTTTAAAACAAAGCGGATATTATTAGGATTATATTCAGTCAATCGCGATAGATAAGAATAACTGAAATAGCTGCCGGATGCATAGAGAAGAATTATGCCGGCAAGAAATATTGCGGAACTAACCGCACCGAACATCATATATTTAATAGAGGCATAGTATTTTCTGTTTACGGCGATCAAGATGTAGGCAGCCATGATCATCACTTCATAAAAGATGTAGAAATTAAAGATATCACCGGCAACTATGAGTCCACTACACCCGGCCAGATAAAACAGAAAGATCGTTCGGATATTATAATCCGTAAACTGGCGATAATGGAAAACTGTCAGAAATGAGGGCACAAGAAAAGCTGTCAGGAAGAAAATCCGGTAATTATCGAAAGAAAACTCAATGGAGTACTTCCACTCACTGAGAACGATATTATACAGACCCTCATAACCACGGAAATAGAGGATAAGATAGCCGCCGATTAGTAACTGGACAACAGCGTTAGCCAGGATGGCTTCACTTGAAATATCCCGTTTGGTGAAATATTTGACCAGCAAGGATAGCGATACCCATATTATCGGGATAATTGGAAATAAGATGATTAAGTATTTAACGTTCATAGAGCTTAGAAACTTCGATCGTGCGGTATTTATAGAACACCTTCACAGTGATCGCAATTGCCAGAGAGTTAAAACAAACACCGATCACTATGGCAGTCAACATCAAAGCCTGGGGTATCGGATCTACATATTTCGCTGCATATTCGGTTATTATCGGAGCAACTGAGCGCTCCTGGTATCCCGTAGTCAGAAAGGTCAAAATAATGGAGCTTTCGATTATATTCAGGCACATTATCTTTTTTATCAGATTGTCCGACACTATCAAACCATAAACGGCTACGACCATTATCAGCAGTATCATATCTTTTCTCTGATGAATCTCATCCCGAAAACCGTCATCACCACAACCAGGATTTCCAGAAAGGTGTCAAAAAGCCTGGGACCGAGATAAACTGCTGTCACAATATTTCTGATATTCATGGTTTCCGTCATCGTGGCAAAGTCAATAACCTCAGTGTGGAAAACCATTTCAACCATTCTCAGATACATAAAAAAATAGATGAAGATAACGCTGAGGAAAAACCCTACCAGTATCTTTGTCCGTCTATTCATCTTCCCTCCATTCGATGAAGTTACGGAAAATAAGAATAATCGAACTTGAAACTTCCAGGAAAATAGCAAGATTCAGAATCCAGAGGAAGAAATTGGCAAAGATCCGGGAGCCGGTATGGATATAATAAAATCCACCGAAGAGAAATCCGGTTGCTTTCAGGCCGATCAGCATTGTTAGAAGAACGATCAAAACTCCGCTATATTCCACCGCACTGTAAAAAGTATCAGCCATGATCTTCTTCTCATAACACATCTCAAAGATAATGATCAATGTACCGAAGATCACCCCTGCCTGGAAACCGCCACCGGGACTGATAGGTCCGTAAGAAAACAGAAAGAAGCTAAAAATAATGATCGCCGGAAAAATCTTGCTGATCGTCGTCTTTAGAATCTCTGATTCTCTGATATCAAGCATAAGACAAACAAACTCTCCCGCTATAACTCTCTGTTAAATTGTTTTCTTGATTTCAACTCCTGAACCGGAAGCAAGTGAAAACCTTAACTTCTATTCAGGCTGCAGTCCTAAAAAAAGATTACACTTAAAAGTCATCAGACAACCGATATCCTGCTTTTGGAAATCTATCTCTTCTTTTTTACATACCTTGATGAATTCTTCGACAGTTGAACCGTCTGGCACATAGCAGACAATAGTACGATTATAAGCTGATTCTCTGCCAAACAGAAGATTGAAATCGGAGAAGAGAGGAATCTTTCTGGCAGCAATATTCTCTATGGACTCTCCATCAAGGACGGTTGATTGATATAGCTCGAATTCCAATAAGAGCGAGAGAATCTTCTTCACTAATGACTCATCCTTGAGGATAATGATCATTGCATACATTGCTGCTCCCTAAATCTCTTCGAAGCTTTCAATAAATTCCATAATACCTTTTCTGTTGCCCGAGCGAAAAACGGATTCTGCCTTATCCTCGGATAATAGTCTCGTCAAATGGGCTATCAAACCCAGGTAAGTTTGACACTTACTCTCGGGAATAACCAGACAAAAAAGGGCCTGTACCCGGTTGCTCTTATTAATCTTGACTTTCTTCCCGAAAAGACCGATAGAGACCTTGATATTATCGACCTCGTCAAGTCTGATATGGGTCAAAGCAAATGCTTTCGTCAGATTAAGACATTTACCGTTCTTTTTCGCTTCCAGAATATCTGTAACTCTCTTGTTAATCTCTTCGCTGTAATCCTTGACACATGTTTTGAAGAGCTTCTCGAGCGTTTCGCTCTCTTTGTATTCCGAAAACTCCAGAATGTTGTCTTCGGACAGGTAAGAAATTAGTTTAACCATTTATCTTCTCCTTGTCTTCTTGATAGCCACCAGATATACAACCGTCGCCAGACCTGTTCCTAAGGCAGCTTCGGTAATTGCAACATCGGGAGCTCTCAAAGTTAAGTATTTTAAAGCTAACAGCATGCTGAAAAGGGAGAGAAAGATCAGTGAATGGAGCAATTTCTTCATAAATACCACACATATTGCTGCCAATAACATCAGAAGATAAATATAATCCATACTCTCTCCTCTCTCAATAAGTGTTCAGACTTGTATATAACATCATTATTCAATTCCCTCAACTCACCTTAGTTCTCTTCCGAATCAATATTCTTCGACTGCATATGAAACACTGCCAGGGTATGAGCAATGATCGGAGCGGTAAAAAAAAGGAAAAGAACGATCAGAGCCAGTTTGAGGATAAAATCGAAATCGGAAGCATGGATCATAAAACCGATCAGAATGTTTATTGCCCCGGTTACCCCGCATTTAGTCGAAGAATGAATCCTGAGTAAAAAACCGGGCAGGATTATCATCCCGATGACTCCAAACAGCATAATAAGCAGCCCGGTAATAATGAAAAAATATGCTATCATTTATTCTTCGTCCTCTCTCTTCTCATCTTTGGAAATGATCGAAGGAATATAACTGATCTTTACAAAAGCCAGGATATCTCCAAAAGACAAGAGCGCATACACCAGTGCTATATCGAGATAAAAACTCTGACCGTAAGCTATAGCATGGTAGGACATTATCAGAATAATCAGTACCGCAATTACATTCAAAGCCAGCAGCCGGTCTTCGAGCAGAGGACCCCTGACAAGACGATATAGACCAGCAACTAATAAAACTATGAGAATGTACAATACCCAGCTCATCCGAAAATCCTCTGCAAAAGTCGTTCGAAATCCTGTTTAATAATCGAACCTGCTTTTACGCTGTGATCACTCTTTTTATCAAACCAGTGTACATAGATATGGTTTCCCTCCAGCCATACCGCCAGAGTACCCGGTATCATTGAGATCGTATTCGCTAAAAAGGCTTTCCCTATGCTTGACCGAAGACGAATCTTTATCCTAACCATTCCCGGCGCATATTTTCCGGTTATGATCCGGTAGATCAATTCGAAACTGGCTGCATAACTCTGAAATAACAATAAAACTCCATAGAGAAAGAAAAACTCAATCCTGATGATCAGATCACTCCGGTAAAAGTGTTCTTTCTCGAAAAAAACCTGATGAGAATAAAGAGCAGCAAGGATCGAAAAGACGATCCCCGCAAACAAAGCCCAGAAATGCAGTTCTCTGCTCAGCAAAAGCCACAAGATAAAGCAAAGAACAACTAATATCGCTGCTCTGCCGTACTTCATGTAAAATGATAATCTATCCATAAGTCCTTATCGCTTCTCTGCTCTTCCGGTTTGATTTCATTACCGCTCCTCCGGTTAGGCTTCTACTTTTGCTAAGAGAATATGTCAAGAAAATCCCGCTTGTCCATCTTATCGTCAAGCTTGTCAGCAGGATAAAAGAATGGCTAAAAAAAGCAGTTCAGGATGAAGGAAGTGAAAAAGGAAAGAAACTTTTTACTTGACTCAATATAACTTGCCCGTTACACTATACTTCAATAGAAACCTTAAGCTAAACCATGAAGCTGCCTAATCAGCTGTCCCTATACCAGTAGATGGGCAATGTCCGAATGATTTGACTTAAGCAGATGATCTTTGTAAATATAACAGTATTTATCGGCTTCTCACAGATAAGTGGACTTTTACCCGAAACTTTGTGAGAATGGCAGAAAGTGAGTTTGTGCGAAAGATATATTGAGATCACTGAAGTATTAAGACTTATGCAAGAAGAAAGGAGGTTTTATGAAAAAGTATCTAATCCTGTTTTGGATTATTTCACTTGCTGCATCATTGCTCTCCACACAGCTTTTTGTAGTCGGTGAAGTTTTCACGGCTACGTGGTGTGGATTTTGTCCTGCAGCGCGGTCGGCGTTGCGTCAGATGGATAATCAGAGCGATGATTTTGAATATCTAATACCCTTAATTTGGCAGCAGGATGGTCCCTATCCAAGCCCCAATTATGGACAGCGAACAAGTTTGTATTCGGTAAGCGGGATACCTCATGGACAATGGGGTGGACATCTCAGTTACGTTGGTGGTGGAGCTGCTACTTATTCTAACTATGTGCAGAGATACAACCAATTGGTTAGTAATCCGAGTCCTATCGAAATAGAACTCGATTTCGAGATCACCGGTCAGAATCAACTGCATATCACTGCAGATGTAGAGTTAATACAATCTCTAACCACAACCAACAACAAAATCTTGTTTATTGTATCCTACAATCTGGACGCCGAACAACCCGGTGATTATTTTGCTTCAGTAATGAGATATAACGAACAGGATTTTACCCTGACAAGTTCCGGCCAGACAGGAGAGATCAGTCATATTTTTGATATAGATCCTTCGTGGGACCTCGCTAAGGCTAATGCTGTCGTGATCATTCAGACCTTCAGCGGGAACAAGACTATCCATCAGGCAGCAAGTTCCAGACTTTCCGATTTAATAGCCCCCTCCGGTCTTGTCGGTTATCCCGGAAATAATCAGGCTTTGTTAACCTGGAATCCTCCCGATACAGCGTTGGATATTCTGGGATATAATATCTACCGCGATAATGTTGTTATAAACGATCAACCTTATGGAGAGACCACTTATACCGATACCGGCTTAGAGAATGATACCCCGTATTCTTACTTTGTAACTGCTGTCTATGATGAAGATGAATCAGGTCCCTCCAACATCGTCTCTGTAACGCCCTTCGCAGCTCCTCCCGGTTTGATTCAGATAGGTTCCGGAGAAAATGTTAACACCACAACTCAAGCTGCTCCTGTTAACGTCTATTATCGCAGCCAGCGAGGACAGATGGTATATACGGCAGACGAGATCAACAGTGCCGGATTCGAAGGACCGGGTGATCTGAGTTATCTGGGGTTTTATATTCATGCTTCGCCGGTCCATAATTTACCTGATTTCCACATAAGGATCAAGCATACTAATGCTTCAAATGCTGCTTCTCATGATGGCGGTCCCTATGAGATGACTCAGGTCATAACATCTTACAGCCCGACAGCCGGGATTTGGGATATGATTGAACTGGTGGAACCCTTTTTCTGGAATGGTGAAGACAACATCCTCATCGATACAGCATTCGATCTTGTCCCCAATTGGAATGCTTCGGGACAGTTACGGGTTTTCAATTTTCCTGCGGGATACAGATACTCCTGGAATGATAACTCAAGTCAGGTCAATGTTGGGACAACCAATGTCGTTGATTATAAACCCCAAATCAGGCTCCAGTTTGATGATGACCCTCCACCCGATCTGCCTGTCCCGGAAAACTTGTCTGCCCTGGCATTTGATGGATTAGTGGAATTATTCTGGGAGGCACCCGATCCCAGGAATTTGCTCGGTTATAATGTATATCGTGACGACAATCAAATCAATACGGAGATAGTGACCGAGACAGAATATAGCGATTCAGAAGTTGCGAACAACATTACCTACTCATATTTCGTTTCTGCTGTTTATGACTCGGGAGAATCAGCAGCCTCCAATACAGTGGAAACGACACCCTTAGCCGCACCGCATAGTCTTGCAGCAGAAGTAGTAGATACTTATCATGTACTGCTGCTATGGGAAGCTCCGGATAGATCCGTTACAATCGATCACCGGGATAGTCTGAAGGAAGACGTTTCTTTTCTAATCCAGAAACCTGAAACTGCAAGTTTGGAAAGAGATTCAGCGCGAGAAATCGAACTAACCGGATATAATATTTATAGAGATGATGTGTTGCTTGCTCAAAACGACGCAGAAACAGTATCCTTTTTGGACGAAGATCTGGAAGCCGGGATTTACTCCTATTTCGTTACAGCAATTTATGGAGATCTGGAGTCTGTTCCTTCGGAAATTGCTGAAATAGAGATAGTGGAAACAAGTTCCTCCGATCATGATTCCGACACTCCCTATATAACTGAGCTGCACCGAAACTATCCTAACCCCTTCAATCCGGACACAACGATCGAATTCAGCCTTGCTCAATCAGGTTTTATACTGCTTGAGATTTATAACAACAAAGGACAAAGAGTCAAAAACCTTTTGGCTGGATATAGAGAAGCCGGCAATTATCAAGTTGTTTGGAACGGAAAAGATAATGATGAAAAAAATATGCCGTCTGGTGTCTATCTCTACCGGCTTATTACAGAAGAAAGAAATGTTGTTCGAAAAATGCTCATGCTCAAGTAGATAAACACGGAAGATTAATGCCTGTTAATAACTGCTTGTGGCCTTAATGCTGCTTTTGTTTAACTCTATCTCGATAGTGTAGAGTCATTAAGGAGTCACTACTTTCAGGATAAAGACCTGCCCAGCTTAGCGAAGCAGGTCTTTTCCTTATGGCCTTCTCCCCCTGAAGTTTTCCAAAAAAAAATATCTCACTATTTTGTCTTTATACTTTCTATAACCCACTAACTCATACCTGAGAGAGAGAGTCTGCAAAAATTTAGTTCTTTACAAGTATAGAGACAGGAAAAAAAATCGTTTATGATGAGCTTTTATAATGCTCAAGAGTATAACAAACAGTTATCAGGCTGATCTTAAAGGACTTGAAAGACAATCAGATACTGATTCTACTGTTGATTTCGGCACGAAGCTGTAGTATAATAAATTGTAAAATAAAAAACATAGATAGGCAAATAATGGGAAAAAGATGGAAAATAGCTGAAGAGCTTGCTTCTGAGGAACAGGCTGTTAAACTGGAGATTATCGAACATTTCAAATGCCCTTCAGTCATTGCTGGATTACTGGTTCAACGGGGTATGCATGAAATCGAGAGTATAGAGAATTTCTTTGAACCTTCGCTCAATTTGACTCACGACCCCTTTCTTCTGAAAGATATGGATAAGGCGGTAAGCAGGATAATCAGAGCTCTCGAAAATAAAGAGCAGATGACTATCTACGGTGATTACGATGTGGATGGCACAACCTCAACGGCTCTACTCTACTTGGGATTAAAGAGACTTGGGGGCTTTGTTAACTATTATATTCCCCACCGAATGATTGACGGTTATGGTTTATCATTTTCCGGAATAGAGCAGTTACAAAAAGAAGGAACAAAACTGATTATCAGTGTTGATTGTGGGATTAATGCCATGAAAGAAGTGGAGCAGATCAATTCTTCCGGGATGGAGATAATCATCACAGACCATCATAATCCCAAAGAGACTTTGCCTCAAGCTTTGGCAGTAATAAATCCTAAATTGCCAGACAGCCAATACCCTTTCACAGATCTGGCCGGAGTAGGGGTTGCCTTTAAACTGCTTGTCGCCCTCTATCAGAAAACTAATCAGGCAAGTGAGGAAAATATTACCCGTTTTCTTGACCTTGTTGCCTTAGGAACTATTGCCGATATCGTTCCTTTGTTTGATGAGAACAGGGTTTTTGCAGCACTGGGACTGAACCGCTTACTTCAAAGAAAGAATCAGGGAGTTAATGCTTTGATAAATACTGCCGGACTTTCTCAGAAAGAACTCAATACGTCAGATATCATCTTTGGTATAGCTCCGAGGATCAACGCTGCCGGAAGAATGGGGAGTGCAATGAGGGCTGTGGAACTGATGGTCTGCACAGAGACCCCGAAATGCTGCCAGTTAGCCCAGATAATAGAGCGAGAGAATTCCCTCCGGCAGAAAGAAGATCAAAAGACCTTTCAGGATGCTTGTGAAATCATTGAAAGAAAATATAAGAATCTGGATGAAGCTAAGTTCCTGATAATCTCATCAGATAATTGGCACCCGGGAGTCATTGGTATAGTTGCTTCCAAACTCGTTGAAAAGTATTATCGACCTACTTTGATGATCTCATTTAAGGAGGGCATAGGAAGTGGTTCGGGACGGAGTATTGCTGATTTTGATCTTTTCGCAGCTCTGAGCAGCGTTGAATATCTTCTGGAGAGTTTTGGGGGACACCGCTATGCTGCCGGATTCTCGATCCTGACAGAGTATCTGGATAAGTTCGAAGAGCAATTGGATAACTATGCCCAGGAACACTTAACCGAAGATCTGTTGATTCCACCATTAATGATCGACAAAGATATCGAACTTTACGAGATAAATGAACATCTGGTCCACTGGCTCAAGAAGTTTGCTCCCTACGGTACTGGTAATAAGAGACCGACTTGGCGGACTGAAGATGTTTTGATCGATTGCTATCCTTATAATGTCGGGCGCAATCACTTGAAATTGCGGGTTAAGAAAGACGGTTGTGTTCTTGATATGATTGGCTTTGATCTGGGAGATTATCTCCCCCTGCTCCGCAAAAATTCGATTATCGACATTGCCTATTCTTTTGAGCAGGTAATGTGGCAGGGGAAGATCAGTATTCAGGGCAGATTGAAAGACATTCGAATCAAAAGCAGATAGCAGCATGAGATAAAGAGTAGATGAAACCGGCGAAGAATATTGTTAGCAGCCAGTTGGTATCGATACTAAGTTCGACATCTGCTTTCAGGGCAGCTGTATCTCGGAGTCATCTTATATTGAAAGCATTCTCAACGCTCTGTAACCCTGTTAGTATCTTGACCGGACTTTTTTTATTACTATCCGCTTGTAGTATTAGTACTGCTCAATTAAGCCAGAGAATACCCAAAGAGACCAGGAGTATTCTCTCTCTCTCTCTCGATTTCACTCCGATAAAAGCTGCTTATTCCAATATTGACAATTCTCTTTATGTTATGGGATCTGAAACTAACTTGATCCAGTTATACAAGGGAAACAATCAGGTTAATACGATCGGAGGATTAGGATTCGGAGAGAGTAATTTCAATCGACTTACCGATATTACCGTATCCCCGCACGGAAGATTGTTAGCCCTTGATAGCTTTCAGAAAACCATTAAGAAATTTGACAGTGATGGAATGTGGCTGGAGAATTATCCTCTCAGATCACTCAATGAACCGTTATTGTTCGATGTCTCTCACGATGGTATGGTCTTTATCTATGACCGTACTTCCAACGAAATCGTCATCTATGATGAAAAACTCGAATATATAGAATACCGATTCGGAAAATTCCTGCTGCGTGATCCAATACAGCTAAACTGTACCTTCCAGCACCTCTCAGTCTATGATAAGAGTTCTGATAAAACCTATATTTTCGATCTGTTGGGAGATTTGCAGGAGACTCTGAACGGCTTCTGGCAAATTGACCGCTACACTAACAGATACCGCTTAACCGGAAACATGATAACCGTATTCACCAAAGATCACTGGGAAAAATCGAAACAACAACTCCGGGACAAAACCGACTTGCAGCCTGACAGTATTATCCTGCTCTCAGCTAAACCCTGGAATTCTTTTTCAGTATCCCGAGGTGTGATAAAGGCAATTGCAGATCGGGAACTGCTTATCTCCGAGATCGTTTATGAAAGATTTTGATCGACCTTCCCAGCTGATTCTCTTTCTGAAAGACAGATACTTCTGGCAGCCCGCCTTGTCTGCTCTTCTGCTGGGACTGAGCCGCTACCCGTTAAGCTTGAATTTTCTCGCTTTTGCGGCTTTTCTTCCTTTGCTCCTACTTCTGGACAAAGCAATCGTCTCAACTGCCTCATCAGGGAAAACCGACCGGCTGCCAAAAGGGAAATTTCTAAAACTTACACTTACCTTCTGCTTTGTCTATAATCTTGTTACTCTCTATTGGATCAGCATAGTCACTCTGCCGGGATTTATTGGAACTTTTCTTCTTTTTGGCGTCTATTTTATTGTCCTCTTTTTCATTATCATCAAAGTATATGCCTTGCTCCCGGGTTACAGATATCTTGGCTTCATAACCTGCTGGCTCTCCTTCGAATGGCTGCAGAACTTCGGGGAATTACGATTTCCCTGGTTCAATCTCGGCTATTCTTTAGCAGAATATTCCTCTCTCATCCAGATAGCTGAGATCGGTGGGGTATATCTTCTCTCGCTCTTGATTCTCCTGATCAATATGCTGCTAATGGTCTTC
The DNA here is from genome assembly GCA_964464175.1 of uncultured Candidatus Cloacimonadota bacterium. Classification (GTDB taxonomy): domain Bacteria; phylum Cloacimonadota; class Cloacimonadia; order Cloacimonadales; family JAJBBL01; genus CAYXFD01. The sequence continues at coordinate 235,611 of CAYXFD010000001.1, read as the reverse complement.
TTATCCCAATTCCCGCTAAAAAGATCACTCTTCTCATTATTGGCGGCAATCGTTATTGTAACCGCCTGGATTGGCTGGGGTACATACCGGAGAGATAACCTCCCTCTGAGCGAAGAAGATTTTCAGGCTGCCATAGTTCAGGTAAGCATCCCACAGTATATTAAATGGGATGATAATTTTTATGACTCCACCCTGGCTCTTTACACAGAATACACCCTGAAAGCCGCAGAAGACGAACCGGATCTCATTATCCTGCCAGAATCAGCAATCCCCGATTATGTTTTAAAAATGAAACAGCCAAAAGACTATCTCCTTGATCTGGTAAAGCAATCCGAAACTAACATTTTTTTGGGACTTCCACATTATGAACTGATCCATAACAACGACCAGGTTGAGTATAGATTTTTCAATGCCACTACATTGATAGAACGAGACGGTACTATTAATCCCCCTTATTATAAGATATACCTTGTTCCTTTCGGAGAAAGGATACCCTTTATGGACTATTTCCCTATTCTCGGAAAACTGGAATTTGGACAGGCAAACTGGGAATATGGAGAGCATATTATTTACTATCGGATCCCTAAAAACGAAAAAGAGTATATCTTCTCTTCGCTGATCTGCTTCGAAATAGCCTTTCCCCTGCTCACCAACAGAATCGCAGCCCAGCAGGTGGATTTTCTTATCAATGTAACAAATGATGCCTGGTTCAAGAAAACCGTAGGTCCCTACCAACACGGAATGATGACCACGATAAGGGCTGTTGAGACCAGAACTCAGATCTACCGGGCTGCCAATACCGGTATCTCTATGATCGTTGACCCCCGGGGAGTTATCAGGAAAAGATCGAAGTTAGATGAAAAAACCACCCTGCAGGACAAACTATATCTGTATCCTGCCCAGACTTTATACGTCCGTTATCTGACATACTATCCCTTTATCTTTCCCTTGATAACCCTTGTAATGTTTCTGATCATCTTGATTCGAAGTTTATCTTACAAAAGACTATGAAAAAGTACTATTATACTATTGGCGAGGTTTGTAATCTGCTCGACCTCAAACCTCATGTGATCCGTTATTGGGAGACAGAATTCCGGCAACTGAATCCACATCGGACCAAAGGACACAGCCGGCGCTATTCACCAGAACAAATTGAACTCCTAAAGATGGTCAAAGATCTTTTGTATATCCAGAAATTCACAATTAAAGGGGTCAAAAAGAAGCTCTCTCAGTTGAGGACTAATGAGAAATATAAAACCCCCGTTAAGATCAAGGCAATTAACGAGGATTTCAGGCAAGAACTGATATCATGTTTAACTGAATTGAAACTTATCCTTAAAAATCAGAATAATGAAAAAATGAACGATAATTAAAGAAATTGCCGTTCTTTCTCAGGACATTTAAGGAAAGTACGTAAAAAGCCATTTAGAAAGGACAAAGTCATCTTTCCCAAAGTTTTACTCCTACTCCCTTTTACTGCTGCCCTGACGACCAAGTCATAGATAAATCAGGTTTGATAAGTCTTTCAGGCTAAATACCTATCATTACTCAAAGGTCAAAATCATTGACAAAAATCTCACTCAAGAATTCATAACATAATGCTCTTATATTAATCGGATACAGAACATAGCCATGATAACGAAACTTTAACACAGAAAGAAAAACAGCAGTTTGGCAGTTCTGGTGCTATGCGGTTGAGAGCCACTATATCTGAACTGATACTGATAAACGGAGATAGAAATGAAGATATTTATTACAGGTGGAGCTGGTTTTATCGGCTCACATTTAGCTGAAAGGCTTCTTAATGACGGACATACTATATCGGTATTGGATAATCTCTCGACCGGGAAACTATCTAATATCGTTACTTTCAAGAAAAACCCCAATTTCTTTTACACCATAGATACAATCCTAAACCGGAAGATAATGGAACAAGAGATCAAGGAATGCGATCAGGTTTACCATCTGGCTGCTGCCGTAGGGGTAAAGTATATAATCGATAATCCTCTGCTCTCTCTGCAAACGAATATTATCGGTACTGAAAATGTTCTTGAACTGGCCAATAAATACAAAAAAAAGGTATTGATAGCTTCGACTTCAGAGATCTACGGGAAAAGTGAGAATGTTCCTTTCAAAGAACAGGACGACCGAATTCTCGGATCTACTCATATCTCAAGGTGGAGTTATAGTTCAGCCAAAGCAATAGACGAATTCTTAGCCTTGGCATACTACCGTGAGAAGAAACTACCGGTTGTTATTGTAAGATGTTTTAATACCGTCGGTCCCAGACAGACCGGTCAGTACGGAATGGTTCTTCCCAAATTCGTTAAAAATGCCCTCCTGAATCATCCCCTGACTATCTTTGGCGATGGAAAACAATCACGTTGTTTTGCCGATGTTAATGATGTGGTAAGCGGGATGATCAAGCTTATGAATGAAAAAAAAGCTGAAGGGGATATCTTCAATATTGGCAGTGTCGAAGAAATCACGATCGAGGAACTTGCTCAAACAGTGAAAAAAATGACAGGCAGTAAATCAAAGATCGAATATATCAAATATGATGATGCCTATGAAGAGGGTTTTGAAGATATGAGACGACGAATTCCTGACCTCAGTAAAATCAAGAGAGTCATAGGATACGAACCCAAGTATAAACTGAAAGACATTTTAGATAGGGTGATAAAGTATTATGAAGAATAATATCGTTAAAAACAACCTTTCGTCTCTTTACCCATCTCCCTTAAGAATTTCTTCTCCGAAGGAAACGAACTTCTCATGCAAATACCTCCTTTCTTCGAAACTTATATGGCTGATCTTATTGTTGAGTTTATCTACATCCTTTCTTGCTGCCAGAAGTGAGATAAATATTGCAGATGAGTATATCGTCCGTCCCGGTGACCTGTTTTATATCCGGATGTATTCACCGATAATAAACACTGATCCGGAAGTATCTCTTGTTCCACTCGAACCTGTTGTCCCGGTGACTATAACCGGACACCTGATTGTTTACCCCTTGACCTCTCCAATAAAAATAGCCGGTTATACTTTGGCAGAAGCTCAGGAAAAGATTAAGACAGAGATAAGGAAATCTATCCCCAACGGGGAGATTTTTATCGATCTGTATTCCATTAATCCTTATTCAATCCACATATTAGGAGCAGTAAACCAGCCGGGAGAGTTTATTGCCGATACTCTTGTGACTCTTTATCAATCCTTACAACTGGCCCTCGGTTTGAGTCCCGCTGCAAGTAAAAAGATCTCTTTAACCCGCAATAATGAGACCAGAGTTTACGACCTTAACCGGTATCTCAAAAATGGTGATCTTTCAGAGAATCCTTTGATCTTAAGTGATGATCTGATCAAAGTTGATTTTGCTGAGGAGTTTGCTAAAGTCTATATTGTTACCGATTCAGTCAATTATGTGGAATATTTCGAGATGGAAACAGATAAACAGGTAGCCGAACTCCTCCCACTGATCAAGAAGAAGCATGCTTATACCGATTATTTTTCCATCTTCCTGAGCAGAGATGGAGAGATGAATAAAATCGCAGCTAATACTATCGTCAAAGCTGGTGATTCCATCTATCTTAATCCTGAGGAGAGTTATATTTATGTCAGCGGACAGGTTAATACTCCGGGAAGATTCACCTTTGTTGCCCAAAAAGGTCCTAAACACTATATAGCTTTAGCCGGTGGTGTTAGCCGTATTGGCTCGCATCGAACAGTTTATATCGTTTCAGGAGATGGAGAGAGAGTCCGGTACCGGGGGCAAGAACTAAAAGAAGGTGATTCCATTGTTATTCCTGTTTCAATCCAAACATGGTTTATCGATTATCTTACCCCAATCAGCTCAATTTTATCTATTGTTGCCACAATCGTAGTATTAACGCGCTAAAGGAGAAATTATAAATGAAAGTTCCCTTATTAGATTTAGATGCCCATTACAAACCGATAATGGGTCAAATAAGACAGGTTTTAGATGAAGTCTTTGCTACTCATCAATACATTTTAGGACCTCAGGTAAAAGCTTTCGAAGCAATGATACAAGACTATCTCGGAGTTAAACATGCAATTGGCTGCGCTTCCGGGACAGATGCTCTTGTTTTGGCATTGAAAGCCCTGGAAATAGGAAAAAATGACGAAGTTATCACAACTCCGTTTACTTTTTTTGCCACAGCAGGCTCAATAGCTCGGGTCGGGGCGAAACCCGTTTTTGTTGATATTTTACCCGACACCTTTAATATTGATCCTGCAGAGATCGCAAAAGCTATCACCAGCAAAACAAAGGCAATAATGCCTGTTCATCTCTTCGGTCAGGTTTCTGAAATGGACAGGATCAACGAGATAGCTAAAAGGCATAACCTTGCTGTAATTGAGGATAATGCCCAGGGGATCGGAGCCCTCTATATGGAGCAGCAGGGAGGCACTATCGGAGATATCGGGACCCTCTCTTTCTTTCCCAGTAAGAACCTCGGTTGTATGGGAGATGGTGGCATGTGTTTGACTAATGATGCTGATCTGGCTCAGAAATTGAGACAACTCCGGGTCCATGGAGAGAATCCCAAATATTACCATAAATGGGTAGGGTTGAACAGCAGACTCGATTCTATACAGGCAGCAGTATTAGCGGTCAAGCTTCCTTATTTGGAAGAATGGTCGGAAAAGCGTCGGCAAAACGCCGAGTATTACTATCAACATTTGCAGGATGTGCCGCAGATCAAACTTCCTGTGATCCGTTCTCAGGCCAAGTCGATCTATAATCAATTCACCATTATCGCTGAAAACAGGGATGAACTGAAAAACCATCTCCTCGATTCGGGTATCGGTTGTGCTATTTACTATCCTCTTCCCCTTCATCTTCAGGAATGCTTTGCTGATTTGAATGGTAAAGCTGGGGATTTACCGATATCGGAAGAATCAGCGGAAAGGGTTCTGTCTATCCCCATTTACCCGGAATTGACAGACTCCCAGAAAGACCGGGTGATTGAAGTTATCAAAGACTTTTATAATTAAGAACGGATGTTTCAGGAGAGAAAGATGAATCTGATTGTATGTATCAAGCAAGTCCCGAATACTACCGAGATAAAGATCGATCCCGTAACTAATACTCTCATCAGAGAAGGTGTGGAGAGCATCATCAATCCTTTTGACCTTTATGCTATCGAGGAGGCAGTCAGATTGAAGGAGAAGCATGGTGGAAAGGTTACAGCTTTGAGTATGGGACCTCCTCAGGTAGAAGCAGCATTGAGAGAAGCTGTTTCAATGGGAGTTGACGAAATAATACTACTCTCCGATAAAAGGTTTGCCGGCTCGGATACCTGGGCAACCAGCTTGACCCTGGCTGCAGCTCTCAGAAAGATAAAGATTTACGACCTAATACTCTTTGGTCAACAGGCAATTGATGGAGATACAGCTCAAGTAGGTCCTGGTGTGGCGGCTCATTTGTCCCTTCCCCAGACTTGTTTTGTCCGTAATATTGCTGAACTCAGTACCAATTCTATCACTGTCGAAAGATTGATGGAAGACGGTTTCGATACTGTAGAGATGGATCTTCCGGCAGTTGTTACTGTCGTCAAGGAGATCAATGTTCCCCGTTTACCATCCCTCCGGGGAAAGCGTATTGCCAAATCAGCTTCTTTAGTTGTATGGAATGCCGATGATCTTGAGCTGCCGGACAACGAAATCGGCTTGAACGGATCTCCCACCCAGGTGGTTAAGATCTTTTCCCCTCAATTAGATAAAGAGGGTGAGAAATATGAAGTTTCCAGTGAAGAAGCAGTTGAGATCCTTTACAGAAAACTGCAGAAACTCAAAAACCAATAACTTGAAGATACTCAATCATTTTCATGCTTAATTATCCGAATATTGATCCGGTCATTTTCACCATAGGTCCTTTTCAAGTCCGTTGGTATGGATTATTCTACATTATTGCCTTTATTGTCGGGTATATCTTCATTAAGAAAAATCTTCGAGCCAAAAAGGTACAAATTACCTCGGAACAATATGATACGATGATCTTCAATGCTCTGTTGGGTGTGATCATCGGCGGCAGATTAGGTTATATCCTCTTCTATAATTTCCCTTATTATCTCCAGAATCCTCTGAGAATGCTTGCAATCTGGGAAGGGGGAATGTCATTCCATGGAGGAGCTATTGCCGTGTTAGCTCTCGGTTATTTTTTCGTAATAAGACACCGGTTAAAATTCTATCCGTTAGCAGATGCTGTTGTGCCTTTTGCCGCCTTAGGTCTTGGCTTGGGAAGGATCGGTAATTTTATCAATGCCGAGTTGTATGGCAGGGTTACTGCTGTTCCCTGGGCTATGATCTTTCCCGGAACAGACGGCAGGCCAAGACATCCGTCACAGCTTTACCAGGCTTTCCTGGAAGGTTTTCTGCTGTTTGTTATCTTGCAGATACTCTATTACCAGAGACTGAAAGAAGGGTTTGTTTTCTGGTCTTACATTGCCCTCTATGGAGTTTTTCGCATTTTTACCGAGTTTTTCCGGGAACCTGATCCTCAGTTAGGTTTTGTTTTTCTACATTTTTCAATGGGACAGATCTTATCATTCTTTATGATTTTCGCTGCTATTATTGGTTTCTATAGCTTATCCCATTCCGATAACAGCGGAAAAGAGATAATAAACAACAGAGATAAACCGGAGGAAAAGGAATAGTGATTAAACTCGGATTACTTCTTGTAGTACTAAGTATTCTATTTCTTTCCGGATGCTCAATATTTATTTCTCCCCACCATTCCCGGGAATCTCTTCTTCTGGAACATCTTCAAGGTTGGCAGAATTTCAAACTGGAAGGGATAGCGGAAATTACTTTCGGTCAATTTCGCCTGCGAAGAAGTATTCATATTCTCAGGAATCGGGAACTGTTGAATGTCTCGCTGCTGGAAAGCGGGCTTTTCGGTCTTCGCCCGACACCTATGTTTAGTATTGAGATAGATTCAACTCTGACGATATCCCTCCCGAAAGAGTTGAGAGAAACGCTGGGTGATATTCCCGAAGAGAGCGAACTTCTTGATATTGATAAGATAAACAGTCTGATAACTTCCCTGGAAGTGAGAAAAGATCATATCCTTAAGAAGGGAAGGGTAACGATCAAGCAGGCAGAATTTGTCTTTACAGATAAGATGCAGTTTGATCATGTCACACTACAAGATGGTGACAGAGTTTTTAGAATAGATTTTAACTATCGCCGTGATGAGACGTTAACTAAACTCGTTTTCTCAGTTCAGGGAGACAAGATACTCGAAATTTCTGTTGATAGAATCAGATATGGGGTTGCTTAGTCCAGGCTATCAGACAATGACATAGGATTCTTGAGGAGTAATAAAATGATAGAGCGTTATACTTTACCCGGAATGGCAAAAATATGGGAGTTATCCAATAGATATCAGTGTTTGTTGGATGTCGAATTAGCTGTTTGTAAGGCTTTGTATGAATTAGAGATAATACCTGAAGAAGACTATTCTCAGATTGAAGCAAAAGCAGATTTCGACCCGGAACGAATAGCGGAGATCGAGAGCATTACCAAACATGATATCATTGCTTTCCTCAATAACCTGCAAGAGAATATCGGACCCTCCTCGAGATGGATCCATTACGGACTTACCTCTTCCGATGTGTTAGATACGGCGACAGCCCTGCAGTTAAAACAAGCCGGTGAGATTATTTTCAGAGACCTGATAAAGATACTGGAAATCCTTAAGATCAAGGCGAAAGAATACAAATACACTTTATGTATTGGAAGAACTCACGGCATACACGCTGAACCGACCACTTTCGGCTTGAAATTTGCTCTCTGGTTTGATGAAATGCAACGGAACCTGCACCGTATGGAAGGAGCAATTGCAGCAATCTCGGTGGGAAAGATATCTGGTGCTGTGGGAAACTATGCTCATCTTGCCCCTGAAGTAGAGAGCAAAGCCTGTGCTTACCTGGAATTGAAGCCTGCAAAGGTTACTACTCAGGTAATCTCCCGGGATTCACATATAGAATATCTCTCTTCCTTAGCGATAATCGGCAGTACCATTGAAAAGATAGCCTTAGAAATCAGACATCTGCAGAGAACGGAAGTCGCGGAAGCTGCTGAGAATTTTTCTAAGGGTCAACAGGGCTCATCAGCTATGCCCCACAAGAAAAACCCGATTGTCAGTGAACAGCTCTGCGGTCTTTCCAGATTACTTAGGAGTAACCTCATGGCTGCGATAGAGAACAATTCCCTCTGGCATGAAAGGGATATCAGTCATTCCTCTGTGGAAAGAATCATTTTTCCCGATTCTACAATCCTGGTTGATTATATGCTGCACAAAGTGACTGATCTGCTGGAGAATCTTGCAGTCTTTCCGGAGAAAATGAAAGAGAACTTAGAGATTACTGAGGGTCAGTTTTTTTCGCAAGCCCTTCTCCTTATTCTGATCAGGAAAGGAAAGAGCCGGGATAAAGCATATAAGATCATTCAGGATATTGCCTTTAAAAGCTCGGAACTGCAGAGTTCTTTTCAGGAGATTGCCATCTCTCAGGACTATCTCTACGATATCCTTGCTGAAGAAGAGATCAGAGATGTTTTTTCTTACAACCGGTACACCAAGCATATCGACTATATCTACCGAAAACTGGGGATTGTCTGATGTCCGAGTACAATCCTCCGGAAGTTTTAGCAGCTCTTGCCAGGATAAAATTTCGCAAGACCCTTGTACCAATTGTTATTATTCTCGTGGCTTTAATAATGCAGGTTTCTTACGGTGCAGCAAATTTTCGCTACTTATCACTTATTGCTTTATTATATTATCTCTCCATTATCCTCTTTCACCGGGTCAACCGAAGCGTTGCTGCCGAGAATATGAACGAACTTCTTGCTCCGTTAAGCGGCAAGGTTTATGACATAAATGAAAGTGACGCAGGATCAATAATAACTATTCGCAAAAGTTTCCTGCATCCTGTTGATATCAGACTCTCAGATAATAACGATATCTCTGAAAAGAGCATTGTGCTGAGTAATGAAGCTGAAATGATCAGACTGAACAAGATCTCCTTCGTTAACAATACTTTAGATTGCGGATGGAGTATCTCCTCCAAGCCTTCGAAGGATTCAATATTTAGTTTGGGAAAGGGAATAAATATCTTTTATTTCCCTACTGTAAAAAAGCTAAAAGGAGTTTTGACCGGAATAATAACAGGTTCAGGACAGTGCTTCTATCGCTTACCGGCTGGATACACCTGTAATGTAAAAACCGGTGAACGCTTAGAAGCCGGTATTAGTGTTATCGGAAAAAAGAATGAATAAAATAAAATACATCATCCCCAGTCTATTTACCTCCCTAAGTCTGCTGTCAGCATTAATTGCGATTTATTATATTTCAGTCGATGAATTTGTACTTGCACCCTGGTTGATCATTTTCTCGATGATCTGTGATTTTCTGGACGGTACATTTGCCCGCAAACTCAATGCCGCTTCCTCATTCGGAGCACAATACGACACACTCTCTGATTTTGTCGCATTTGGTATTGCCCCTGCCTTCTTAGCCTACCGGATTACCCTGCATACCCTTTCATCTTGGGGCATGATCGTAGCTGTGCTCTATGTTTTTTCCGGATGTTACAGGTTAGTAAGGTTTACTCTGCGGAATAAACATAATCCAAATGAGAAGAAATCTTTTATCGGGCTTCCGATACCCATGGCTGCAGGTTTCATTTCTGCTTCTGTCATTTTCAGCCAGCAGCACTTTGATATCTCCCCCAACCGGTATCTTTTCCTATCTTTTATGTTCATACTCTCCCTCTTGATGGTCAGCAGGATCGAATATCTCACTATTGACAAATCAGGGAAATATGGACAGGCAAGTAAAGTTATCCTTATAATAGCATCACTCTCCATCATTTTTTCTTTTAGTTATTCCTATGTTGCGATACTATTTTGGATCTCTGTCTATATCCTGTTTTGCCTGATCAGGCAGATCATTATTCAGTTAAAAATAATCAAAGGTTAGATCAAAGACAATTATGAAAGCACAAGTATTCGTGACCTTAAAACCGAGTGTCCTTGACCCTCAGGGAAAAGCAATTATGCATTCCCTTCATTCTCTTGGATATGAATCGATTTCTGATCTCCGGGTGAGTAAATACATTGAGATCTCAAGTGAGGGAACAGATAAAGATAAGTTCGAATCCGATCTGGAAGAGATCTGTAAGAAAATCCTGGCTAATCCTAACATTGAAGTCTATCATTACACAATAACAGAGTAACTATGAAGCGGATGAGATGCAGCATTGTCCGATTTCCCGGCTCTAACTGTGATTATGACAGTTATTATGTTTTACAGGAACGTAATCATCAGGTAAGGTTCATCTGGCATAAAGATAATGATCTGCAGGAGCCCGATATCGTAATTCTTCCCGGTGGCTTCTCCTACGGGGATTATCTTCGTTGCGGAATTATAGCAAGGTTTTCTCCAATTGTCGGAGAAGTTATCAAATTTGCCAACCGGGGAGGATTAGTCCTGGGGATATGTAACGGTTTCCAGATCCTTACCGAGTGCGGACTTCTACCCGGTGTTCTGATGATGAACAGAGACCTTAAGTTTGTCTGTCAGCATCAAAAAGTGAAGGTTTGTAATAATAAAACACCCTTTTCCAATATTATGGCAGAAGGAGAACTCCTTGATTTCCCAATAGCCCATAAAGACGGGAATTTCTTTATAGATGATTATGGATTACAGCAACTGCAAGATAATGATCAGATCGTTTTTCGTTACTATAATGATAACAGCAGTTCTCGTGCTGATTCCAGGAATCCCAACGGTTCTCTTGACGATATTGCCGGTATAATCAATCAATCAGGTAATGTATTGGGATTAATGCCTCACCCGGAAAGAAATGCCGAAGTAACACCAACTAAAGATGAGAAGGCTGATGGGACTAAATTATTCGCTTCTCTGGAGAGTTTTTTTCAAACCAGTATTTGATCTTGTTTTTCCGGGGATTTGTTTTTACTGCAGAGCAAGGATCGAAGATCAGGATCAATTCCTCTGCCGTAGCTGCCGGAATGATATTGCTTATTACGCAAACCCCTCCTGTCCTGTGTGTGGCACCATAAATATCTCCCACCCCAATGATTGTCCCTTCTGTAATTCTGAAACAGTTTACTTCGATAAATGCATCTCCCTTCTTCCCTACAATGACGTAGTCAGAACCTTGATTCATGAAATGAAATACAGAGAAAAAACCCTGATAGCTGATTATTTATCTGAACGCGTAATAGATTTTCTCGAAACCGAAAACCCACTATCTTTAATGCCAGGAATGAGGACGGACTTAGAAAATAAACATAAAAACCGGATCGATATTATCTGTCCTGTACCATTACACCCCACTAAAAAGAGAGAGCGTGGCTATAATCAGGCAGCATTGATTGCTGATAAACTTGCCGGACATTTTGGCTGGCAATATGAACCTGATTTAGTCACAAGAACAAAATTCACCCTCAGTCAAGCCAGATTATCTCCTGAACAGAGAAAACTCAATGTAAACAGAGCTTTTTCTATTGACAGGAAGATCACTATTCAGGATGCTAACATTCTGGTCATAGATGATGTGTTTACGACTGGGGCAACGGTTAACTCCCTAAGCCGGATTTTGAGAGAACAGGGGGTTAAGAGCATTTATGTTCTCACTGTTGCCCGTGCTTGATATGGAGAAAAGAAATACCAGCAAACGTGAATTGCTGTTTGGAAAAGAATGATTATTGAAATTGACAGAGAAAGAGCTGTAGAATTAATAGAAAAATGTGCTCATTTTATTGTAGAAAGGAGACTTGGTGCTGCTGCAATAATGACCATTGAGTCACTGAAGCCGCTTAATTATCTTGGCAGCCAGTTTCTTTATGCCATAGCACCCTTCGCTGAGGTTATTTTCGATCCGAAAGAATACCAGGAAATAGCAGCCTTGTTAGAGAGAAGGGAATATGTAGAGCTTTTGATAAAAAGGATAGATGAGCTCGACGATGAGATGTACCGGGAAGAGAGAAGAGCCAGAAGCCGGATCAGGAAGAAAAAGTGGAACAACTGGAAAGAGAAGTTAAGAAAGCTTAAAAGCAAATTGTTTAAAACAAGTAACAAATAGAGATCAGGGGGAAGAATGAGTAGCGAAAAATTAACCAGAATACTGGCTACAGATTGCGGTAGTACAACGACAAAAGCAATCCTGATAGAATATGTTGACGGTGAATACCGTCAGACAGTACGTGGAGAAGCTCCTACTACCGTTGAAGCACCATTGAATGATGTTACCAGAGGTGTTCTTAATGCTGTCAATGAGTTAGAAGAATTAGCCCGGCTCAAATATGAGAACCCAAATATTTCTTTTATCGAGAATGAGAAGATAATTATTCCGAGGAAAGATGATAGAGGGGTTGATGCTTATGTTTCTACGAGTAGTGCCGGGGGCGGCTTACAGATGATGGTCACCGGAGTGGTCGCCAAGATGACCGGAGAAAGTGCGGAAAGAGCTGCCTTGGGTGCCGGAGCGATTGTAATGGACTTGATTGCCAGCAATGATAAACGCCCTAATTATGAAAAAATCGAACGGATTCGTCACCTCAGACCTGATATGATCTTATTAGCAGGTGGAGTTGACGGAGGAACGACAAAACATGTGGCTGAATTGTCCGAGTTAGTAGCTGCTGCTGACCCCAAGCCAAGATTAGGTTCCAGCTATAAGCTCCCGATTATCTATGCCGGAAACAATGCCGCTGTAGAAATTGTCAGAGAGACTCTTGCTGATAAGGTTGATCTGATAATCACTGATAATCTCAGACCTACCCTGGAAAGAGAGAATTTGGGACCTGCCCGTGACAAGATTCATGACCTGTTCATGGAGCACGTTATGGCTCAGGCACCAGGTTACAATAAACTGATGGAGTGGTGTGTCGGACCGAAAGATGGGAAGCTGCAAAATATTCCGATTATGCCGACCCCCGCTGCTGTCGGAAATATCATGCAAACAATTGCCAAAGCTGAGAATATCGAAGTATTGGGTGTTGACATTGGTGGAGCAACTACCGACGTTTTTTCGGTATTTACCGAAGAGTTTGTTTTCAACCGTACAGTGAGTGCTAATCTCGGTTTGAGTTATAGTATTTCTAATGTCCTTGCTTCTACGGGATTATCTAATATCCAGAGATGGGTACCGTTTGAGATCAATCCTTCTGATCTGCGGAATATGATTAAAAATAAGATGATCAGACCAACCACAATCCCCCAGTTATTAGAAGAACTGGTATTGGAGCAGGCAATTGCCAAAGAGGCATTGAGATTAGCTTTCTTACAGCATAAGGAATTTGCCGTGACCCTGAAAGGAACCCAGAAGAACCGCTCTATTTCTGACGCCTTTGAACAGTCGGTCTCAGGTGAAACCATTGTTAATATGATGTCTTTAGACTTATTAGTGGGCAGCGGTGGAGTTCTTTCTCATGCTCCGAGAAGAAATCAGACAGCGATGATGCTTCTGGACGCCTTCCTGCCGGAAGGATTGACCCGCCTGGCAGTAGACAGCATCTTCATGATGCCGCAGTTAGGTGTTTTGGCAGAGATAAGTGAAAAAGCTGCTGCTGAGGTTTTCAATAAAGACTGTCTCATTCATCTCGGAACGAGCATTGCCCCTGTAGGGATAACGAAAATCGGACAAACAGTCCTCTCTGCCAAGATTGAGTTACCGGACGGTTCGGTTTTTGAAGAGGAGATACCCTTTGGTGAGATCAGATTGATTCCCTTAGGTGTTGGAGAAAAAGCCCAGGCTACTCTGAAGCCCAAAAAAGGTTTTGATCTGGGCAAAGGGAAGAATCAGGAAATCCAGACTGAGATATCAGGCGGAGTCGTTGGAGTGATTATTGACACGAGGGGTCGTCCCCTAAAAATGCCGGAAGATGCAGCATTAAGGGTCTCACTTCTCAAGAAATGGATGAAAGAACTTAACGCTTATCCGGAACAAATTTTAGCTTAGGAGGAAAGAAATGGCACAAGCATATTCAGCAGGTTTAACCGTAACCGAAAGCACTGTACTCAGAAAAGAGAGAATTCTTCCCTTGAAGGGAGATGTTCTGGTAAAAAAGGGAGACAAGGTAAAAGCTAACGATCTGGTTGCCCAGACTTTCCTTCCGGGAAAAGTTATTCCTCTCAAGTTAGCCAACAAACTGGGAGTTCAGCCGTCATTCCTCGCCCAGTATATGAAAGTTAAACCGGGAGAGATATTGAAAAAGGGACAGATCCTTGCAGAAACGAAGGGGTTTTTGGGGCTTTTTAAATCTTCTGTCCGTTCCCCTATCGAGGGAGAACTGGAGAGTATCTCCCAGCATACAGGACAGGCCTTACTGCGGGAGCCAAAGATCCCGATTCAAGTAAAAGCTTTTATTGATGGCATAATCGTTGATGTCATTGAAAATGAAGGTGTTGTGATAGAAAATAAATCTGCCTATGTTCAGGGCATCTTCGGACTCGGACATGAGACAAACGGTGAGATAAAGCTGCTCATTTCTAACCCCGAACAGGTAATCAGTGAAAAGGATATTACCGAAGAATGCCGTGACAAGATAATCGTAACAGGAGCGCTGTTAACTCTTGCGCTTATCAACAAAGCCAGATCTGTTGGTGTCAAAGGAATAATCACCGCAGGAATCGAAGACGAAGATATCAAGAAACTGCTGGGATATGATATCGGGGTGGCAATTACCGGTCACGAAGATATCGGCATGACTATTGTAGTAACAGAAGGTTTTGGTAAGATCAATATGGCAAAAAAGACTCTGGAGTTGCTGCAGAAATTCGAAGGTTTTATGGCTTCTATCCATGGAATGACCCAGATCAGAGCAGGAGTCATCAGACCGGAGATAATAATACCTCTGACTTTTGAGGAGAAAGATCTGACAGATGTTAAACCTAAAGTTTCGACTTTAGAGATCGGAGAACTCATCAGAATTATCCGACAGCCTAACTTTGGTCACATCGGAAAAATAACCGCTCTCCCCGAACAGCTGTTCACCGTCGAAAGTGAAACAAAAGTCCGTATTTTGGAAGCAGAGCTGGAAGACGGAACAAAGGTCACCCTGCCAAGGGCTAATGTGGAAGTGATCGAAGCATAGATTAATTAGTCAATTTCGCTGCGAGAATATAGCACACACGATATGATAACAAAAAGGGGCGTAAACGCCCCTTTTTGTTATATTTTTTGATACCTATTTGCTGTTCTCTGTTCTGTCTCACAGATTATAGAAGATATCTTCCCCCGAAAAGAGGGCTGCCCCGAACAGATGTTCTTCTATCCTTAACAACTGGTTATATTTCGCTATCCTTTCACTTCGGCATAATGAACCGGTTTTGATCTGTCCGGCATTGACTGCAACAGCCAAATCGGCAATAAAGGTGTCACATGTTTCTCCACTACGGTGAGAGATAACTGTTGTATAGGAGGCAGTTTTAGCTAACTCAATAGTAGCCAGGGTTTCGGTAACGGTACCAATCTGGTTTAGTTTGATCAGAATGGAATTACCACAGGCATTAGCTATCCCCCTTGCCAGTCTCTCTTTGTTAGTTACAAAGAGATCATCACCGACTATCTGTATTCTGTTCCCGAGTTTCTCTGTTAATAAACGCCAACCGTCCCAATCTTCTTCTGCCAGACCGTCTTCGATTGAAATTATCGGGTATTTATCACATAAATTGACGTAATAATCCACCATCTCCTCTGAGGATAACTGCTTACCTTCACTCTTCAGATGATACTTACCCTGCTTATAAAACTCCGATGCTGCCGGATCAAGAGCGATAAAAACATCTTCACCTGCCCTGTAACCGCTCGCTTCTATTGCCTTGATAATGACTTCAACCGCTTCTTCGTTCGTTTTGAGATTCGGAGCAAAGCCCCCTTCATCACCAACAGAAGTCGAATACCCCATACCTTTCAAGATCGTTTTCAGGGTATGAAAGATCTCGGTGTTAATCTGCAAGGCTTGTGAAAAACTACCGGCTCCTAAGGGCATTATCATGAACTCCTGCAAATCGACATTATTATCGGCATGAGAGCCACCATTGATGATATTAGACATTGGTACCGGCAAACGACAGGCACTGGTGCCACCCAGATATCTGAAAAGGGGGATCTCAAGCGATTGGGCAGCTGCTCTTGCTACAGCCATAGATACCGAAAGAATGGCATTAGCTCCCAGATTACTCTTGTTCTCCGTGCCATCAAGTTCGATCATCTTCATGTCGATGAGTATCTGATCGGTTGCATCATATCCTACTAATTCAGGACCGATGATCTCGTTAACATTGTTGATCGCCTTCATTACTCCCTTACCGCCATAGAATTGATTGTCACCATCACGCAACTCTACTGCTTCAAATTCACCGGTAGAAGCACCGCTTGGTACGGCAGCTCGACCGATAACACCATTTTCTAAATAGACATCTGTCTCGATCGTGGGATTTCCCCTGGAATCGAGTATCTGTCTGGCTTGAATCATAACTATTTCCATCATAATTATACTCCTTATCGTTGTTTGATTATTGTTAGCGGTTGTTCTTACTCTTCCCGAAACTTAACAGTAAGCTATACTAAAACCGGACATTCTCAATTTTTCTTGCTTCTCTTCGTAGATCCGGTCTTCCGTTTCAAGAGAGTAACTATCAACTTATTTCCGGTCACCGCCAGGATCTTAACCTCTTCACCTTCAGAAATGACTTCTTGCTTCTCAGTCACTGCCCGCCACTCCTCACCTGCAGCTCTGACGTATCCCTTGCCGTTTGGGGTAACATTCTGCGTAACCATTCCTGTTTTCTTTCTCAAGGAATTTATACTGATCTGGTCTTCTGGATAATCAAACAGTTCAGATCCTCTTCTTCTCAAGAGATAATAGCCCAGAAGAGAAATTAGGATTAAAGTGAAAAACTGGACGGGAAGACTGGATGTCAGCATTGATACTGATCCGGCAACAATTGCTCCGGTACCGATACCCAGAAAGAAGAACCCCGGAATAAATATCTCCAGAACCAGAAGTATTAACCCGGCGATATACCAGATAATCCAATAATCCATGATAGCATCCCCCCGGTTAGTAGTTAATGATCATAATAGAGCCTTTAATGACTGATGATCGCAAAACATCTTTCCGCTCTGTCTCTCCTGTTCCCCCTGCTGGAATCAGAAATATTAGTCAAGTAATCCCACTCAGTAATCACCTGTGGTCAGGTTTTTCCCCTTTCATTAGACCAACTAATCACTTTTTTGCGATGACTCGTCGTTATCCTTCTTCTCGTGTTTCTTTTTTCTTTTACGGACTAATGAACCGCTGTAGCCGTATCTGCTGTATCTTGAGGCATATCTGTGGTATATAGATCTCATCTTCGGAGATTTGATACCCATAAATTCCATCAATTTTGCCAAGCCCTGAATACCGAAGAAAAGCAAAAGAGCCAAAATAGTTATCAAGATGAAACTCAAAACTATATTAAGAGCCAGAAGGAGATATCTGTTAAAACCGGATGGTGTATGCTCCCCTGCGTCACTTCTGAATACTGCCATCACCAAATTGCTCTCCCTTTCCTGTTCGGATTTCAGGGTATTAAGGCTGTCAATTTTCGTCTGAATAGTATTGATCTCGTTTCGTAATTCATTAATTTCTCTGGTTGTCAGGTATTGATTGTTTAACCTCTCCTGATAACGCTGCAGTAAACTACTGTTATGCTCGATATGTTTATCATAATCTATAATGGTTTTTCTCTCTATCGTTATGCTCCCGGACTTCTCATTCTCCAGACCGGGCAGGTCTCTCAACCGGTACATAATTTCATTATATACGTTATCGCTGATTTCCAAAACAGACACTGCGCTGGATTTTGTACCCAGATAATAGAGAGTGTTAACTCCATCAACGCTGATAATTTCATTATACAAACTAACAAGCTCACCAAAATTCTCAGCTGAAAAACTAAACATTGTTTTAGTATTATGGAGGGCATTTTCAAAGATCTTTTCCGCTTCCTTAATATTAACTGCCTGTCTGGCGGGAGGATTATCGAAAAATCCTGAAAGTTTTAAACCCATTCCTATAGATGAGACAACAATTATCAAAATCAGTATTTTTTTAACATTACTCGGTATCATCATGACCGATACTCCTTCAATTCTTATTTAATAATTCTTCAGCATGCTTCATCGCCGTTAATGACTGACTCCCGGCAAGCATTCGGGCAATCTCTTCTTTTCTGCCTGTAACATCCAGTTCCCTGATTTCGATCAGAGACCTGCCGGAATTAATTTTCTTCTCAATAGCAAAGTGTTTCGAAGCATTAACGGCTATCTGGGGCAGATGTGTGATACAAAGAACCTGATGATATTTTCCGACTTCCGAAATATACTCACCAAGACGGTTTGCTGTCCTGCCGCCAATACCGCTGTCTATTTCATCAAAAACCAAAGATAACGTATCAAGCCGGCCGGCTAAAACCCGTTTAATTACGAGTAAAAGCCGGGACAATTCTCCTCCCGAAACTGAATTTTTCAGGGGTTGTAGTTGACCACCTTTATTTGCTGAAAAAAGAAAGCTTACTCTGTCTGCTCCGGACATATCTAAACCGGTAAAAATATCTTCTTCCTTAGAATCAATCTGCCGCTTTTCAAAAAGAACCTCAAAATCTCCTTCGGGTATAGCCAAACGACGGATATCTGCCTTTATTTCAGCAGTTAATTTCTTGGAAACCGTTTTCCTGTCAAGTGATAAATCGGCTGCTTGAGTCCTGAGTTTTCTCGCCAGGTCGTTTATTTTTCCCTGCAAAAACTCTATCTCTTTTTCTCCTGACCGATGCTCTTCTACTCCCCTCTTCATCTCCGTTAAGTATTCAAGAAGCTCTGGGATTTCCATCTTATACTTATTCTTGACCCGCAAGATCTCATTCATTCTCTCTTCCAGTTCCCGTAGTTTATTCTGGTCAAGATCGATCAGATCACTGATATTTCTCGTTTCCCTCTGCACATCATTCAATATCTCCAGGACACTTTTCAGAGAGAGAACGACATTCTGAATGCTTTTTTGATCCCCGGAGAAGCGTTCAAATCTTTGTTTAAAGCTATTGACCTGATCAAAAAAGGAGTTTTCCTTTTCATAAAATTTCTGTTCCAGTTCGGAACAGTAGTTCAGAATGTCTTCCGAATGGGTCAACAGGTCAAGTTCCTGTTTGAGAAGCTTCTCTTCATCCGGTTTGAGATCCAACTCTTCCAGTTCGGCAATTTGAAAGGCAAAAAGTCTTTGTTTCTCAGTCTGTTCTTTATCTTTCTGCTGTAGTTCTTCTAATCTCTTCTGTTTTTTGCTGATCTCGCGGTAAAGCCGTTGATAAGCTGCGAGCTTGTTATCGAGATTCCCGTAATTATCGATGATCTCCAACTGATAAGCCGGCGAAAAAAGTTTTATCTGATCCCGCTGACTATGAAAATCTATCAACTTGTCCCTGTACTCCTTGATGATGCCGATAGTCACCCTTTTCCCATTGAGATATATCCTGGAGGAATTGTCCGGTAATATCTCTCTGGTAATGATTAGTTCCTTATCTTCAATTTCGTAATTCTTTACCCCTTCACCTTCAGAATTTTGTTCTTTAGCGGAACAGTTATGACTATCTATGCAAAGATAACCTTCAGCAAGCAAACGATCGATCAAACCGGAATTATCACCGGAGTCCTCATCTGCTGGAAAAGCTTTCATTTTTTGCTCAATATAACCTGACAGATCAAAAACTGTCTCCAGATATATCGGCTTATCTTCATCATAAAACAGACCGGGTCTGACCCTTTGCCCTAACAAAAGAGCAAAAGCTCCGGCAATAACGGATTTACCTGTACCGGTCTCTCCGGTTAACACGTTAAGCCCGCTATTGAACTCAATCTCGATATCTTGCACCAGTATCAAATTCTTGATACGCAGACTTTTTATCATAGCCTCTTGTCCTTTAGTATTCTTTTAGCAATCAGTGGGCTCACATCTTCCCCATATGCAGTTTTTTGCGTAAGGTCTGATAAAAATTCTTTCCCGTTAAAGTTATGAACTTAACCCTCTCCCGGACTGCGTTAACGATCACAGAATCACCATCTACCAGAAGATGGACGTTCTTTCCATCAAGTTGCAGCATTGTCTCTTTGAATACTCTTGTCATCTTAAATTTCAGCTCTGTCTCAGCCGGAAAGACCATTGGTCTGACAGAAAGTATGTGAGGACACAAAGGGGCAACAATAAAGGCATTCATCTCCGGGGACATGATCGGTCCTCCGGCGGAGAGAGAATATGCTGTCGAACCTGTAGGAGTTGAAGCAATCATCCCGTCACACCTTGATTCCAAAACAAAATCTTTATTAGAATAGAAGCGGATATCTATGAGTCTCGAGACCAAACCTTTATAGATCACGGCATCGTTGAGAGCAAAACCACGATACAGAGTCTTGCTGTTCTTTTTTACCCTGGCTTCCAGCAGCATTCTGCTGATCGTACAATATTCATCATTCATTAACCTGCCGATGTATCTGTTAAACTCTGCTACGGAAAAATCAGAGAGAAAACCGAGCTTACCCATGTTTATCCCCAGAATAGGAGCTGAACTCTCCAGAGCAGAATCAACAGCCCCAAGGATAGTTCCGTCTCCTCCGAATACCATTATACAGTCTAATTTTGTTCCGGGAATATAGGGTTTGATCCCTCTCACCTCTTTATCTGTGAGAAAAATGCTGTCATTTCTGACGGCATAAAGCTCTAACTTATTGTTCGCCAGGAGATTACCTAACAGATCAATTATCAACGCTTTGTTTTCTTTAAGGGTGTTAGAATAGACACCAATTCTTTTCATTACTGCCACCAATACTGGATATTATAATTCATTGCCGGTTACCGCTGCTATCGAAGTTATTTATTCCTAAAATGACCCTTCCTCTCTTTTAGTATCTATGCACCCCTGATAAGGTCGGAACTTACTCCAAAGATGAGAGTATGTTCAGATATGACTGATACCTCTCTTCAGGAAGTTCCCCTGTCTTCAGCGCTCTAAGAACACGGCACCCTGCTTCATGGATGTGATTACAATTGCTGAACTTACAGCTCATAACCCAGTTATCAAATCCGGGGAAAATTCTCGGGATCTCAAATCTGTCGTTCTTGTTCAGACCAAATGTTTTAATCCCGGGAGTATCTGTGAGATAACCGCCAAAAGACCAGGGGATAAGCTTTGAACTGCTTGTCGTATGCTTACCTTTCAGGGAAGCTTTACTGACCTCTGATGTTTTTAACTCCAATTCCGGATCAAGTTTATTGATCAGGGATGATTTCCCCGTACCGGAAACACCCGAAAATACTGAGTCTTTAGCGAAAAGTACATCTTTAAGCTCATCGATCCCTTCGCCGGTTGCTGCTGAAGTATAGACGACCTGAATATCAACAGATTCGTAATAGGAACACTGCTGCTTGATCTGATCAAGATTGCCGGCCAGATCTGTCTTGTTTATACAGACAACCGGAACTATCTCAGATAACTGAGCTGCGCAGAGATAGCGGTCAACCAGATTGAGATTCAAAGGTGGCTCCGAACAGGAACCTGTAATAATCACCTGATCAATATTAGCTGCAAGGTCAACCTTGAGCTGTTGTTTACCTTTGTCTATATAACGTTTAAGAGAATTCTTTCTCTCCGCTATCTCTTCGATCCTCGGTTCCTGAGAAACATCAACATAAACATAATCGCCAACTACGACCATTGAGCGCTGACCAAAATCTACTATCTTCAATCTGCCGGTCAGAGGACAGGTGATCTCCTCATTCTCCAATTTTACCCGGAAATAGTTCTTGGAGAAGATCTCCAGAACTCTTCCCTTTTTTAACACCAGATCCGATTTTTTACTGTATAATTCCTTCAGCCTCAGCCGCTTTCCAGGCTTATCGAGTCCATCCTCTCTTCTCTCATACTCCTCCTCGAGCAGTTCCTGATCACTCTTTTTCAAATCATCGTCTCTATCTTTTATTTCCATAGAACCTCTCTGTTTAATCCATCAAAAATTCATTTCAATGTCAAGAACTACTTTTTCGATCAAGGTTGCCCTTTCCCATACTTAGCTCCTATCCTTAAGGCATAATAAAAAGGGGGTATCGCTCATCAGTTTTCTGATCTCACTTTTCTCCGGAAGACCCTTTGTTCAGTCATCTTTTATACTCCCCCGGAACAAACTTTACCCCTCCTGATATTAGCAGTTTAGCAGAGAGTATCTCCACAGTCGGTCCGCACTGGTTGAGGAGATATACTCTGATACACTTTAGATATGTGCTTTGTTATTACCGGGATTTTGGTCACTTTGTCGGTGAGATATCAGAATCCCTTGATCGGAATACTTTTTTTACTTGACCGGGGAATAGGGATGTTTGTTTTTTCCAATGAGATAGAGAGGTATTAAGTTTATGATTAACAAATTCACCCTGAGAAGGATAATTCAGATCGGCGTTCTGATTTTCTCAGCAGCTGTAGTTATCAAAGCCCTGGATTTCATAGCTCACAGTTACTGCCCCTATGCCCTGATCTGTTTTGGTGCCAGAGGTTTAAGATTGGGTTCCTGGCCGATTTTTCTTCCGGCGATCATAGCAGGGTTTCTAATTGCTCTGATCACGATCTTTATTGGCAGAAGGTTTTGCGGTTATATCTGCCCCCTGGGAACTCTTGTCGAGTATCTCAATCTGCTGAATCCCTTTAGAAAAAGGTTTTTGCCAAAGCGAATTCCCCTGATGATTGAACGGAGATTACGGCTTGGTAAATATCTTATTCTCATCGCAACACTAACGATGGCATTGTTGTTTTGGGGTTATCTATATTATCAATTGTGTCCAGTGATGCTTCTCACTTTCTCGGCAGAACTCACTCTTTGGGGCATACTCGTTTTGTTATTCGTAATAATCGGCAGTATCTTTATTAACCGCTTCTGGTGCCGTTATCTTTGTCCATACGCTGCTATCTTGAATTGTTTCCAGTTTATCGGTAAAAAAACAGATCTGAAGCGTTCGAAAATTTACCGGAATTTGGAAGTCTGTAACGACTGCCGCTGTTGCGAATTAAACTGTCAAATGAATATTGAAATAACCGAGCAGGAATATATAGAAGACTTCAACTGTATATACTGCCTGAACTGCATCAAAGCTTGCCCGAAAGAAGCCTGCCTTACCCTGACGGATAAGATGAAGTAAGAAGATCTTCCAAGCTGACTGAGTTTGGAGCGAAAAAACTATCTTGAGAAACAGACTGAGTTATTATCCTGTAAGAGATTTGACCTTTTGCTCAAGAAGCTCTGAAAATTCTCTCATCTCCCTGATCTTATCTCGTTTATAATCTCCCGGAGTGATGACTTGATAATTCCGAGTTCAGGCTTGGAGATCATCTCATTTTCCGATAGTACGGTGTAAGTCTCCTTTGCCTTATTGATGTCCCTTGTTGCTATCTCAAGGATCTCCTCAGCGGAGAGTATTCTTCGGGCTAAACCCTCTTCTATTGCCTGCCGTGCCACAGCCAGTGCTTCGATGGGAAATACTTCCGATTCGCTCATTCTGGGAATAATATCCTCAGGATCAATACCTCTCTGCTCAGCATATTCAGCCAAAGACTTTGCTGCCGAGATAGCCATGGAATCGGTGATCTTTTTAGCTCTGACGATCAAGGCACCTTTCAGTATTCCGGGAAACCCGAGAGAGTTGTTTATCTGGTTGGGGAAATCACCCCTGCCTGTGGCAACGATAAAAGCCCCTGCCTTTTTAGCCGCGTAAGGATATATCTCCGGAACCGGATTAGCACAAACAAAGACAATTGATTTGCTGTTCATTTTTTGGATCCATTCCGGTTTTACGTAATTTGGATCAGGCTTGGAAAGAGCGATGAGAACGTCTGCTCCGGTAAAGGCAGAATTGATCCCGGTTATCCCTTCCGGATTAGTAGAGCGGCAAATCTCCCATTTTCTGTACAATAAAGGATTTTCAGCAATATCTTTACGCTCTTTATGTAAAGAACCTTTGGAGTCGAACATAATTACCTTTCCGGGATCCATTCCGGCAGCAAGACAAATCCTGACAATAGCAGTATTAGAAGCTCCGGCTCCGATAAATACCGTGCGTATTTCGCTGATATCTTTGTTGGCAAGTTTAAGGGCATTTATTAAACCTGCTAAAGTAACCGATGCCGTTCCCTGGGCATCATCATGCCAAACCGGAATATCGCACTCTTCGCGGAGAGTATCCAGTACCCGATAGCAATTCGGTTGAGAAATATCTTCCAGATTTATAGCACCAAAACTATGCTGCACCATTTTCACAAAATCAATTATCTTGCCGGCACTGTTCTCTCCCCGTTCATCTCTACTATCGATACAAAGAGGTACTGCATCTATCCCCCCCAGTATTTTCATTAATAAAGCCTTCCCTTCCATGACTCCCAGACCACCGGATGGTGAACAGTCACCGTCTCCCAATACTCTTGTTGAATCGGAAACCACTGCCACAGAATTACCCCTGTTCGTCAAAGTATAAGATAGTTGGTTATTATCTCTAATTGCTGTTGAAACTGCAGAAACACCGGGAGTGTACCAGATATTAAACCAGTTGAAGCCAAAAATTCCGGCTTTGGGAATAACCTGAATCTTTCCATTATAGTATTCATGCAAAATCAGTGAAAGCTTTTTCAGTAACAATGTTTTACCACGAGCTTTTTCTTCATCGGTGAAATCATCGGGAAAACTATTATCCAAATCTGCTAAGGTAAGAGATATTTTTTCAGAGTCCATATTCTCGATTCCGTCCTTTAATAATTATTGTCAAATATTCCATGTCCTTTCGAATCTATCGTCACATAACAGGGAAATTCCTCAACCTGTAACTCGTAAACCGCCTCCACCCCCAGCTCTTCAAAGGCTACAAGACGATGAGCTTTGATCCTTTTAGCCAGATAAACACCGGCTCCTCCTATTGTAGAAAAATAGATTGCTCTGTATTTCCTGATAGCCTCAATCACTTCCCTGCTTCGATAACCTTTACCAATCATACCTCTTACTCCCGCAGCAAGTAATTGTTCGGTATAGGTGTCCATGCGGGCGGAAGTCGTAGGACCGGCAGAGATGATCCTACCCGTTCGATCCGAAACAATCGGCCCGGTATAATAAAGAACGGCTTGTTTGATCACAAATGGCAGAGATTTTCCTGAGCCGATGTCTTTTACTAATAACTCGTGAGCTTTGTCCCGGGCAGTATAAATTGTTCCGCTGAACAGTACTTTATCACCTGCTTTTAAGCTTTGTATGACATCATCATGGAGTGGTAAGTCTATTCTGATTACTTTCATAATTCTTTACCGAAGGAACTAACTATATAATAATGCTCTGGAAACGGTGGGAATGACATTGAAGATTAACAGCTACGGGAAGAGAAGCGATATGACAGGGATAGGTCTCAATACTGACCTGCAATGCTGTTGTTTTACCACCTAAACCGAGTGGTCCGATCCCGAGTTCATTTACCCTGGCAAGAGTAGCTCGCTCCATTTCTAACCAGAACTCCCGGTTCCTTTGCTCGCCGCTCTTATCTGTTCTCTCTCTTAGTGATTGCTTGGTACTGCTCCTCTCAATATTATCAACTGAAGACCGGTCAGTTGATTCTGACAACGCTTTCAAGGGTTTTAACAACGCTTTTTTTGCCAGCAGAGGAGCATAATCGAAAGTCCCGCCAATCCCGACTCCAATGATCAAAGGGGGGCAGGCATTCCCTCCGGCAAGTGAGACCGTTTCAACTATAAAGTTTATTATCTCTTCCCTTGTTGCTAAAGGGTTAAACATCCTGAGCTGACTCATATTTTCAGCTCCTGCCCCTTTTGGCAAGAAAGTAATCTTTATCCGGTCGCCGGGAACCTCTTCCCAGTGAATTACCGGAGGTAGATTATTTCCGGTATTTAATCGTTCATAGAGAGGATCGGAGACTATTGATTTTCTCAGTGATTCTTCCCGATACACTTGTGCCATTGATTCGATAATCGTTTGTTTTAAGCTCCCACCCTCTATGAACACCTCTTCTCCTTTTTCTACAAAAAAGATACCGATACCGGTATCCTGACAGAGTGGAATAGAAGATTCTTTTGCCAGGCGAATGTTTTCAATGATTATTCCCAGGATATCTGAAGCTATTTCATTATTCTCTCTTTCGCGGTAAACAAGCAACAGGGACAAGAGATCAACATCGAAATCATAATGAGCAGAACGGCAAATCCCGGAAACAGCTTTTTTCAATTCATCTACCTTTATAACTCTCATTGTCTTCTCTCTCTCCCTAAAAGTTAGTCTTTTTCTTTCCGAACGATATCTTACTGTCAACAAAAATCAATAGTCATTCTTTCTCTTTCAAATTCTACTGACCGGTTGTCAGTATATCCTACATAACAAAACTATAATAAAACAAGTTCTAAATTTTTATTTTTTACTTGACAATCTATTAAGGGTCTGCTCTTTTGCCCAGTGTATGAATAAAGCATAAAAAATCCCTTTACGGAGGTATGGTTTGAGTCATGAAGAGATTTTGTCAACGATTAACTTCGACAACCTTCTAAAACTCGGTTATGCAGTTATCGATGCCCGGTATTGTGATTATGAAATAACCGACAATGGTTACAAGTTTGTTATTGTACGCGTTGAGGGAGACAGAGACAATTTTTATCTGGAAATGATGAAAAGTTATCTTCCCTCCTATCAGCCGGGGAAAGATATTTATGAGGTATGGAGCAAAGTATTAGCACATAAAATCGCGATGAGTGAGATTCTCAAACGGGATATCTCGATTAAAGTAGCGTTCCATGATTTTTGGGAAATAAACAACTACTGATTATTCTGAGCAATGGAAATCTTAACCCCTGAAGCAGTTAAACGACCGAATGTACTTCATTGATCTTAAAGGAAAGTAACTTGATAAAAGATAAAAATGCTATGGAGGAATAATGATTGTCTATGACAATTTCTTTAGCACCATTATTCAGAGCCCGGCAACAGAGAACAATCTGTATCTACTCCCCTTTTTTACCGGTCAGAGATTTCCATCCGTAACCCCGGATAAGATTCATAAATCCTTTTACCCGGACGTTTCGATATCTAATCTTATTTTAAACATCCGTTCCAAAAACTTATTGAAGCAAGCAAACATCACTACCATCGGACAGCTTCTGTTGACACCCTACGGACAACTTCTCAAGTACCGTAACTGCGGTATTCATACTGTTAAGTTTCTCCAGACGGAACTAAAAAAATATATCCTTGATAAGGAAATAGACTACAGTAGTCACTGGAAGGATATGGAATCCATGTTAGACAGTGTGATAGAGCTTAAAGACAGAAATCTTCTGATTTTTAAATACCGGCTTGGGATAAAACTGCCGAAAGCCCTCACTCTGGAAGAATGCGGAAAGAAGTACGATATTACCCGCGAGGCTGTCAGACAGATAATGAGTCATATAGAGAAGCTCATTCTGCATCCGGAAACTGAGTTCAAATTGCGTCCTTTTTGGACAACACTTGATAAGCTTTTAAAGAAACGGGAGGTTTGGCTTTCCGAAGATTTAGCGAAGAAGATCAAAGAGAAACTCCATTGGGAGAAACGACCGGAGCCCCACGCCTTAGAGAATTTTATTGCTATTAAGAGGGAGAAGTATCTGGTGACCAACTATCGGCTTGTCGGCTTTGCTGATTCCAAATGCTTGGCATGTTCACGAGTTGATGGATTTCTTCCCGAGATCATGAAAGATAAAACCGAACTACCCTACTCTGCAGCCTGCTCTCTTTTCCTGAAGAAATTCGGTAGTATCTGTCCGAAAATTAATACCTTCCCTCAGAAAGTAATTGATTCCTTGGTCAAACTCCATTTAAGAAGGCATCTCAGTCACTATAAGCAGTTTCAGATGAGAAATAACAAGATAATCAATATCTTTACCTACGTTCCCAAAAAACGAAGACGCCGCTAAAAGATTACTAATCTTTGTTAATCCGGCAGTCGTTCCCAAATGCCTTCATAGTAGTACCAGTTCTTTTCTTCAGAACTAAAATAGAGAGTGATAACCCTGTTCTGCATCTGCTGATTATCACCCAGCCATTTGATGTATTCATTACTAACTCTGTAGGTAGAGATATGCTCAGGAGAAGATTTAGTTCCCAGCCAGGTAAAATCATTTTCCGGAAAATCTCTCCGGATTCGGTCTGATAGTCTCCTGACCGGTTCATTATCATAATCTCCCAGGATTATAAGTAAAGGATCGTCATTTTCTCTACTCATAAGCCGAAGCATCGTCAGAAGTCCCGTTAATTCTTCCGTTAACTTCTCCCATTGCCGGGGATACTCTTCCAGTTGTATGATTAACTCAAGATAGTCTCTCCCTGGTTCCTGGCCATCTTTTAAGAACTCACTTGCTCTGAGAGCAGGGGTGGTATCAATTGATTCCAGATATATTCTGGTTTTTTCATTCCCGAGCCGGTATCCGATCTGGATTTGATATGTTCCGGGCTCTAAATCGATGGTCAAAGCAGAATCGGTTTCATATTCAGGTTGACGTTCATAAGGATAAAAAACTCCATCCTGTAAAAAAGTAAGGTTGTATTGATTCTTGGAGAGCTTGATTGGATAACCGTATTCATCAACCGCTTTGATTACAACAGGAAATAGATCCTTTCCCTCTCCATCCGGTTCACTTCGCTGAAAAGACTTATCCTTTAAATCGTAATAACGCCAGCTGTTGTCCAGGTAAATAATGATCATATCGGGAATTCTCGTATAGGAGGCAGGGATATGATTCGCCCGCAAGACTGAACAAGCTAACATTTTATACTGATAATTAGTCAGGGATATTAGATCCATAGTTTTGTCGTAGGGGAGCAATGATAACACAGCCCTGTCATTATCGATCAGATAACTATCCGACAAAAAAGTCATTATCTTTTCTATCCGCTCCTCAACATCTCCTCTCCGCCAGTTGGTAAGACTTTCTTTCAGTGATTTTTGGGGTAATTCTTCAAAAAGAACTGTCGGTGATAAGATGTTTGCCTTTAGCTCATCAGAATATTCTAATCCTATCATCTCAAGATAAAAATCATGTAGCATCTGCCACTGACTTATATCTGCCTGCCAGAGAAATTTCTCATCGATCAGGGTGAGTAGTTTAAGAAAATCATCGGCAATAGGTTTATTCTTCTCATAGAAACTCTGATAAACGTCTTTGTTATTGCGGCATTTTCTCCAAACATCGTTTAATAACGAATCGCTCTCCCCGAAGGGTGACACAAGGTCTTGATAAGAAGACACAATTTCATTATACTTATCAGAAAATGTATCCCGATACTCATTCCAATCAGGTCTCTCTCTCCGGGATTCAATAGCGGCTCCCGGAAACTCCAGAACAGAGCTCAAGGAGAATACGGGACTAGAGCCCAGTAATAACTCCGCCTGATACGTGTCTCTCGTGGTTTTATTCAGAGATTCTTTGTTCTTCTGGGCAGGAACCTCATAAAGAGCAAAGAGGGAATCCTTAGCTGCTGAGATAATAAAAGAACTGCTTCCTGTAACTAAAGCTGCTTCTCCCCCTTCATCTGTCTCTGTTCGAAAAATCGGACGCAGCATTCCCCAGTTATAGACCAATATACCGATTTTTACTCCGGGAATTATCCTCCCCCTTTCATCTTTGGTTGTTATCCTTATCTCTCTTGCCCGGAATTCCCCGGAATCATAATTTGGGGTAGAATTGACTTTTGCCTGATAACGGTCAGTTTCCAGGACAATATCCGTTGAATCAGGAAATGATGAGGTTGACATGATCATTACCGCCCTGGGTAAATTAGCAGAGAACCAGGCATCGTCGAGATCGTAAGCCGGTTCAACAGCACCTAAATACCGCCACTTGTCATTAACGAAAACCTCAACCCAGGCATGATTGTTATCCGTATGTGCCCACAAGGGAGTCATTGCCGGTCTGGACGGAATCCCCAAAGACCTGGCTGCTGAGATGAAGAATATCTGCATTTCTTCACATCGGCCGATATTCGTCTTTTCCAGGATATCATAGGGGGTCATATCTCTTCCGGAAGTAGGCTGAAATGTCATATACTTCCGGCACCAAAGATTTAACTCTCTTACCAGAGATTCCTCATCCACTTTCTTTAAATCAAGGAGACCATACCGCTGGAAATGCTCATGATAGGGAGTAATTCTTTCGTCTGTAACGGTTATCTTGGCGATATAAGAAAGAAAAAAGGGAAGGGAGTATCTATCCCTATAGCTCTCGTGAAGTTCTCTGACTCTATGGTAATGGGAGATCAGATCATCCCTCTCTGCCAGCAGTAATTTGGAGCTCTCTTCTGAGGCCAAAAAGAAAGCCATGAAAAGATCGTTGTAGGTATTAAGCAGATCGAGGTATTCTTTCTCTTTTGCCTCAGGCATACTGCTGATATTATCAATCGCTTTTTCCCGTAGTTCCCCAAAAATATCAGGAGAAGCTGTAATTACTGCATCACTGAAGGCAAAGCTAAAACATACAGCCAAAAAGACTGAAAGGACTATTCTTCTCATAAAAATTCTCCCTGCTGAAATTATATCGAAACCCATTTACTCCTCAGGGAATTGCTGACAAGAAATAAACTAACGTGATGCGCAGCTACTGTCTCTGTGGATAACTTCGAGCATCTCTCTGCTAACTGGAAAGAAATTCCGGAGGTACTTCAGTTAACGGTCAAAAAAATGCTACGCTTCTCCCCTTTTTTCTTCGTAACAGAAAAACGAATCAGCAAAAGGGTTTAACTGAGAATTAGTGTAAACAGCAGTTGATAAGCTTGATTGATAAAGATAGTTTTCCGGTATTGATTTGATTCTATACGCTATCCGAAAGAGATATCCCCCTGCCTGTTCAAAAAATAGTTTGACACAGAGAGCCTGTTTTATGGTTTGTATCTTTGAAGTTAAGCATACAGAGGAGTAACTTAGATGTACATATTTTTACTGATTATTCACGTAATAATCTCGATAGCCTTGATTATGATCATACTGGCTCAATCGAGTAAAGGCGGAGCTCTGGACGGATTAGTCGGAGGCACTGCCAGCACGATGTTAGGTTCTCATGGAGCTTCCGCGTTTCTGAGTAAGTGGACCAAGATATTAGGTGCGGTCTGGGTTCTGTCATCATTGATCCTGGCTATGAATGTCAGAGCAATGCATGCTCCCAGCAGAGCAAGAGCACTTGAGCGCCTTAGAGAAGAGACTACTACAGATGTTCCACCTCCGGCAGGTATTGATGAACTGCAGGAAGGTGAAGTTTTACCCGAACAACCTGCTCCTGTAACTCCTGGAGAAACATCTGAACAACCGGAAACTTCTCCGGAAACAGCTCCGGAATCAACTCCGGTTCCCGTTGAATAGTTTTAGAGAGGCAGAAATGGTGGAATTGGCAGACACGCAAGACTAAGGATCTTGTGCCCGAACCGGGTGTGCGGGTTCGAGTCCCGCTTTCTGCACCATATAATCTAAAGCCGTTGTTATTGAAACAACGGCTTTTTTCTATTATGAAAAACATGTTCTTAATGCCCTCAAAACTATTATGGTTTATAAAGTGGTTGACAGAGAGGGAAGGGGTGAGAAACTTTCTCTGTTTGCTAATTTTTCTTATTATATATTAAGGAATAATGTCATGGTTAAGAAAAATGATTATCATACCGATTTAGCTCAGCAAAGCTGGATAGATGCCCATTGTCATCTCTGCAGCGAACCATTGAAAGATAATTTCCGTACTGAGATTGCCCGGGCCGGAGAGTCTGATATCAGAGTATTTATCTCCACTGCTTTGAATCACAAGGAAATTGATTGGCATTTGTCGAACTACTCTCCTGAGATTAAACTCATTGCCGGAATACATCCCTATTATGATAAAAGTAACTTGAAAGATCTTGATTATCTTATTGAGCAATGTAGAAATCAAGAGCTATGGGGAATTGGAGAAATCGGCTATGATAAACGGAAAAACAACCATAATTTTCAGAGGAATGTCCTCTTTCAGCAATTAGAGATAGCTAAAGAATACGACTTACCGGTTGTCTTTCATGTCGTGGGACGATACAATGAGCTTTATCAAACACTGAAGAGAGATTTTCCCGGAATCAGGGGCTTCATTCATGGATTCCAGGGCTCAGCTGAACTTGTCGAGATGTTCAGCCGCCTGGATATCGGTTTTTCTTTAGGCTACAAAATACTTATGAAAAAGGGGTTTCCCGATACTGTCCGGTCAATACTCAAAAAGGGACTTGTATTATTTGAGACTGATGCCCCTTTCCAGAAACTACCGGGAAATGAGAATAGCCAGGAAAGTTATCTCAGTAATCTGAAGATCTTAATCTCCAGGATATCCCGAAGCTGTGATCTTCATCCTGAAGACCTGATGGATAGACAATGGCATACGTACATGATGATGAAAGGTTAAAGGCAAGATTTAACCGGACTGCCCTGCTCTTCGGTGAAGAGGTACTGAACACATTCCTTCAATCTTCGGTTGCTGTTGTCGGATTGGGAGGAGTTGGTTCCTTCGCAGCTGAACTCCTAGCCCGCAGCGGGATAGGTAGAATAGTACTTGTTGATTTCGACCGAATCAATATTTCCAATACTAACCGCCAAATACAAGCTTTGACAAGCACTATCGGAAAACAGAAGAGTGAAGTCCTCAGATCACGCTTAATCGATATCAATCCGGCAGCAGAGATTACCGCTCATTCGGAATTTTGCGATTCCGGTAACAGAGAGATTCTTTTGCGGGGAAGCGATTTTATTATTGATGCTATCGACAGCCTTGGTCCTAAATCCGGACTTCTCGAATTTGCCTTCCGCTCTGGAAAAAGAATCATTTCCTGCATGGGAGCAGCAAACAGGATAGATCCCTCGAAGATTAGCATGGCTGACATCAGCGAAGTCAAAGGGTGCCCTTTAGCCCGGAGAGTCAGGAGATACCTGCGGAAAAAGGGAATAGAGCAGGGTATCCCTGTTATCTATTCCAGCGAAGAGCCGTTGCCCCTTCATAAGATAACCGAGAAAGTCAAAGAGTTCCCCTCTCTCGTTAGAGGAAGAGAAAGAGAAACTCTCGGCTCTACTTCATATCTGCCGGCAATAATAGCCAGCTGGGCAGTATCTTATGTTCTCCGTGATCTGGCAAACGATTCTTCTGAGGATTTATAAATCGTAACAGAGGAATCACTAAAATTTTTTTTATTCAGGAAGGTTCGTTTCGATTATTTCCCGGAATCTCGGAGCATATTGAGGGGCAAAACCTACTTCCCGCTCAATCTGAGTTAAATCATCTTTTACAAATATTGTGGTAGGAATACCTTCTACTCCGTATTTTCTGGTTATGATTCCCTCAGGATCAAGCAGCAAGTGATAAGTCATCTCTGTTCCATCTTTTATCATCTGCTCGACAAACCTCTTCTGAGTTGCGACATCTTCCGTACTGATCCCCACTATCTGCAATCCTTTTTCATGGAATTCGTCATAAAAATCCTGAAGAAAAGGAATTTCTACCCGGCAGGGGGGACACCAGGTAGCCCAAAAATCAAGGATTATCAAACCCTCTAATTCACTAATAGTAACCGGATTACCATCTAAATCATTGAGGGTGAAATCAGCAACCTTTACTGTTTCCGTCTCAGCGATCAACGCACTACTCAACATCAGGATAACTACCGCAGCTAAGATATATAATCTCCTCATTTTACACCTCTTCTTCATTTAGTAAGATTTTTGTCTCAATGGGAACTGCCTTTATCAGCATAGCATAAACTGGACAATACTTCTCGGTTGAAAGTTCAACCGCTCTTTTTAACTTATCTATCGGTAAGTCTTTCCCGGAAAATCTGAAGATAAGATCAATATGCTTGTACACAGCTGGATGCTCATCTACTAACTCACCCTCGACTTCTATGGTCAGCTTGTATTCAGGGATACGCATTTTCTTTAGGATAGAGACGGCATCCATTCCGGAACATCCCGCTAAAGACGATAACAGAAGTCCTTTGGGCTTAGGACCCAAATCCTGTCCGCCAAAATCTTTGTCTCCATCGACATGGAATTGATGCCCATCCTGCTCTACAGTGAAAGCAAGCTCATTTTTCCAAACCAGTTTCGTCTTGTTCATCCTTTTCTCCTTTCATGTTTGATATTCAATCTTCAGATAATGTAGCAAGGAGTAGGATAATGTCAAACAGATTTTGCCGGGAGTCCATTCAATCAGGCAAAGGAGAAACTACAGTTCTTTCAGGAAATGTTTTAAAATAACATTTTCTCAGCAGATAAACCCCAGATATCATGACTCCGAAGGGAAACAAGCATTTAGCTGTTAAGTTTTACTTGAGATACAAACATTTCCGTATTGCCGATATTTCACCGTCAATTTCTAATTGATAAAAATAAACACCAGAGGCTACCCGATTACCAAGATCATCATCTCCCTGCCAGACTACTGAATGCTCTCCCCGATCTAAAAAACGAGCGGTTATAGTCTTGATCCTTTGTCCCTGAAGATTATAGATAGCTAATCGTGTATAACCCGGGTGAGTCAGTACAAAATCAATGATGGTTGCCGGATTAAACGGGTTAGGATAGTTCTGTGCTAATTTAACCGAGTTGTTCACTACTACAGGAGCTGTAATCTCAACAAAAATGTTTCTTCCCCAGAATAGTCCGTTATCCGTACCGACGACAAAATTCGGAGTATATACCGGTAATCTTTCAAAACAGAAAACATCATCAATTCCGAGTTCGCTCCCGATCGGATATATTTCTCCTAAGAATGAGGGTTCGACCAGAAATAGATTACTAAGGTTGTCGTAAGCACCAACAACAAGATAATTATCATACTCATACAATCTCTTTGCCAGATAAATGTAGTTGATGGGAATAACATTGCTGATCTCCCCATCACCATATTCGATTCTGTAAACTCCGTCACTCCAACTACCAAGTCCCAAGGCAAAATATACCTCGTCACTATAAGGATGGCTTCTGACAAACAAGTCGGTAATATTTTCCAACTCTAATATCTGTGACGGTTTTTCTCTTCCGCTCTCAACAATAAAGATTCCTTCCCATGTTGCTACAAAAAGTGTACCATCACCGGTCTCCACAATCTTGTATACATGATATGAGTCAAAATCAGTCATCTCCGTCCATTGATAACCATCAAGAGAATGAAGTAAGCCGCCCTGACCGAACTCAGTTCCCCATCCTAAATAAAATCCCGAGGACAGTTTCTTGATAAAATTTCCACCATTAACAAACGAAACCAGGCCATACTCCTCTGTGTTAACATCAAAGTAATATAACCCATCGCTATTGGAATAGCCTCCTGTCAAACAAAAGATCCGGTTGTTTTGATCATCAGCAGCAATCGAGACGAGATGAAGCTGAGGGTGAATAAACTGGAAAACGGTTAACGAGTCAGTAGTGGTATAATACGCTAATCCTCCATTATCGCCCGGTATAAGCATCGCTAAACCATCAGCATGTATTCCGGGATTATTAGTAAAAACTACATCAATAACCGGTAGATCGAGCAATTGATCCCACTCCTCATTTAAGGCTGATAAATCCGCAAAAAAGAGAAAAATTAAGATTGCGGTTACTATGCCCAGCTGAAACATAACTTCACTTACTTTCATGATGACCTCCTTGTTTGGGTATCCACAATGTTACTTACAACTCTCTTCAGTAGATTATACAATTCTCTATTTAATGATCAGAATAGATTCTTTAGAGTCAATACATTTTTTTGTTTACGTTCTCAACAGGGAAAAAATACCATTTGACATTAAGGAATCAGAATAGACTATTGCTTTGTTGTTGATAACAGAGAGGTACTAATGAAAGAGAAAAAAGAGATCAATCTTGTATTAAGTGGCGGTTCAGCCCGTGGTTTGGCTCATATAGGTGTTTTATCGGAACTTGAAAAACACTTTCGCATTAAATCCATTATCGGTACAAGTATGGGGGCGATCATCGGAGGCTTATATGCTTACGGGTATTCTCCGGAAGAGATTTCTGATCTCCCGAAATCCCTAAATCTGATAAAATTGGTATCTCTCTTTAAACCATCCTTCAAAGCGAGTGGTTTAACTGATGGAGAGGGTGTCCTAAAGCTTTTCACTGAAATTACTAAAGAGGCTGTTATAGATAACATCAAGATCGATTTCGCGGCAGTCTCTTTTGACCTGAAGAGTAAAAAAAGTGTCATTATTGACAGGGGTAGTCTGGCTAAAGCAATGAGAGCCAGTTCTTCCCTTCCCTTTATCTTTCAACCTTTCCCTTATGGAAAGTACCTCTTTGTTGACGGTTATATTGAGCATCCCCTACCGATAAAATTCGCTAAATACTTTCACAAAAATGCCCTGACAGTCGCCTGTAGTGTTCTGCCTCCCTTTCCAGCCAAATTTGAAGTCTTTCAACAGGAGAGTCCAGAAGGATCTGATAACCTGCCTTCGATGATCGATACATTTATCCAAACCAATTTTTACAGTCAAAGCTCGACCGTATTGGAAGCTCTTTTAGAAGCGAAACCGGATATCTATATCTCAGCCTACGACGATGAACTCGCTTTTTGGGAACTGGATGAAGTAGATAATTTTGTTGAGGTCGGAAAAACAGCAGCTGAAAAAGCTCTGGAAGAATTTGTTTCAGATAAAGACCATTCTCATCACCGAAGATTTTTGAAGCATTTACAGGAGAGTTATACCGATTTCAGGAAATTTGTGGAGAAGTATTCCGAATAGGAGCTATCTACATCGTACTCTCAATACCTATATACTCCCCGGTTCAAAGCATCACGGATCGCTGAGATTATCTTGGAACTTCTCACCGTAGCAGCAGTATAACCGTCAACTTCCGTGTGAATTATCCTTGCGGGATAGTAAAGTTCCGGCAATGTCTCCCGCAGATTTTTGCCTACCAGATATTCCAGTAGTTCTTTGTATTGCTTCACTACAGAGCGGTAAGGTTCGGTCACGGAATCAAGATGATAATTCTCATCCCGTTTTAAGTGACGAAAAGCAGCTTCCGTAACGATACCATCTTTAAGAGTGAACTGTAAGCTGATCTGAATATCAGCTAAATCAGCAAATGTGCCTCTGTAGGTACCGTCTTCATACTGACTCTCCTCAGGAAACTCGAACAGAATACGCTGTTCAGGCGGAGCTCTGAAAATGATCAGAGCAAATACTACAAAAAACACAACCGCCAGAGGCAGCACCCAAAGAAATAGTATCTTATTCATCTTAGAAATTTTCTCTTGTGACATCTATACCTCCCTTCGATCTCTAAAAACAATATAAAACTTAGCCATCTCTGAAGCAAGCAATAACTGCAAACGGAAAACTCTTAACAGAAATACTATTTTCAGCAGTAGGAGTTTTCCGGTTAAATTGCCGTGCTCATTGCGAAAAGAATTATTCTTAAAGATAATCCGGCTGCTGTTTCAGTATTTTCAACAGAAGTTGAGAGACGCCGGAAATGGCTGCTGTCTCTGCCCGCAAAACATGATTACCCAGGGTAAATTTTTCCCCGCTCTGTTCTCCCAAAAAAGCAATCTCTTCA
Organism: uncultured Candidatus Cloacimonadota bacterium; assembly: GCA_964464175.1. Lineage (GTDB taxonomy): Bacteria > Cloacimonadota > Cloacimonadia > Cloacimonadales > JAJBBL01 > CAYXFD01. The sequence continues at coordinate 197,916 of CAYXFD010000001.1, read as the reverse complement.
TCTGAAAACCCACCTTCCGGACCAAAAAGTAAAACTATTTTCGGAGGCAGAGGCTCAGGAAGGCAATCGGGAAGAAGCTTAACAGCATCTCTCTCTAACGCTGTTAAAACTGTGAAGTTTTCTTGTTGCAGAACAGATAAGGCTTTTTCCAAATCCATCACTTCCCTGATCTGAGGTAAGAAAGGATTATCACATTGTTTCAGGGCAGCAATGGCAGTTTTTTTAAACTTTTCGATCGTATTGTTACTGCTGTTTCTGACTGTATAACTACTGATAAAGGGAAAGAACTCACTAACTCCCAGTTCAGTCAGTTTTTCCACAATTAAATGATCATTTTTATTCCTGAGGAGTGAGAAACCGACAGCGATCCGGGGTGAACTCTTCTCAGTTGGACGGCTTTCGATTATCTGCAGTGTGATGCTTTTCTTACCAATTTTATCCAGGACAGCAGTTGCCTTTAAACCGTGCCCGTTTGATAGTAGAAGCCTGTCTTGGGGTTTCTTGCGAAAAACATTTACTATATGGTGAAATTCTTCGCCTTCGATAATCAGATTCTGCATTCCGATAACAAGATGAGGAACGTAGAAACAAGGCATCAGGATATCCAGTCTTTTAACTTGTTGATAACCCTTTTCCCCGGTGTCATTTTTCTCTCTTTATCAAATTCCGACAGCTGGGCAAAGAGCTCTTTTTCTGCCTTGCTAAGTTTATTGGGTGTTTGAACAACAATTCTTACGTAAAGATCCCCTTTTGCAGAATGATTCAATATCGGTAATCCCTGACCTTTCAGGCGGAATATCTCCCCGGTTTGGGTTCCGGCAGGGACTTTCATCTTTATCTTTCCGGAAAGTGTCGGAACAAGGATATCTGTGCCAAGTGCTGCCTGGGAAAAAGATATGGGATATCCGAGGAAGAGATGTTCTTCCCTTCTTTCGAAAGTATCGTCCTCTTTCTCATGGATCAAAACGATCAAATCTCCGTTTTGTCCACCTCTTCTTCCTTTGTTACCATAACCTCTTAACCGGAGATGCTGTCCTTCGGATACTCCAGTTGGAATATGTACTTTGATATTCTTTACCTTTGAAACCCGACCCTCTCCTTGGCATTTAGGACAACGGTTTTTGATTATCTGACCCTCGCCCCGGCAGGTTGGACAGGTAACGATCGTCGCCATATTACCAAAAAGTGACCTCTGCATCTGCCTGACCTGACCGGAACCATGACACTGACTACAGGTAGTCGTGGAACCGTCGGAAGAACCACTTCCATTACAAGTCTCACATAAATCCATTACGTTTAATTTGATATTTTTCTCTACTCCACTGGCGATTTCTTTCAAAGTCAGAGATAGAGAGATTTTCAAGTCCTCACCCTGAGGAACTCTCTCTCTGCGTCCTGATCTGCTGAAACCGTTACCGAAAAATATATCAAAGATGCTGCTAAAACCATCACCAAAAATATCCGAGAACTCTGAGGCGTGAGTAAAGTCATTCCAGTTGAAGCCGCCTTTGCTGAACATACTCTCGACCCCTTCGTGACCGTATTGATCATACATCTTTTTCTTTTCGGGGTCGCTCAGAACCTCATAGGCTTCGGAGGCTTCCTTGAATTTATCTTCTGCCTGTTTATCATCCTTGTTCTTATCGGGATGATATTTCATAGCCATTTTTCGATAGGCCTTTTTTATCTCTGCCCCAGTGGCATTCTTATCAATTCCTAAAACTTCATAGTAGTCTCTTTTTGCCATACTAAACCTCTCCGGTACCCGCAATAGCATATACGACAGCAGGTACCGGAATCTTATCGTTATTTGATGTAATCGAAAACCTTAAGTTCTTCAATTACCGTTTATTTCTCGTCATCTACTACTTCATAATCAGCATCTACCGGACCTTCCTTGCTCTCCTCCTGATCTGAACCTGCTCCCGGTTGTGCTTCCTCTCCCTCGCCCGGTTGACCGGCACCACCGGCTTGTTGCTGCTGCTGTTGCTGCATATCCTGATAGATCATCTCACCAAGTTTTTGAGCCTTTTTCGCCAGAGTCTCCTTTGCTGCATCGAATTCTTCTTTGGACTGAGCTTTTTCGTAAACTTCCTTCGCTTCTTTCAGCGCATCTTCCAGCTCCTTCTTCTCTCCTTCTCCAAGCTTCTCTCCGTATTCACTCAGGCTCTTCTCGGTTGAGAAGATAATTGTATCAAGCTCATTCTTCGCCTGGATAGTTTCCTGTTTCTTCTTGTCCTCTTCAGCATGAGCTTCAGCTTCTTTGACCATTTTATCTATCTCATCCTGAGTTAGAGCTCCTGTCCTTTCAATGCGAATTGACTGCTCTTTACCGGTTCCTTTGTCTTTGGCACTGACATGCAATATTCCGTTGGCATCAATGTCAAAGGTTACCTCTATCTGAGGCATACCCCTCGGTGCTGCCGGAATACCTATCAGATCAAATCTGCCGAGAGTTCTGTTATCGCTGGCCATCGGTCTTTCCCCTTGCAGAACATGAATGGAAACTGCAGTCTGATTATCGGCAGCGGTAGAAAAAATCTGACTCTTTTTTGTTGGGATGGTCGTATTTCTTTCGATGAGATTTGTCATCACCCCACCCAAAGTCTCGATACCGAGAGAGAGAGGAGTAACATCAAGCAGTAATATGTCTTTAAGATCCTCATCACCTGACATTATCCCGCCTTGAATACCGGCACCGACTGCTACCACTTCATCCGGATTGACGTTCTTATTCGGTTTTTTACCAAAGAACTTCTCAACGGCCTCGTAAACAGCAGGCACTCTGGTGCTTCCTCCGACCAGAATGACTTCATCAATATCGGAAGCAGATAATTTAGCATCTTTCAGAGCGAGCTTACAGGGTTCTATGGAACGATCTACCAAATCGGTGATCATTCGGTTAAATTCAGATCGCGAAAGAGTCATATTCAGATGTTTTGGCCCACCGGCATCTGCCGTAATATATGGCAGATTTATATCTGTACTCTGAGTACCGGAAAGTTCTACTTTAGCTTTCTCCGACGCTTCTCTGATCCTCTGCATTGCCATTGGATCTTTGGAAAGATCTATCCCTTCCTGTTTTTGAAATTCACTCAATATCCATTTCATGATTCTGTGATCAAAATCGTCACCGCCCAGATGAGTATCACCATTAGTGGATAGAACTTCCACGACACCTTCGGCAACATCAAGGATAGAAATATCAAACGTTCCGCCACCTAAATCATAAACAGCGACTTTTTCCTCTTTCTTATTCTGCAGACCATAAGCCAGGGCTGCTGCTGTCGGTTCATTAATGATCCTCTTGACATCCAGACCGGCAATGACTCCTGCATCTTTGGTTGCCTGACGCTGCGCATCGTTAAAATAGGCGGGAACAGTAATGACTGCCTCGGTCACTTTCTCTCCCAAATGGGATTCTGCTGTCTCTTTCATCTTCTGTAAAACCATTGCTGATATCTGTTGGGGAGTGTAATTCTTGTTTTCAGAATCTACATGGATAACTACCTCGCCATTCTTGTCCGAACGCACGTCATAACTGACATTCTTCCTTTCCTGACTAACTTCATTGAGTTTTCTGCCGACAAACCTCTTGATCGAATAAATTGTATTTTTGGGGTTGGTTATGGCTTGTCTTTTGGCCAGTTGACCAACCAATCTCTGTCCGTCTTTGGTAAATGCTACTACTGACGGTGTTGTTCTTGTTCCTTCAGCATTTTCTATGACAACGGGTTTACCACCTTCCATAACGCTAACGCAGGAATTAGTAGTACCCAAATCAATTCCGATTATTTTTCCCATAATCTCTTCCTCCTTGTGAATCTATTCTTACTTATTTTTCTTCTTTCTTAATAGTTAGATCATCCGGAGCTGAACCTGCTCCCACCTCTCCCGATGAAAGAATAACCTTTGCCGGACGAATAACCTTATTGTTCATAATAAAACCGTTCTCAATCACCGAAACTACCTTGTCCTTTTCCAAATCAGAGGGAGTATAGGTAATGGCATCATGATACATTGGATCAAATTCCTCCTCTTCTGCCTCTATCCTCGTTACCCCTTCCGATTTGAGAATCGTCAGCAATTTGCGGTAGATTGCCTCCATTCCCTGATCGATAACTGCAGACTCATTCCCCGGTCTGTTGTTTCGAAAAGCCCGATCAAAATCATCAATGATCTCACACAATTTGAGAACCAAGGACTCATTGGCATTTCTTATCCAATTGAGCCTTTCCTGAGCATTACGCCGTCTGAAGTTCTCAAACTCAGCAAGAGTTCGCAGATACTTCTCTCTAACTTCTTTCTTTTCAATTTCTAACTCATTTATTCTGCTATCCAATTCCTCTTTACTCCCTAAAGCCGGTTCTTGATCAAGAGAACTTACCTCAGACTCCATATTCCGGGAGTTCATCTGATCCTCTTGGATTACACTCTTGCCAAATTCAGGACTCTTCTTTTTACCTGAATCAGGCTCTGTTTCTTTTCTCGGCTTTTTTTCTTTTACCATCTTTTCTCTCTTTCTCTTCATAAGACATCTCCTCACGAAACTCCTTACCTGCCGGTACGACCATCCCTTTCCTCGTTACATCTGTTATTATTTTAGCCATATCGCGTACTATCGGGATATTCTTCCGGTAGTTCATTCTCACCGGAGCAAGAACCCCAAGATAACCGGGTATTCCGAAAAGCTCATAACGGGAATAGATCAGAGCATACTTGAACCAGGCTTCCACCCCGAAGTCCTCTCCCAAAAGTACATTGTAAGGCTGAAGTTCATCCTGGCGATGCATCATATTGACCAAAAGTTCCTGGCTTTGCGTTAAACTGAGGAAACGAAGTATCTCTTCCTTATTATCAAATTCAGGCTGTTCCAGAAAGGATACACTCGCCTCGAAATGAAGATAATAACTGCTCATCTCCGTTAAAGCTTTTTGAAATTCCAGTAAAAACCGGCTGAAGATGAGATTGACCTCACCCTCCTTATCAGCCATCTCCTCAATATACCTGCTCCGGATCTCGTGAATCCTTAATCCCGTTAAACTCTCGTTCACATAACGAACTAAGGCTTTCAACTGCTGCTCCGAGATCTCATAATCGCAATGTATAATAACTGTCTTGTCGATTCCCGAATCAAGACTCACCACAAAAAGTAACTTACCACTCCCTATCTTGAATACTTCCAGATTTTCAAAAAGACCGTAGGCGATTTCCGGTTCGGCGATAAAGCTTAACTGATCTGTCTCCTTAGCTAAAATCTGCATTATAAAATTTAAGGCTGTAATCGTATCCTTATAATGGGTCACCAATACTCTTCTTAAAAGTTCCTCTTTCTGTTCAGAGATTGCGGTTAACTTCTCAGCAAGGGTATTTACATAATATCTGAAACCACTGATGGTCGGTACCCTGCCGGCAGAAGTATGAGGCTGCACGATCAACCTCTTCTGTTCTAATCGGTGCAAATCTATCCTGATTGTTGCCGGACTTACATCAGGCAGATACTTTTCACAGATCAACCTTGAAGAAACCGGCTCTCTGGACTCAATGTATTCCTCAACCAAGTGTTTTATTACTTTCAGTTCCCTTAACTCACTCTTCTTCATCTAAACCTCTATTTAGCAATCTTTTGCTTTGTTTGCTAATCTATAGACAAATTAATATCTACAGGCAAAATTGTCAAACGAAAAGTGAGAGTGCTAAAAAAGTATCGGGTCCGGAAAGCACAAGAGAAAGAACTAAGAAGTGAGTGATCTTTTTAGGTTAATCTTAAGGGATTATGGCTGATAGAACTTGTTTATTTGTATATTTCAGGCAACTTTGTTGCTGAACTTCTCATTATCCGGTTATTTCTCAATCGGTAAGTTGATCATCTTCTTCTTGATCCTCTCCCTTCAAAGCGGGTAAGACCTCTTTAACGTTAGAAGGTAATTCCTGGACATCACGCAGAGTTCTTTCAATTGCCCGGGTTCTTCTTCCGATCAGATTTTCCAAATCTCTGCCTGCCCCACTGATATTCTTTTGCGCTTTTTGCAGCGTATCGCCGAATTTGCCGAATTCCCGTTTCACCGACCCGAGAAGTTTCCATACTTCACTGGAGCGTTTTTGGATAGCCAGGGTACGGAATCCCATCTGCAGGCTGTTGAGAAAAGCGGTCAATGTGGTAGGACCTGAGATAACAATACGGTATTCCCGAAAGAGTTGTTCGAAAAGATTTGTTTTACCGAGAATTTCAGCATAAATACTCTCAGAAGCAAGAAACATAATAGCGAAGTCGGTAGTTTCGGGGGGGTGGATATATTTTTCACTTATATCTTTAGCAAATAAACGAACTCTATTACTCAATGCTTTTCTCTTTTCTTCGATCAATTTCAGATCACCTGCATCATAGGCTTCCTGTAAAAGGACAAAGTCCTCCATGGGAAATTTCGCATCAACAGGAAGATAAACAGGCTCATTGCTGTCTTCCCGCCCGGGAAGAATAATAGCAAAATCGACTCTGGTATGGCAACCGCTATAGAGTTTCACCTCTTTCGCATATTGCTCCGGACTGAATAGTTGTTCAAGCAGGCTTTCCAGTTGGTACTCTCCCAATACACCTCTCCTTTTAACATTAGAGAGGACTTTTTTCAGATCTCCGACCCCGGCTGCCAGATTTTTCATATCACCCAAGCCCTGATGTACCAACTCCAATCTTTCACTAACCTGTTTAAAAGACTCACCGAGTCTTTTTTCTAAGGTAGTCTGTAATTTCTCATCAACGACATTCCTCATCTCATCGAGTTTTTTGCTATTTTCACTCTGCAGGTTTTTAATCTGAACCTCAATTGTTTCCCGCATTCTGTTCAGACGCTCCTCTATCTCTTTTCCGGTTTTATCGAGTCTTTGTGAAAAATCATTCATCTCCCTTTTCTGGCTGTGGAGCATTTCATTCAATCTGGCGAGTAGGCTCTCCTGAAAAGATTTGATATTATTGTTTGTCTCTTCTCTTAAATTCCGGGCATTGGTATTGAATTCTTCACGGTTTCGGGCTAGCTCTTCCCGCAGCAAAGCTTCGGTCTTTTGCAACTGGACTTCAAAATTACTTAACTTAAGCCTAATATCTTCATTGTCGTTCCTGTCTCTGCGGAAAAAGATGATGAGAAGCATGACAAGTGAAAGGAGTTGAACTATAAGGACAACTAACAAAAAAACATCTGAGTTCATTTTTTTTCCTTCATCGTTTTAGCGGCTCAGTGACGAGAATAATCAATTGTGCAAAGCGGCGCCGTTCAGTAAAATCTTCTTACCGCAATCTATCCTGACGGAGAAAACCCGAAACAACTCCGTTTCAAAAATCAGGGATAGATGCGATAGATCATTCTGGGGAAAGGTATCGTTTCCCGGATGTGCTGAACTCCGGAAATCCACCCGATCAATCGCTCCAGGCCGATACCAAAACCACTGTGAGGAACCGTTCCGTAAAGCCTCAGATCGAGATACCATTGGTAAGGCTCCAGGGACATCTTATCTTCTAACATTCTATCTTTTAGAATACCATAGTCATCTTCTCTTTGAGAACCTCCGATAATCTCTCCGAAACCCTCCGGAGCGATCAGATCATTTCCCAGAACCAGATCAGGATTCTCTCCATCTCGTTTCATGTAGAAAGCCTTTGTCTCTTTAGGCCATCTTTCTACGAAAAGAGGGACACCTGCCTCTTCGGTCAACATTACCTCTTCCTGGGCACCAAAGTCATCTTTATCACCAAGTTTCGAACCTTTCTTTCTCAGAAATTCGATTGCCTGCTGATGAGTCATCCTCTGAAAGGGAACATCTGACTTCTTCAGCATCTCAACATCTCGACCCAGAACTTCCAGATCAGACATGTTTTTATCGATTACTGAACGGATCACAAATCTTATCAGATTTTCCTGGATCTGCATATTCTCTTCATGCTCGACAAAGGCTGCTTCAGCATCCATCATCCAGAATTCAGTCAGATGTTTACGGGTTTTCGATTTCTCTGCCCGGAATACGGGACCGAAGTCATAAACCCTGCCTAAGCTGGTTATCCCTGTTTCTAAATACAATTGACCTGACTGAGAGAGATAGGCATTCCCCTCATCAAAATAGGGAACCTGAAAAAGGGTCGTTGTACCTTCGCAGGCGTTCGGTGTTAGTATTGGAGAATCAAAGCGGTAAAAACCATTCTGATTTAAATATTCACAGATAGCAAAGTAGATACTGTGCCTAATTCTCATTAAAGCTGACTGGCGGGAGGATCTTAACCATAGATGCCGGTTAGTGAGAAGAAAATCGGGACCATGTTCTTTTTTAGCGATTGGATAGTCTTCTGTAATCTGGATAATTTTTAGATCAGTAATGGAGAATTCATAAACATCTTTTTGCCGGGGATGTTCTTTGGGAATTCCGCTCACCTCCAGAGATGACTCCAGAGTAAGTTGTTTAGCAATTTTAAATTTTTCTTCACCAAGATCAGGGAGAAAAGCTACTCCCTGAATCTCTGCCGATCCGTCTCTGATAATAATGAATTGCAGTTTTCCCGAGGAACGGATATTTCTGACCCATCCCCTGATTTTTATCTCTTCGCCAAGATGACTATTGATGTCCTTTATCAGAACTGTTTTCATGACAATACTTTCTACTCCTTTATATCCTTAATTTTTATCTTTTCTACTATTTCTAATGCTACTTTCAGAGCTTTTACTCCGGATACCCCATCGACTTCCGGTTTCTTTCCTGAAGAAATGGCTTCAACAAATGATTCCAATTCCAGTGTCAGAGCATCTTTATCTATATCAGAAGCATCGATTGTTTTTAAATCCACTAAATCATCGGAATTAAAAGGTTTGTTATCCAGAAGAATTTCGGGCAGCATACTTTTGATATCCTTGGATTTTTTTAGTACTGTAACCTTCTTGTTTTGAAAATCAAGGGAAATATAGGCATCTTTTTGAAAAAACCGGATCTTTCTCTCTCTTTTCAAAGAAACTCTGCTCGCTGTAACGTTGGCTATTGCCCCATTCTCGAACTCTAATCTGGCATTGGCAATATCAATATTGGGTGTCAAAATACAGACTCCGCTTGCTCTTATATCCCGAATATCGCTTCTTACAAAGGTTAGTATGAGATCAATATCATGAATCATCAAATCCAGAACAACCGAGACATCACTTCCTCTCGGAGTAAATGGGGCTAAACGGTGGGATTCTATGAACATCGGATCCTTAATATCTTCAGCTATCTTGAGTACGATCGGGTTAAACCTTTCAATATGCCCTACCTGAATTTTCAGATTCTTCTCTCTGGCAAGTCTATTCAATTCTTCGCCTTCCGCCAGAGTAGAAGTAATGGGTTTTTCGATAAATAGATGTTTACCCTTCTCCAGGGCAGTTTTTGCCAATCTGTAATGGTGTGTAGTTGTAACAGCGATATCGATTGCATCAATATCAGCTAAGAGCTCTTCATATTCAGGATAAGCTTTAACCGAATAGAGACGCGAAATCTCCGAAGCTCTATCCTCATTTTTATCGTGAATCCCTACCAATTCACAATCCGGGATCTCTTTAAAAATTCTGACATGATGCTGTCCTAAATGACCTACTCCAATAACTCCGATCTTTACCATTATCTTTCTCCCTGAAAAGTTTCAAAAGTTATCCAAAATTATGCTCTGATTACTATCAGCAATTCTCTAATACTTCAAGTCGTTTCAATTAAAAAATGTTATCCCTCCTGTCAAGAAGAGAAACTAAGGAATCATTCCTTCTCCTGAGTAAAAATTACCATAGAAGAAACCGGGGGTGATCAGGAAGAGTTGTTGACAAGAATCTCCGCTTTTTTTTGCTGGAAACGTGTCGGGATGTAGCGCAGTTCGGCAGCGCGTTCGGTTCGGGACCGAAAGGTCGCTAGTTCAAATCTAGTCATCCCGACCATTTTCTCTTGTTTAACTTCTCCCCCAGAGACTGTTTGGCAATATCTCAAAGGACTACGTTCTCCCTATACTCACCGAATTCTTCTCTGAGGACATTACATATTTCCCCAAGTGTTGCATACGCCTTCACCGCTTCAACTATTACAGGCATTAAATTCTCATCCGTTCTCGCTCTTTCTCTGATCGCCTGAAGGGTCTCTCTGACCCTGTTATTATTGCGTTTTTTCTTGAGGTCTTGCAACCTTTCTATTTGCTGTTCAGCAAGATTTTGGTTCATCTTTAATAAATCAGGTTTTAAGGTCTCTTTAATCTTGAACTTATTAACTCCGACAATGATTCGTTGTTCATTTTCAATAGATTTTTGATAATCATAGGAACTATCCTGTATCTGTTTCTGAGGAAACCCTTTTTCGATACTTCTTATCATACCACCCAGATCAGCAATTTTGTTGATTATCTCCTCTGCCTGCTGAGCAATCTCCCTGGTCATCGATTCCACATAATAAGAACCGGCAAGAGGATCGACAGTATTAGTTACCCCGGTTTCATGAGCTATAACTTGTTGTGTTCTAAGAGCTATCTGCACAGAATGCTCGCTTGGTAAAGCAAGGGCTTCGTCGCGTGAGTTTGTATGCAATGATTGTGTCCCTCCCAATACAGCCGCTAAAGCCTGCATTGCTACTCTTATGATGTTATTGTCCGGCTGTTGAGCGGTCAGAGTACAACCGGCAGTTTGTGTATGAAATCTTAACATCATCGATTTGGGATTCTGAGCCTGAAACTTCTCTTTCATGATCTTTGCCCAGAGAAAACGAGCTGCTCTGAATTTTGCTACTTCCTCGAGCAGATCATTATGAGCATTGAAGAAGAAAGAGAGCCGGGGAGCAAACATATCTACATCAAGCCCAGTATTTACCGCTGCTTTCACGTATTCTATACCGTTTGCTAAAGTAAAAGCTACCTCTTGAACTGCATTGGAACCAGCTTCTCTGATATGATAACCGGAAATAGAGATCATATTCCACTTAGGAACTTTCTCCGTACAATAAGCAAATATATCGGTTATCAATCGCATTGAAGGCTGCGGTGGAAAGATATACGTACCACGGGCGATATACTCCTTGAGAATATCATTCTGGATCGTACCGTTCAATTGCTCACTCTTTACTCCCTGCGTTTCACCGACTGCGATATACATCGCTAAAAGTACAGCTGCAGGCGCATTGATGGTCATTGATGTAGATACCTTATCTAAAGGAATTCCGTCAAAAAGAACTTCCATATCAGCTAAAGAATCTATCGCTACCCCGACTTTCCCAACTTCTCCACCACTCATTTGATGATCACTGTCATAGCCCATCTGAGTGGGTAAATCAAAAGCAATGCTCAGTCCGGTCTGGCCCTTTTCCAAGAGAAATTTATAGCGTTGATTAGATTCTTTGGCTGAACCAAAACCAGCATATTGTCGCATTGTCCATAATCTTCCACGGTACATTGTTGGTTGTACTCCGCGCTTATAGGGATACAAACCCGGAAAACCGACTTCTTCCGCATAATCGACATCTGCTATATCTTCAGGTGTGTATAATCTATTGACCGGTTTATCAGATGCTGTCAGAAATTCTTCATACCTTTCGGGAAATTTCTGTAAGGTCTTTTCAATAAGCTCTTCATATTCTTTCTTCATCTCTTCATAACTCTTGCCCATTACTGACTCCTCATTATCCTTTATTAATCAATCGCAGAAGTTCAGCAAAATCAGTATTTTGTCAATAAGTTTGTTGCAGTCTCTTCGCTGGTCATTCCAATAGAGTCAGCGAATATATATAGCATACTGCTGACCATATCTCAAATCATTAGTCCGGAAATGCTTTCACAGCAATTTGATGCCCTGCTGTAAGCATCAATCAGGATATTTGAGCCATCTGAATATCTCACTGATAGTCGCTGTTTTTCCATACATCAGCATCCCGATGCGGAAGATCTTTCCTGCAGCCTTTATTGTGAAATAAGAACTCAGAGCCAAAATTACTCCACTGGCAATTATTTCCCATACAGGTACCTTTGTTACTGCATTACGCAGAATCATAATCACCGGACTGGTTATGGGAAAGAGCCCTGCAAAACGTGAAACCATTCCATTAGGATTATTCACAACCGGGGATATAAACAAAAAGCTAAGCATCGGGATCATGATCACCAACCCTTGAGAATTGCCGGCACTTTGCATATCCTCCATAGTCGCGCCCATACTAACGAAGAGAGAGCTAAAGAGCAAGTAGCCTAAGAGACCGAACATCACAACAACCATGAGGTTGGTATCCATGATTGCCTGCATAACAGGAAACTCGAGGATATAGATCACTAACGGTAAACTGATCGTAATCCAGAAGAGTAACTGGATCATTCCAAGAAGAAATTGTCCGATAATTTTTCCCTGCATCAACTGAGAAGAGGTAACCGAGGAGAGAATAATCTCAGCCATTCGGTCTCTTCTCTCCTGAGAAGCACTCTGCATCAGCATGCTTCCTGACGAAAAAATAAGAAAAAAGATAAGCACAATGAAGGCAATCGAGACCATAATCTCATTAGCTTGCGGTACTATTGCCTCTTCCATTGGTATCATTTCAAGCTTTGCCGCAGCTGTTAGGTAGCTGACCTGCTCTTCATCTACACCTAATTGCTGCATTCGGTTTTGCTGTAACAATCCACCTAATACCGCTTTAATTGTCCTTTCGGCCTGATGATTCCTTTCTTTAAAGAACATTGGCAGGTTTCCTGATTGCCAGAAATCCTCCTGCAGAAAAAAATAGCCGGTAAATTTATCGCTCTTTGTTTGATCTTCGATATCTTCTCTATTTCCTTCATAGCTCCTGAGAATAATCGTTTCCGAAGAGATACCCTTTTGCAGGGTTTCCAGTGCATCGATATCATCAATAACATAATAACGGACTGTCTCCGGTTTATCAAGTCTCTCTAAGATCCTTGGCACTCCTGCGAAGAGAGCAATTAATAGCGGTGTTAAAAACAAACCGATAATAAACTGCTTATTGTGTAAGTTCCTCATTACTTCCCACTGGACAATCTTTCCTGTCTTACTCATTCTCTTCTCTCCCCAAAGCAATTTTTACAAATATATCGTGTAAAGACGAACGTGAGACCTTCAGTTCCCTGATCGGACAATCCTTGTCGATGACCGTCAAGAATTCTCCCGGTTGCGTCTTTTCTTTTAGTGATATCTCATACTCCAAAGCGTTTAATCTCTCCGAATCGGCAACAAAGGATAGTCCTGTTAAGCGATTGAAATCATAGTTCTCGGTAACTGAGAGCGTTACCTTATAGTTTCCGTATTTCTCCTTTATTTCCGGAAGCGTTCCGTAAAAAACCTCCTTTCCTTGATGGATTAGAAAAATCCGGTTGCATAACTCTTCCATTATATTCATTTGGTGACTTGACAACAATATCGTAGTCCCCTCTTCTGCTAACCTTCTAAGTTCAGCTTTGAAAAGATCCTGACTGACCGGATCCAGTCCACTGAAAGGTTCATCTAAAATCAACAGCTTGGGTTTGTGAAGTATTGAGGCAATAAACTGGATTTTTTGGGACATCCCTTTTGATAACTCCTCAATCTTGGCTTGAGAATAGTCTTTTAAAGCAAACTTATCCAACCACTGCAGAGCTCTCTCCCTGGCTTCTTTCTTGGCAACACTCTTTAAGCCTGCCAAGAAACCGAGGACGTTCAGAACCTTTGCCTCCTTATACAATCCCCTCTCTTCCGGCAAATAACCAATTGACGATTTCGGAATAATCTCAGAGAATCCCTTCTCTGTTCGATAAATGACCTTCCCTTCGTCAGCTGCGATAATTCCCATGAGTATTCTGATAGTAGTTGTCTTTCCTGCACCATTGGGTCCAAGAAAACCGAGGATTTCTCCACCCTCTGAGGCGAAAGATACCTTATCAACAACCTGTTTCTCTCCAAAAGATTTACTAACCTCACGTAATTCCAGTCCAAACATCTTATACCACCTGTTACTTCTTTCATTCCTTGGATATATGTTTCAAGTATTCTTTTACTATTTACGAACAATTCTTCTGTTTGACTTTTTCTTGTAAAGATTTAACTGGAATCACTGATCGTTCTCTCTTGACCTAACGATGAGAATTATTGATGATTGATTATCTCAAAAGAAAAAACATAGCTGACTCAGCGTTATCTCCTTTAAAAGGGAAACCCGGACTGCCAAGATTTTTATCATTGACAGAATTCAAATGATTTATTAGCTGTCGAAGTTAAACAAAAAGAGGAAAAGAGGTTATCTTGACTAAAAGATTACTCATTGTTGATGACGATAAAGATATTCGATCATTATTGAGAGATTTCTTAACCGATTTGGGTTACAATGTTACAGAAGCCTCAGAAGGAAGAGAAGCTTTGAATCTCTTTCGGAAGGAACGGCATAATCTGGTTATCAGCGATGTTAGAATGCCCGGCATGAACGGAATGGATCTGTTAAAATGGATAAAATCTATCTCTCCCAAAACCCCTGTTTTATTGATTACCGGTTATAGACCCACCAAATCCCAGGAAGAAGCGATGGCGACAAAAGCTGACGGCTATCTGATTAAACCGTTTGAGCTTGAACGGCTTAGATTAATTATAACTCAATTTGTACGTTAACCTCAATACCTTCAATCAATACATCTCGTTACATTTTTAACTCGATCATACAATACTATGGAGTATTCTTCCCATATTTATCGGGCATCGCTAACTAATTAACTATATTGAGAGCTTACTGTTCTATACTACCAACATTATAGTTAACAACATCCAATTTGATCTCTTTCGTCCTATTGCAAATACTTTTGTTCATAAAAATCAATCATATCATCATACCCGTAATCTCTGTAATAGACTGAAAACAATATTTCTCTGCCGCCAATAAACATGGTATGCTTTAGAGGAAAGATGGGGGGGGGCAATTACTTTTGGATGATAAGAAAGAACTATCGGTTCTTCTTATTCCTTTTTCCTTGACACCTGAAAGAGAAGAAAAAGGATATTCACTAAAATAAAAAGCAGATTCGGTCATGAAAGAACACATTATCATCAAAGGGGCGGCTGAGCACAACCTCAAGAATATTGATCTTGTTATTCCCCGCAATAAACTAATAGTCTTCACGGGTGTTTCCGGCTCAGGGAAATCATCTTTAGCCTTTGACACCCTCTATGCAGAGGGACAAAGGCGTTATGTTGAGTCTCTTTCTGCTTATGCCAGACAGTTTCTGGACCAAATGGAAAAGCCTAAAGTTGACTACATAGAAGGGCTTTCACCTGCTATTTCAATTGAACAGAAAGCTGCAAGCAAAAACCCCCGTTCAACTGTCGGAACGGTTACTGAGATTTATGACTATATGAGAGTGCTTTTCGCCCGTATCGGTATTCAACACTGTTATCAATGCGGCAAAGTTGTTAGTTCTCAAAGTGTTGACCAAATGGTTGAAAGGATTATGACTCTCCCTTCAAAGACCAAGCTGCTCATCTTAGCTCCGGTTATTCAAAACCGTAAGGGAGAGCATAAAGAGGAATTAGAAAAAATCAGGCAAGAGGGATTTGTCAGGGTGGTTATTAACGGAAAGGTCCGGGAACTTGCTGAAGTCATTATCCTTGACAAGAAGAGCAAACATGACATCGATATCGTAATCGATCGACTTGTCATCAAAGAAGGGATTAAAAGCAGACTGACAGATTCTTTGGAAACAGCCCTCAGAATGGCTAATGGGTATATCAAGATTAGTAATACTGACACCGGTGAATCAGAAATCATGTCCGAAACAAATGCCTGTAACACTTGTGGTATCAGTTTCACAGAACTAACTCCTCAGCACTTTTCTTTCAACAGCCCGTTAGGAATGTGTCCTGCCTGTCATGGTTTAGGTTCCACCCTGGAATTTGACCCCCGGCTAATAGTGCCGCACCCGGAGTTATCAGCTATGGAAGGAGCGGTTTCTCCCTGGGGAAAATTAGAAGATAAAAAGCATTCCTGGACACTCAAGATTTTAACTAATTTGGCAAAAGCATACAGTTTTTCACTCTCAACGCCATGGTCTGAACTCCCGTCGGAAGTAAAGGAAATACTTCTCTATGGTTCGAAAGGGAGAAGGATAAAGACTATCTGGGAAAATAAGCATGGTCGGGGAGAGTATATGATCAGGTATGAAGGAATTATTCCTACAATGAAAAGAAGAATGCACGAAACAACTTCCGAGTCAATGCGCCGCTGGTATATGCAATACATTTCCGATAGTCCCTGTATGTCTTGTAGCGGTAACAAACTTCGTAAGGAAGTGCAAACAGTTTATGTTGAGGGTGAATCCATTATCAATCTGTCACGAAAAACCATTGCTGAGTTAAAAAGCTTTTTCACTGATATTAAGCTCCTGGGAAACAGAAAACTTATAGCTGAAGAATTACTGAAAGAGATCAGTAACCGGCTTTCCTTTCTTCTCAATGTCGGTCTTCACTATCTTACCCTTGACCGGCGTGCCCCTACCTTGTCCGGGGGTGAGTCACAAAGAATAAGACTGGCTAGCCAGATAGGGAGTGGTTTGGTTGGAGTTATGTACATTCTTGATGAACCGAGTATCGGCTTACATCAGAGAGACAATCACCGCTTGACCGATATGCTTCTCAGACTGAGAGACATAGGAAACACAGTCTTTGTGGTTGAACATGATCGAGATATGATGTTAGCTGCAGACCGAATATACGATTTTGGTCCCCGCGCCGGAATCTACGGAGGAGAGATCGTAGCGGAAGGTAATCATCGGGAGATTGTGGAAAATCCCCTCTCCCTGACAGGTAAATACCTTTCGGGCAATTTATCGATTCCTATCCCTGAAAAAAGAATCCCTCCCGATGATAGATGTATCAAGATCACCGGAGCTAAGCAAAATAACCTGAAAAATATCGACGTCTCGATTCCTCTCGGAGTTTTTACCTGCGTAACAGGCGTATCCGGATCGGGGAAAAGCTCCCTGATTAATCAGATACTCTTTCCTGCTTTGGCCAACCGGCTCAACCGGGCAAGCATAAAAGAGGGAGAGTATTCAGACATCTCCGGTTACAATGACTTAGAAGGTGTTATTGCAATTGACCAACAACCAATAGGAAGAACACCACGTTCTAATCCGGCAACATATACGAAGGTTTTTGATCCGATCAGAAAGCTCTTTTCGAATCTTCCTGCTGCTAAAATCAAAGGGTACAAAGAGGGGAGATTTTCCTTCAATGTAAAGGGAGGAAGATGTGAATCCTGTGAAGGTGCAGGAGTGAAACAGATCTCAATGCACTTTCTGCCCGATATCTATGTCACCTGCGAAACATGTAAAGGAAAGCGCTACAATAGTGAAACTCTCAGCATCCGCTACAAAGGGCATAATATCGCAGAAGTACTTGATATGGATGTTCAGGAAGCTTTTCAACTCTTCGATACTATCCCGGCCATCAGAAAGAAACTGGAAACTCTGCTTGATGTTGGATTGGATTACATGAAATTAGGTCAGCCTTCAACTACGTTGTCCGGAGGCGAGGCTCAGAGAATAAAACTCTCCCGGGAGTTAAGTAAAACAAGTTCAGGCAGAACCTTGTATATTCTTGATGAACCGACGACAGGTCTGCATTTTGACGATATCAATAGATTGATGAGAGTTCTTTTCCGCTTAGCTGTTATGGGCAATACAATAGTCGTGATTGAGCATAATCTTGATGTTATCAAGTGTGCCGACCACATAATTGACCTCGGTCCAGAAGGGGGGGATGAAGGGGGATATATCGTAGCCTCCGGAACTCCCGAAAAAGTTGCCAAAGCGAGCAAATCATACACAGGTAGTTTTATGAAGGAATATCTCCCGTCAATAATGAAGAAGAAAAGAAACAAGAACAGAAAAGAGACAACTTAGATTTTTTTACAACCCTTCTTCACCTTCACGCTCATTGTTGAACTCATTTTCGGTATTATCGGGCTGGTGGTTTCGTTTTTTCTCAATGATCTCAACGGAACTAAATACAGAAGAGATTTCCACATATAGTAACCTGCCTTGATCTGAATCCTTACCGAAGTGATATCTCTGTTGACCAATCATTGCTGACTTTCTTCCCGGTAAATTAGCTGAACCGAAAACCGTATTGAGTTCTATTTGAGTTGGTATTTCAGGATCAATATAGACAGAAGCGGAACCAAAAACTACATTGATCCCAACAAAGTTATCAGAATCCAAATCCTTTCTATCGGTTAAATCGATAGAACTTCTTCCAAACACAACATTATACTCGTTACTACCCTTACGCAGATTGTATTCGCTATACTGCTTTTCATTATTCCTGATTCTCTGCTTTCTCCGGTAGGATAGATTGCTGCCAAAAATTATCTGCATCCCGAAATATATTAAAAGCAGTCCAATAATAACCCGGAAGATTGGGATATCGATGTTGAAAACTATTTTTATTATTATGGACAGACCAATCAGAATCAGTATCAAACCCCAAAAGACACCACTCGAAATAATATTCATTTTTCTCTCCTTTTATTCGTTAAACTCAATTCTCTTAACTCTTTACCTGATAGATCATCAGATCAGATAAACCTTGTTAGATATTTGTCAAAACCAAGACAGGAACCTGGTATTGTCAATAGTGAAAAATCCATCTGGAAATACCGAAATCCGCTCAAGTAATATCTCAGCTGCTGTTTCTTGCTTAGTATTTCGATTTGTGTAAAATCAGATCATTTTCCTTAGTGTTACTCTCTGTATCTTTTAACAGCGACTGGAATTCTACGATCTTTTGCCCGGAGTCGTGGATAGCCATGATAATCCATACTTTGTTCTGAAGATTGACATCTTTCGCGTTGCTATTTTCTATAGATAGTTTCATTATTGACTGCTTAGTGTTCAAAGTTGGCAAGATTTCTCTTGTCCAGGAGCTCAATTCATCCGGAATAACGGAAAAAATCTCACGTCCCTTCAATTTTGTTTTTCTATTATCGTTAAACAGTGTTTCGAAGGCTTTGTTAGCTGACAGTATAGTACCCTCACTTCCGAAGCGGCATACCGGGCAGTTCATCTCAGCGAGTAAATTATTGTATAATTGCTTAAACCTATGAGCCTCCTGACCAGAATTTTTTTCATCTGTAATATCAATTATCATTGATTGTTTCGATATTCGTCCATCATAGTGATAAATTGGAGTATTAACTATCGAATACCAAAGATTATCTTTCGGGCTTTGTACTTCCCATTTCACAGTTTCCCCGTTTTGAACACGCTCATTGACACACCAGGGACATCGTTTGTCGAGATTGTGGAGAGCCTGATAACATAATTCCCCGACGGGATTGTATCCGGTTCTTTTTATGAATTTCTCATTCATATATTCTATCTTGTAGTCTGATGAACAAACATAGATCAGCCCTTCAAATGCTTCAATTATGGCAGTCAATTGAGCTTGTTTTTCTAAAAGCTCTACCTCAGTTTTTTTCCTCTCAGTAATATCCTGTATTACTCCATCGTAAGATATAAGCTGATTTTGTTCATTGAAATGGAGGACAGGGGTATTTCTCAACCAGACAATTGAACCGTCTTTTTTACTTATGCGGTGTTCGAAAGGTTTTATCTGTTCCCCGTTTAGAATCCTCTTGATGTTATTTAACACGAATTCTCTGTCACCTTCATCTACCATATCAATCCATAAAAAGGTATTCAGGGTAAATTCCTCAGGTGTATAGCCGGTTACAGCGTGACAGGCTGAGCTGTGTACAGTCATTTGTGGCTTTCCATCCTCAACAAAAACCGTATAGATATAATCGGTCATTGTATTCGTTATCCGCTGCAATCGCTCTTCACTTAATCTAAGCAGGACTTCCGTGTTTTTTCTTTCAACAATATTATGAGCTATCGTGAGTATTGCAGTATTATTCTCATAGTTGATTAACCTGCTGATACATTCGACAGGGATAATATCACCCGCATTATCAGTGTATTCGGTTTCGTATTTTATGCTTTTTAAAACTCTCAGCTCGGCAAGATAGAGGGCAAAATTCTTACCGAAATCTTCCGGATGCAAACGAAGATAAGGAGTGGTCACTAATTCCTCCTTTGGTAACCCCAAAAGATTACATGCCGCTTCATTAACTGTGAGAATAGTTCCATCAAAGTTATAGATAAATATTGCATCCGTTATGCTGTTAAAAATGTTCTCAAATTTATCTTCACTGGCCTTTAGATTTCTTTCAGCTTCTTGCAAGCGTCTTTCCGTTTCGAGCTGTTGGACTATTTTGGTAATTGCTGCCGGTAGCAGTTCCCAAAAACCTTGTTCTTTTACCAGATAATCTCTTGCCCCCAGCTTCATCATATCAATAATTGCTTTCTCGTTCCCGGGCGGTGACATTATGATGAACGGTATTTCCTTTTGATTATCCTTTAAATTGTTGATCACTTCCTTTGCTGTCATATCAGGAAGCTGATACTCCATTAAGAGCAGGGAGTCGCTATTTTCAAGTACATAAAAAACTGCTGCACTCCCAAAGGAAATCACCTTTGTTTCAAATCCCTCTTCAGATAACGCTTTGGCTATCAATTTAGCTACATTGTCGTTATCTTCGACAATGACGATTCTCTTTACCATATCTGTCAGCTTATATCCTTGTCTTACTTTTCTTCTGCCTCACTGAATTATCATCAAACGAATATTGAGACAAAAAAAAGGGTGAACTAACACCCTTTTCCTTTTTATCTTAAAAGCTCTCTCATCTGCGAAAAGACTAACTATCATTATCGCTTTTCTCTTCTTTATCTTTGTTATCAGGGAGTTCGAAGATTGAAATATCTATCTTCATGCTTATTAGTTCGGGATAAAAATCGTGAATATAGTTCTCTATAACTTCTTGAAGATTAGATTCCCGCTCCATAATCTCCTTTCTGAGTCCTACCCTTATAGCCATCTTGGATGGCAGATTCATTGAAAAATCAACAGCCGGCTTAACACCTATCATGTCTCGCAAATATTCGGGCAAAGTTTTTACAAGTTTAAAAAACTCTAACACCCGCCTGATATAGCCCCAGAAAAGAAAACCCATAACAGCGGCGACTATGATGAATAACAGAAACTTGTGTTTCTTCATTTTCGCTCCCCTTACTCATTGATTGAAACAAGACCTTGTTGAATAAATCATATTTTGTCTCTGATTAACGATAGTATGACTTTATTCTACCCCAGGATGGTTTACTGGATCCTAATGGTGAGCTATGGATATCTGAACCTTGCCGAGGATTGAGACGATATTCACCAAATCGGTAATCAACAACCCCGATAATACGATTAATAGCCTGACCCGCTGTTCCTGACAAATTCTCAGGAAAAGCACTTAAAAAGCTATCAGACATTCTACAGACTCCGGTGCCATCATTTATCAACAAGACACTTCCCTGCTCACTGCGGTTAATTATCTTAACGTTTATCACCTGAACAAGGACACCCTCATAAGCCTCACTTACTGCTAATTCTCCGGTAGTTACTAAAGTTGCAGGGGGTAGTGGTTTATCCGATTCGATTATCTCAAGCATTCGGATGTTCCGTAACGTTGTTAAGCCAAACTGCTCGGATACTTCACCGGTTAACTGAACGTAATCTCCAACAGAAACTTCTCTTGATCTTTCATTTATATATATACCGCGCCAGGGTCCCCCTTCTGGATCAGAAAGATAGAATCCCCCATTGCTATGATTTATTGCTGTAACTATACCGCTAATCGTTACTATCTGATTTCGAAGGGGCGAAGGATAAGTTCCGTCTGTTCCGGGAATGCCCGTGTACTGAACTTCATAGATTGAGGTTTGACCGGAGTATAAAAAAATCGGCAGCAATAGAATTAGTGCAATAATGAATCTCCGCATAAGACCTCCTTTGTTATTCCTTAAACTCTCTTTAATTTTACTTCAGATACAACATGCTGAGTTCAACTAATCTGTCAAGTTTTTACTCCTATGCTCTTGCTATGAATGATATAGAAAAGGATTCAAAGCTTATCAAGTGATATTTCCTTATCTTCTGACAATTATAACAATTCAGTTATTCTCCCTTCAGGGAATCTCGTTTGGGTGTACCCCGTTTCTCTTTCAAAAACATTGACAATTAGCTCTCATTCAATAAATGACTTCCTCATGATAAGATAACAAGTAAAAGGATCAGGAAGAGGAGAAAAAAGAATGTCAGACAAAGTGAAAACAGCCATAACACCGACGAGAGAAGAGGATTATCCACAATGGTATCAGCAGGTGATCAAGGGAGCCGATCTGGCTGAAACAAGCGATGTTAGAGGTTGCATGGTCATTAAACCCTGGGGTTATGCAATTTGGGAGAACATTCAGAGAACACTGGACGATATGTTTAAGGAGACTGGACACAAAAATGCTTATTTCCCCCTCTTTATTCCCAAGAGTTTTTTCGAAAAAGAGGCAGAACATGTTGAAGGATTTGCGAAGGAATGTGCTGTTGTAACTCACAGCCGCCTGGAAGACGATGGCCAGGGGGGACTGAAAGTAGCAGGGGAGTTAACCGAACCTCTGATAGTCAGACCAACAAGCGAAACCATTATCGGGGCTTCATTCAGTCGCTGGGTCAGTTCTTACCGTGACTTACCGTTATTGATAAACCAATGGGCTAATGTAGTCCGTTGGGAGCTAAGGACCCGGCTTTTTCTCCGGACAGCTGAATTCTTGTGGCAGGAAGGCCATACAGTTCACGCCGATAAAGAGGAAGCAGTCGAAGAGACCTACAGGATGTTGGATGTATATGCCGATTTTGTTGAGAAACATTTGGCTATCCCGGTAATTAAAGGGGAGAAAACTGCCGGTGAAAGATTCCCGGGTGCTGTTCAAACTTTTTGCATAGAGGCGATGATGCAAGACAGGAAGGCATTACAATCTGGAACTTCTCATTTTCTGGGGCAGAATTTTTCTAAATCTTCTGAGATCAAATTTCAGAGTAAAGAGGGGAGAGAGGAATATGCCTGGACTACCTCCTGGGGAGTCTCTACCCGGATGATCGGAGCTCTGATCATGGCACACAGTGATGATGACGGATTGGTATTACCACCGAGGATAGCACCTTCCCATGTTGCAATTATCCCAATATATCGCAATGATGATGATGAGCAGCTCGTTAATGAGTACATAAATGAGCTGATCCTTGAGATGAAGGATCTGTCTTACAATGGGCGCAAACTGGTAGTGGAATATGATGCTCGTGATCTGAACGGGGGTGAGAAAAATTGGCAATGGATCAAAAAGGGAATTCCTATCAGACTGGAAATTGGTCCTCGTGATGTTCGGAATGATTCTGTATTCATGGGACAAAGAAACAGGAAACCTAAAGACAAGGAATCGGTATCGAGAAAAGACTTCATAGCCAATGTGATTTCTTATCTGGATGCCATTCAGGAAGATATATATCGGAAAGCATGGGAGTTCCGGCAGAACAACACTGTAAAGATAGATGATAGAGATGAGTTCTACCGGTTCTTTACCCCAAAAGACCAAGTCAAACCGGAGATACACGGAGGTTTTGCTCATTCTCACTGGTGTGGCAGCGACGATTGCGAAGAGAAGGTAAAGCAGGATCTGAAAGTGACTATTCGTTGCCTACCCCTTGCAGAAGATAAAGAAGAGGGTAAATGTGTCTTATGCGGCGATAAGAGCTCTCAAAGGGTCTATTTTGCCAAGAATTATTAAGAAGTGATGGAACTTAGATGAATTTCAGACTGAATAAGTATGATGATGAGATAACTTTAGAGGCTTTTTTAAAGGCTGTCGCAGCAGATGATGATTATCAGCAGATCCGGTTTATGATCAAAGACGGCAAGATCTGGGTAAACGGGGAAAAGGAATATGGCAGAAGAAGAATGCTTCGCGCAGGAGACAGTGTAGCTTTTGCCGACAAGTATTATATGATCCTCCCCCATCGGGACGAAAAGGAAAGGGCTCCCCAAAAAAGGGAAGAACCGAAGCAAGAACTGCTGTATGACCGGGAAAGAAAAACTGAGAAGGTTTTCCATCATAAAGGTCCCTTAAGTTGGTCTGAAAAGAAAATAAAAAAGAAAAAGAAAACCGAATAGAGTTCAGTGAGTATTGAGTGAAAAAAGCACCGGTTAAAGCAGCATTAATCTGCATTGGAAACGAACTCCTTTCCGGGGTAACGGTTAACAGTAATATGGTATTTCTGGGACAGGAGATGATTAAACTCGGTTTACCACTGCTCCGGGCTGCTGTAATCTGTGATTCTGAGACTGCTATAATTGATTCTCTCCGACAGACGGTCAATGACTTCGAAATTATCTTCATAACCGGGGGATTAGGACCAACTAAAGATGATCTAACGAAGAATAGTGTGGCAGTCTTTTTCGATAAAGAATTGATCTTCAATGACTCAATATGGAGTTCTATCACTGAAAGATTTACCCGGAGAGGATTATCAACTCCCGCTGTAAACCGCTGCCAGGCTGAAGTCCCCCAAGATTTTACCCCCTTAGAGAATACAATAGGAACTGCTCCCGGTCTCTTTTTTGATAATGGAAAGTCCCTTATCTTCCTCCTTCCCGGTGTTCCTGCAGAGATGAAGGAAATCTTCATCACAAAGGTCAAACCGATATTGCAAGAGAGATTTCCCAGTTTACCAACTATCATAAAGACTATACGTACTATAGATATTCCTGAATCGGAATTAGCGGAACGGATAGATGATATCCCACTCCCCCCTACGGTAAACCTTGCTTATCTCCCACAACCGGGAAGAGTTGACTTGCAGTTAAGCGGTATTAATCCGAGAGAAATAGAAACGGTTTGTTACGAATTATGCGAAAGAATCAGAACCTATATCTGGGGTTTTGATAACGAAACCTTAAGCGGTCTTCTGCATTCTCTCCTGAGCGTAAGGGAGCTAACTCTTGCTCTTGCCGAATCATGTACCGGTGGTCTCATTCAGCAGATGCTGACCGATCATGCAGGTGCTTCCGGGTTTTTCCGCGGCGGAATCATTGCCTACAGTAACGAGGCAAAAATAGATCTGTTAGGGGTCAGCGAAAATTGTCTGGAAGAATATGGCGCAGTTAGTGTAGAAACAGCAGAACAAATGGCTATAGGTGTATCCAAAGCCTTAAAAACAGATATTGGGGCTGCTGTCACCGGGATAGCAGGACCTGCTGGTGGAAGCGAGAATAAACCGGTGGGAACAGTATGTTTTTGTGTATATAATCGAGGTAAAGCCGAATTGTCAGAAAGAGTATTTCCCGGAAATCGGCAGTCAATAAGAGAAATTTCTGCCTTCTATCTTCTGAAGATGATCCAAAAAAGTGCTTCCCCTCAGAACCGAATCCCATAGTTTAGGCAATGAATGGTAAACCAGGACTAACAAGCGAGTATATCAGGGAGAACTGATGTTTCAATTATTAGAACAGATAAGAATGAATTATTTTCAGAGAAAGGGGCAGAAACTCCTCATGAAAGGAAAACCGGAAAAGGCTTTTCCCTATCTGGAGAAAGCTCTGATGCTGGAAGACAGTGCTGCCAATCTTTTTAACTTAGCCTTGACATTATTAACTCTGCAACATTATGCAGAAGCAGAGAAATATCTGCAAAAGATACTGGATAACTATCCCGGCAATGAGTTAACTACCCTGACTTTAGCCGAACTATACATGCAGCAAAGAGAATGGAATAAGGCAAAATCTCTCTTTCAGAATATGGTAAGAATACATCCGAACAACAAAAACTACAAAACCTATCTCCGGAGAATAGATAACCCTGAGCAAAGAGAGAGTTATATACAGGCGAAGGAACTCCTTAATCGGTCGCAAAATCTCTTAGAACAGAAAAAAAACAAGGAAGCCCTGCAAGCTCTGCTGCAGGCTGAGAGACATGACCCGGAGAATCCTTATATTCAAAACAACATTGGGACATTCTATTTAATACTGGAAAAGAAACCGAAGATAGCTTTGACCTATTACCAGAAAGCTTATCAACTCGAGCCGGAAAACGAGAAGTTTAAAGAGAATCTTTTCCGGACAAGGAAATTGATAAAAGAATGAAAAAGAGACGTTCGAGCCTGAAACAGTTCTTCTCAAAAATTACCTTTGGGATTCTTGTTCTTTTTATCCTGATTTATAACCCCATCTCAGCACGGATCATGACCATTATCACAGCAAAGACTCATGATCTCGATACTGAACTCTTTTATAGACTGATCGCTGCAGAAAGTTCCTTCAGAGCTCTCTCCTATTCCCGGAAACAAGCAATCGGTTTAGGACAGGTACAGGATAAGACAGCTCAATACATTTATCCTCAATACATTAAAGGCATGTTATGGTTTCCGCCAACTAATCTTCATATTGCAGCCCTTTATTTTAGATATCTTTTGAATAGGTATAACCAAAATACATCTCTTGCCCTGGCAGCCTATAATTGGGGTGAATCGAATGTTGACCGTAAACTAAGGGATGAGGGAATTATCATAGACCCTGAGTATAACTATCATTCTCTTTTCGAAAACATTCCGGAAACCTATCATTTTTTACCCAAAGTCATAGAGTAGTTTATCCGGTAACCTGTAAGAATTAAAACTATTTAGCGTTAAACCTTTCAGAGGAGGCTATTATGAAGTTTTTCCGATTTCTACTCTCTTTTATCATCCTTGCGGCTCTGCTAACCCGAGTTGAATTGAGAGCAGATTATGACCGTGAGGAAGTATCTGAAGCTATTAATCGTTTAGCTTTTGATCTGCTCCCTTTAGTAAATGATCAAAACACCTTTTTCTCCCCTTACTCCATCTCTTCGGCATTAGCCTTAGCTTTTGCCGGAGCGAGAGGACAAACCGAAGAGGAGATGATGAAGGTGCTCTATTTTTCGGATAGCCAGTCTCTCTTCCATCCTGCCTTCCATAAGGTAAATCAGGAACTGGAAAAAAGAAAGAATGAAGGAATAATCCTTAATATAGCCAATGCTCTTTGGATAGACAGGAATGCCGAACTTGCTGATGATTTCCTTGTTTTGACAAACCTTTACTATGGAGCGGGTGATAACAGACTCAATTTTCTGGAAGAACCCGAACAGAGCAGGATAAAGATTAACGGTTGGATAGAAGAGAAGACGGAAGATAGGATCAAAGATATACTGCAGCCGGGGGACGTTACCTCAGATACGAGATTGATCCTAACAAATGCGATATATTTTCTGGGCTCTTGGCAGCATGTTTTTTCGGAGGATCTGACACGTGAAGAAGAATTCTTTGTTAGCCCGGAGAACCCCCAAAAAGCCCATTTTATGAAAAGGACAGGTTCATATCTTTACTATTCGGATAATGAGCTAAAAGCTGTTCAAATCCCTTATAAGGAAAGAGAATTGGCTATGACCGTCTTTCTCCCGGCTGAAGATACGGAACTCTCCACTCTGATAGAAAAGCTCGATTATGAAAGATATCATACTATAACTAACTCTCTTTCCTATCAGAGGGTTAACTTACAGATACCGAAGTTCACTTTCGAAGCAAGATACCTTCTCAAGGAAGTTTTCCGGAAGCTGGGAATGACCGTTCCCTTTTCGGCAAAAGCTGACTTCACCGGTATGACCGGTGAAAAAGAAAGGTTCCTTATCGATGAGATTATTCACCAGTCCTTTATCGAAGTAGAAGAAAAAGGAACAGAAGCAGCTGCCGCAACAGCTGTCATTATGAGAACTACTTCCATGCTTGATCCTCAGGAAGAGATTCTCTTTAAAGCTGACAGACCATTCCTCTTTTTTATCAGGGATACTCTCAGCGGAACCGTATTGTTTACCGGAACACTTCATACGCCTTAAAACCGAATAAACCAGAGAATGATCAAGAGCAGACAAGCCATGATCTATCTCTCAGAAAACCAGCAATATCTCGCAATCAGGTAAAATGGATTTGACAAAACATCTTTTATTATAATCCTTCAGATATTACTCTCCTCGGAGGCAATTATGAAGCATTGGAAAACAGTATTAATAATCTTACCCCTTGCGGTTATATCTTTTCTTTATCTCTCGGCACTGTCCCGGCAGCCTGCCAGACAAATATCTTCCGCAACCCCCAGGTCTGAGGAGATTAAAACTATGGAAGCAATGTATTATGATTCTTTAAGTGATAACAAAGTTCAATGCCAGCTCTGTTTCCGGAAATGTGTAATCCCGGAAGGGAAAACAGGTTACTGCCGTGTCCGGGAGAACAAGGAAGGAAAACTCTACACCCTCATTTATGGACAGCCTTCAGCTGTACATCTCGATCCTGTCGAAAAGGAACCACAGCATCATTTCCTACCCGGCACCGATATGCTGTGTCTGGGAACTGTCGGTTGCAATTATAAATGCCGCCATTGTCAAAACTGGCATCTTTCTCAAGCCAGACCGGGAGATCTTCGTGTTTATGATCTCCCTCCGGAAGAGGTTATCTCTATGTCTAAAAGAATGGATGTGCCGACAATTTCTTTTACCTATAATGATCCGGTCGTGATGTATGAGTATCTCTATGATGTTGCTAAGCTGGCCAAGAAAGAAGGTTTGAGAATTCTCTGGCATTCCAACGGTTCTCTTAACCCTGAACCTCTGAGAGAATTACTCCGCTATACCGATGCTGTTACCATTGACTTAAAAGGATTCAGTGATGAAGCCTACCGCAACTCTGAAGCTCAATTAAAACCGGTTTTACAATCACTCAAGATTATCAAAGAGAGTGGAGTCTGGTTGGAAATTGTCTATTTAGTAATCCCGACAGTCAATGATGATATTACCGAGATAAGAGAGATGTGCCGCTGGCTTAGCGCTAACCTCGGTTCCGATGTACCGCTTCATTTCTCCCGCTTTTTCCCAAATTACCAACTAACTCATCTCTCCCCTACTCCTGTCAGTAAACTGGAAACTGCTTTCAAAATCGCCAAAGAGGAAGGAATTAACCATGTTTCTATTGGTAATGTTCCCGGACATACCAATAATTCGACATTCTGCGTTAATTGTGAGGAGGTTGTAATTCAACGCCGGCACTTTGAAGTTCAGGAAATCAAGATCACCGCCGGTAGATGTGACAGCTGCGGAGAACATATACCGGGAGTCTGGGAATAAGACCTTTTTTTCCAATCACCTGAATGGAGATGGGCTGTCATTTTTGTCGCAGCAATGAGCCGTTATCGTCCACTCTTCCAGAATATCTACCCGCTATTTTACCGAGAAAGGGCATGTAATAACCGCTACTGAGCTGTTAATTTCTGAACCGATAGACTGATTATCCGCGGCAATAAAGGGAAATGTTACTATCAAAGTTAAGAAACCTTAAATCAGAGGAGTATTCTTTTGACCGGGAGCAACAGCAGAGTTATTAAAACAGCAATTATCCTTATGGGGATGAGCGGCATCTCTGCCCAGATAATGATTTTGCGCGAGCTATTGATAATCTCCTTCGGCAATGAACTGATAATCGGAGTGATCTTAGCAAACTGGCTGTTGTTAGAGGCTGCAGGAAGTTGGCTGGGAGGAAAAATCCTACTGAAGGCAAAATCTGTTCTGGGTAAATGCATTGTCTTCCAGGTCTTGTTCTCCATCTTCTTCCCTCTTTGCTTATTAATGGTCCGTTTTACCAAAGAATTGACAGGTACCCTTCCCGGTAGTGGCTTGGGGTTTATTACTCTTTTTTTTAGCTCATTACTCATTCTCTTACCGGTCAGCCTCATTCACGGTATGCTCTTTCCTGCCTATTGCCGGCTGTTTTCTGACAGAAAAGGATCAATCTCCGTATCTATCAGTCGTGTCTATGTCTGGGAACTGCTGGGTACAATTATCGGAGGCTTTATTCTTACTTATCTGCTGATACCTCTCATGCCGGCGTTAAATATTGCTCTCCTGCTATCCCTGTTCAATCTGATCAGCTCTCTTTTGCTGTTCCTGAATACAAAACATGCAATTAGAGCACGTGAGAAACAAAAAAAACCGAATGAGAACCTAAAACTACATCCCTCTGTCCTGTTTACGACTCTTTTTCTTCTAATTCTAATCTTTCTCAATCTCTATCTGTTAACACCGAATATTTCAACAAAAATACACAATTACTCCATCGGGAGACTCTGGCGGGGACAGAAAGTGATCCATTATCAAAATTCCATATACGGTAACATTACAGTCACAGAAAGTGAAGAACAACTGACTTTTCACTCAGACGGACAGCCCTCAGTGACAACACCCCATACCGACCTGGTTTTCAGCGAAACTTTCGTGCATCTCCCTCTTCTTTCTCATCCCCATCCGGAAAGTATTTTGATTATCGGTGGTGGTGCCGGAGGAGTTATCTCTGAAGTTTTACGACATTCTCCGGAAGAGATTATATATGCGGAACTGGATCCCTTACTTATAGATCTGGTTAAGGAGTTGGCAAGTGGTAACACCCGTTTAGAACTGACTCATCCTTCGGTACGGGTCGTACTGACAGATGGCAGAAGATACCTTGAGCAGTCAGAGAGAGAATTTGACATAATCCTGATGAATATTGGTACACCTGATAATCTGCAAACTAACAGATTTTTCACCGTCGAATTCTACTCACTTCTCTCAGGAAGAATGAAGGAGGATGGGATCCTCGCCTTTTCCCTCCCCGGCTCCCTGTCTTATCTGACAACGGAGATGCGGCATCTGAACAGAATTACTGAAAATAGCTTACATAAGGTCTTCCCACAACACTATGTAATACCCGGTGATTTCAATCTCTTTCTTGCATCCCGGAAGCCTGGGAGAATAATCCCTCAGATTGCAGACCTGGAAATGAGAATAAAGGAAAGAAACATCGATACCCAATTAATCTCAAAGTCTTATCTGGAATATATCCTTCATCCCCGCTGGCTGAAATGGTACGAACAGAATACAGCTGAGGTCTCCAACTTAACAAATAGTGATAGATATCCCATCTCAGTCTATTGGGGACTTACCTACTGGAATAGTATGTTTTCTCCAGCTTCTCAAAGTATTTTCCGCTATATCTATAATCTCTCTTTTAAAACCTTGCTTTACTGGCTGCTGCCAATAGCCTTGGGAATTCCATTGCTGATCATTTTTCTTACCAAGAGAACCCTAGCCTGCACTTCCTCTGCAGTTATTCTAACCAGCGGATTTTCCGGTATGATACTCGACCTGGCTATTATATACATTTTTCAGATTCTTTTCGGTTATGTCTTTTTCTGGATTGGAATGCTCTTTGTTTCCTATATGAGTGGCGCAATGCTTGGAGCTTTGACCCAAAAGAGACGCTTATCCAAGCCGGCTTGCGTAGAAACACAGGTACTAAACAGACTGCTGATTCTGGAATTACTGATAATCATGTTTGCTTTGCTTTTACCTGCATCTGTTCAGAGTATAAAACTGATTAGGATCTTTAATGTAAGCTATGAGCTGCTTTCCTATCTCTACCTTGCTCTCCCTCTCTTATCAGGTTTTCTTATCGGGTCACAGTTCCCTCTGGCTGCTAAACTGTATCATTGCGGGTCGCTGCCAAACTACGAAAAGAGTTCGGGTATTCTTTATGCTTTTGATTTACTTGGCGGATGGTTCGGAGGCATAATCGGGGGAATCATCATGCTGCCGTTATTTGGATTGACAAAAACAATGTCGCTGATTGTATTGTTGAAAGTTGGAAGCTTACTTTTGATATCATTTCAGAGATTAAGAGCCGGAAAGTAAATATGCCAGCTTTTAATGTTTTTCTTTTGTTAATCGCAGGGCAAGCTCAGTATCATCTTCCGGATAATGATCCGGTAGGTTAAAGTCACTGAGAAATGAGAGTTAACGAAGAATGATTATCTAATTGGGGGTGTGAAGCAGGATAAATCGACCTATCTAATGATTGGATAGTATCAATTCAGTTTTCTCACTGCTAATAGGTCAGGCAGGATGTCATGATAGACTTGAGATACTCTCTTAACAGCAGCAGATAATCATAATAGAGGTTAGCCATTTTTTCTTTGAAGTATTTCCAGTTACAAAAGGAATCATTATCTTTGGGGGTGAAAAATGAAAGATGACCAAACTGAAGAATTACGGGAACAGGTATTTAACATCTGCCGGAAACTAAGTAATCTGATTCCTCCGGTGAACCTTCATTCGGAAAAAGCAGATGAAACCCTCCGTTTCTGGCTTCCTGATATGTCAGAGAAGGATAGGGAAAGATTTAAACAGGAGTATCTCGCTTCCCGGGTGCATTCAGGATATTCTGAACAAGGAAAAGGAGAATAGACTTTTTGTTAGTTAGGAGGGTTAATGGAGTTTACAGAAAAGCTTTTATACCATATATGGGATGCTCAGCATCTCATTAAAAATCTCAAAACAGTCAGCGGTAAAAGAGTCCGAATCATGTTCCCCGGTCAGTGGAATACTGACAGAGGAGCTGATTTTCACAACCTGATTATCAACATGGAGGGAAATGTACTCAGGGGTGATGCGGAAATACACCTGCAAACTTATGACTGGACTGCACACCATCATGACGAAGATGCGAATTTTAATAATGTTATACTTCACATTGTTTATGAACACAACGGACAATACCCTTTGACCATTTCCGAGGACGGTTCACAGATCGAAATACTGGAATTGAAGAATTATCTTGATGAGGATATTACCAAATTGATCAAACGCTACGATCATTCCTTTGACCATCATCAAGATTTTTGCCGCTTCTTTGCCGGTATGGATGAACAAGTCACTATCCTGGTCTTGCAAAAACTCGGATATTTAAGAATGGAAAAGAAGATCAAAAGGTATGCCGCCGAACTATTCTTCTCCGATTTTAACCAGTTGCTTTATCAGGGTTTTCTGGAAGCAGCCGGGTATAACAAGAACAGTTACAATCTCCTGCAAACCGCTATTCAATACCCTTATGTCGATCTGGTAAGATGGAAAGAAGCGGGAATGACCTATGACGAAATGCTTTCCCTCTGGTTCTGGGGAACAGGCTTGGAGAACCATATGCCCTCAATAATCTCTTCTGCCGATAAAGAAAACTGGAAACAGCTTTTCTCTACTCAGAGATACTCAGTTAAAAAAGCCGGACTGCATTGGAATCTCTTCCGGATTCGTCCGGTAAATCAACCCGTTATCCGGCTTTTGCAGATCGCCCCCTTTATCTATAACAGCCTTGAGAGTTCTATCCTTAACAGCGTGATCAATGTCTTTGCCACAACAGAGACCTCGGATCTGGTTAAACAGATCCGGAACAATCTCAGAAAAGTATTCAGCAATGAAACCTTACCCAAATCCTACCGCTTAGGACAAAGCCGGATCGATGTCATTCTGATAAATGTTATCCTCCCTATTCTTATTCTCTTTGGGGAAAAGATGAGTTATCAGCAGTTAAAAGAAAAGGGATGGGAAATTTACGGAATCTATCATGGACTTCCGCATAACAACATTGAACACCTGATGGGGGCAAAATATCTCAACACTCCTCAGCAGAAGCTTCTGCGTAGAAAAGCAGTCTATCAGCAAGGAGTTCTCAAGATTTATAACGATTTCTGCCGTTACCATAACTGCGAGTTCTGCGAGACCCAAAAGAAAAACCTGATCATGAGTATGTAAAGAGTATTAGCAAAATATTCAGAATGCCGCCTCCCTCTGCCTAAGTCCTACTCTTACCGGTCTTGTTCCGACGGAAAGAATAAGACCCGATTGTTCCACTATTTTCTCAGAGATAAAGATCTCGACTAATTAATTATAGACAAAAAATAAACTCTCCGTTATCTGACAGTATGATAGACAATACAGGAAAGAAGAGATGATCAGAAAAGGAAGTCATAGCAACTTCAAAACACTCTCCACAAACCGGAAGAAGATCATAGAAATGATCGCCCGTTTTTATATAATTCTCCTTAAATCGGATATCGAGATCAATCCGGATGAGATCAATATGTTCTATTCTCTTCTGGAAAGCCTCTTTTCTGATGAAAACATCTCCTGGGAAGAACAGATCCGAAAGCTTTCCGATGAAGCTTTTAATATGGATGAAGTTACTCACTTTCTCAACCGCAACCTGATAACTCTCGATAAGATACGCCTTCTGATAAGTCTTATAATCCTGGCAAATGCCGATAAGGTGTTTACTGTGGCTGAGGTAACCAAGATTCTGGATTTAGCCAAAAAACTGAGTGTGGAAACTGATAACTTCCTGGAACTGATGGAAGCCATTGAGAAAGATAAGCAGGATTTGGTTTCAATAGGAGGTTTCCGCTATATCGGTCATACAAGCAGAACCATCTTCCGTGATTATCTGCTCTTCGGGACAGGAGAAAACTCCGATATCGTGTTTCAGGATAAAAAAGTAACCGTGAATGAACTCCTGTTAATGGTTATCGACGATTATATCTTCATCGGTACCAGCTCTACCCCCTCAAGTTACCTCAATGGAAAACTTCTCCTGCCTAACCGTCTTTACTATTTTCCCTCCAATGCTATCCTGTTAGTTGGTAATCTACAGCTCAATCATCTTCATCTAAAGAAGATTTTCCGTACCAGAAAGATTTACGACGTTATCGATTTCAAAAAGAGAGATTATGACTTCAAGCTGATCAACGACCGCAATTCGTATTCGATAATTATCAACAGTGGTACTGTTCACCGTAACGGTAAAG
This sequence comes from uncultured Candidatus Cloacimonadota bacterium, assembly GCA_964464175.1. Classification (GTDB taxonomy): domain Bacteria; phylum Cloacimonadota; class Cloacimonadia; order Cloacimonadales; family JAJBBL01; genus CAYXFD01. The sequence goes on along the minus strand of CAYXFD010000001.1, from coordinate 163,254 downwards.
TTCTCCCTTCAAACAAAGAGATTGATCTTAAATTTGACGATGTTTTGCAGATTAAAGGTTATCAGCCCTTTACAATCCTTAATGTTATCGAAGAGAGAGAGAATATCGGCACCGAAGTGCTTTATCCCCAAAAGCTTTATCTCAAATATAAAAACAACTATCTGGAAGCAACCCAGGAAGATACTCCTCACACTATTGTCTCAATGGGACTGGAAGATAGTGAGTTTTATATCCTCAACGTAAAAAAGGGATGGCAGCTTTTCCTCAATAATCAGCCTGTAACCGATAAGGTCAGGTATCAGCTCAACCGTGATATTTTAACTTTGCATAAAACCGATTTCTCGGTAAAAGATGAAAGTGATCAGGAATCCGATAAAAAATCATGGCAGAAACAGTTAGTAAGAGAACAGTTCATTATTAACAACTACTTTGATGTTGTCATTATTCCCTTTGAGATTGAACAGATCAGGGGCGTAGATATCAAACACTATTTCAAAGACGGAACTCTCGCTTTAGACGGAATATCTTTAAGAGCCAAGAAGGGTGAGATCCTTGCCATAATGGGAAAAAGCGGCAGCGGCAAATCTACCCTGCTAAAGACCATAAGTGCTGACCTTATTCCAAGCTATGGCAGGGTTTTTATCAATAATGATCCTTTTTACGAAAATCTCTTCTTCTATGCCCAACATATTGGTTATGTACCTCAGGAGGATTTGTTGTTTCCTAATCTGACTGTCTATGAGAATCTCTCCTACCGTGGTAAATTAGTACATCCCGGAATTTCCAGAGAGATTCTGGATAGAAAGATAATCGGAATTCTGACTCAAATGAACCTGACTCACCGCCGCTATCAGCAGGTGGGAGAAATAAACGAAAGCAAGCTAAGCGGCGGCGAGAGAAAAAGACTCAACATCGCTCTGGAACTTCTCTTCGAACCTACCCTTATTATTTGTGACGAACCAACATCTGGGCTCTCCTCAACTGATTCCGAGCAGATATTCTCCATTCTTAAAAGCTATTCCGCCCAGGGAAAGATCGTAATCATTACCATCCACCAACCGAGTCCCAACATCTTTGATAAAATTGACAAAATATTGGTTATGGACACCGGAGGTAAACCGGTTTATTTTGGTGATATCGATGAAATCTTTTCCTATTTCAATCAGGAATTGGAACAAATTGCTTACCGGAAAGAAGAGATAGTGAAGAAAAAGAATCTGAGAATGCCCGATTTCTTTCAGGATATTATCGATTATCCCATTTATAATGATAAGAACGAGAAGGTTTACGAACAAGTCGAACAGTCTCTTGTCCCAAGAAGAAAATTCTCTCCCAATTACTGGCGGGATAAGTACAAAAGAAAACAATTATATGAACTGATCAGTTACGATACATCACAGAAGAAGAATATTAAAACAAAACAGGAAAGCTCCCGGAAAAAACTACTTCTTAGTGGACATGCAGCCCAGTTTCTAACCTTTCTCAAACGAAACATCCTGATCAAACTCCGGAACAGGACAAATCTGCTGATAACCTTTGGTGAGGCACCTCTTCTCGCCTTGATAATATCTTTTATCCTCCGTACTTCAGTAGAAGGAGGAGGCTATAACTACCACTATAATCCCAATATTGCAGTATTTCTCTTCGTTTCCCTGATCGTCTTTATCTTTCTCGGATTATCCAATAGTATCGAAGAAATTATGGGCGAAAGAAAGACTATCCAGCGGGAAAAAGTGCTTAATCTCAAGATATCCTATTTCCTCGCCTCAAAGATCATCGCTTTGGCGATTTTCACTCTGATTCAGGTCATCCTCTATTATGCTGTCAGTGTAGTGATTCTACGATTACCGGGCTTTCTTCCGATCAATCTGATTTATTTCTTCACTGCCGGCTTGATCGGTTATTCACTTGGACTTCTCATCTCCTCATTTATCAACAACAGAAAAGCGATAATCAATGTCCTGCCATTGATCCTGATTCCCCAGATAATCTTCGGAGGGGCGATCATTCTTTATGAAGACATGAACCCCCGACTGACTCTTATAAAAACAAGTAATATCCCTGAAGTCGTTCAGCTCATTCCCTCCCGCTGGTTATTTGAAGGACTGTTTACCGCTCAGGTAAAACTAAACCGCTATAACCGAAAACTGCATCAGGTAGAGAAAAAAAGATTGACATTAACCGAAAAATTCAGAGATGGTGAGTTGAGCGAAGAGACTTATAGTAACTCATTAAGCCGGATTTATCGGGAAAGAGGAGAGATTGCCAGAAATTATCCCAGACGAAAGCATACGAATCATAATATCGAAATGATCGTCAATGCCACTGACGGCAGATTTCTGAATAGCGGCAGGAACGTTTTTCTGGCGAGTCAAAGGAGAGTAGGAGAAGGGGTTTATCCGGTTTATTACCTGAATCTGTTAATCCTGCTGTTCTACTCTTTGCTTTTAAATTTTGCAACTTTGATAAAGTTGAAGTATTTTTTCAAAGAGAGATAAATAGTAACCTTAAAAAGTTGGAGGAATAAGATGTTCAGAAGAAGATTGATTATTTACGGACTGTTTTTACTGCTGACTGGAACGACGTTTCTGCTCAATGCCCAAAACAGTCAGCCCGAAGCACAGGTAGAGGCAGAATTCTATTTTGCCCCGTTACCCTCTTTCAATGAGATGTTTTCTGCTTTAGATTATCTGGAGATCAGAGATTTTGATCAGGCTTTAGAGGAAGATGTGTTCAGAGTAACAGAGGATGTCTATCAGGTTGCTTTTGCCCTGGGAGTAAATACAGCAGATGCCATTATTGCCACTAAGGCAAGAAATACCGAAAAACTCAATGAAATAGCCGGAGTAATGATCGAATATGCTCATTTTCTCGGTTTGAGTGAAGAGATACTCAGATTAGGTGATGAACTGCATGAGATGATCGGTCAGGGAGAGTGGGACAATTTGATGGTCTCCCTGGAAAAATACCGGGAAGAGGTTGAGGTATCACTCTATGAGAGCAGGCAGTTCGATCTTTTCACTTTGATGCAGTTAGGGGGATGGACTCAAGGTTTGAATAGAACTGCTTATATGCTGATGAACAATTACAATGAAGCTAAGACAGGAATTGTTGCCCAAAAGGGGATCTTAAATTCGCTGATCAATAATCTTACCAACATTAAAGATAAATATCTGAGGGAACAGAGTTTTTATGCTATGTCCTCAGAACTATACCAGATGATAAGAGAGATTATTTATTCTCAGAAAGAACTATATACGGAAAAGAATATCGAAGACCTATTTTCTCATACCCAAAAAGTAAAACTCGGGTTTTTAGAGGGTTGACAACTAATTCTTACTGCCTGGAATCCATTCGTTTTTGTTTTCCGGTCATCAGTAATTTTTAACATTCTCTTTCCAGGGGTAGTTTACAGACTGCCCCTTTTCTTTATCAGTTCTCTTTCCAGTATCTTGAGGATTTCAACAACTCCATAAGTAAACTTCCTGCTGCTTTGATATACTGTCTCAATATCTTTCTGATGACTGTAAGATCTGAGTGGGAGTATCTCAATCCCTTCCGCTCTGAATTGATCTTCGATTAAAGGTGAGGAGTTGTTGGGAATAAATCTCTGCTCGGCTCTGAACAGGAACTCCCAGTCATTGCAGGAATCTGCAACAGCTATTATTTTCCGGTTCGGGCAGATCTTCTGCATTCCGCTATATTTCGAATGACCTGCCGGTAAGATGTCAACCGCTACATCCGAATGAGTGATCGTAAACCGGTTAAAAGTGCTATGTCCTTTCAGATGGTTTTTCAGATAGCAGGATAGTTCATAAGGAGAAACACCTCTCCCCTTGTCTTTGGTAAACAAACTTATAGTTCCGGTTCTGTTCCCGTAAAAAAGCAGATCGGGAAGAGACTTCTCCTTGAGTTCAGCCTCCAGGGCTTTTATCAGGATCCTCTCTTCCGGTGTTATAAGCAATTCTTCTTTTTTTTCTCCATAATACACACAACCGTTCTCTAAAACATAACCATCCACGATCTCTCTGATCTTCTCCGGAAGAACGCTTTCTGTGAAGCTCAGATCATTACCGGTGCATATATAGACGGGGCAACGGGAATGAATCCTTGCCAAAATCGAAACAAGTTCGGACAGAATACCAGTGGGGATAATCCATTCCTCATTCAGAAGAGTACCGTGCAGGTCAATCCCGATGGCAAATTGTTTTGTCTCTTTTACCGGGATACCTGTATCTGTTTTGGAACTGACCCCGTCGATTTTTGCGTTGTTTCTATCGAATTTCGTCATCTTTTGTTTTTATCATTAACTTAACCAATGAGCTGAGATTTTTATTCCAGTTTTTCCTGCAGTTCCTGGAGGAATTTCAGGGCTTGCATTGGTGTCATTTCATTCAGTTCCACCATCCTCAACTCTTCAATCACCCCTTCATTCTCATTCTGTTGCTCTAACATTGCTTCAAATATATCTATCTGTTCACTATCTTTCCTTAGCTGCCGTTTTACTGTAGCAGTCAAACCCTGGGGACTCAATTCCTGCTCTTCAAGATTACTGAGAATCTGTTTTGCCCGTTTGATTACCCGCGCAGGAATACCGGCCAGCTTAGCAACCTGGATTCCGTAACTCTTATCAGCTCCCCCTCTCTCAATACGGCGGATAAAAATCATCTCTTCATTCCATTCTTTCACAGCTATGTTGTAATTCTTAACTCCCGGCAATATCTCTTCCAGATCCGTTAACTCATGGTAATGAGTTGCGAAAAGCGTCTTGGCATTGATCTTCTTCTGGCCGGCAATGTATTCTACAATCGCCCAGGCTAAACTCAGACCGTCGAAAGTACTCGTTCCCCTTCCGATCTCATCGAGAAGGATCAAAGATTTCGGGGTTGCCGTATTGAGAATGTTAGCTGTTTCGATCATCTCAACCAAAAAAGTACTCTGCCCCATCGCCAGATTATCAGATGCTCCGACCCGGGTAAATATCTTATCGAATATGGGCAGATTTGCCGCTTGTGCCGGAATAAAACTCCCCATTTGAGCCATAATCGCCAGGAGCCCGATCTGCCGTAAATAGGTAGATTTACCTGCCATATTCGGTCCGGTGATCAGGATTATCTTGAATTCTTTATCATCAAGATAGACATCATTTGGAATAAAAGCCTCCTCCGTGAGGAGTTTCTCTATCACCGGGTGACGGCACTCTTTGATATCCAGATAACCTTCCGTATTGAACTCCGGTCTCACATAGTTATTGTAATGTGCCAGATATGCTAACGAAGACAGAGTATCAAGAAGTGCTATTTTCTCTACATATTGCTGGATCAGAGGCAATTGCAGCAACAGTCTTTCTCTGATCTCCTGATATAGTTCGTATTCCAGGCTTTTTATCCGCTCTTCTGCTCCGAGTACTTTAGCTTCATATTCCTTCAGTTGTGGCGAGATATATCGTTCACAATTGACAAGAGTCTGTTTGCAGATATAATAATCGGGTACTTTGCTCTTATGAGTGTTCGTTACTTCCAGATAATAACCGAAAACTTTATTATATCCAACTTTTAGTGAGGATATACCGGTCTTTTTCCTCTCCGAATCCTCTAACCGAGCTATCCACCCTTTACCTTCCCGGCTCATCTCCCGCAACTCATCAAGCTCCGGATTTACTCCGTCCCTGATAATCCCCCCTCCGGTAATCTGAACGGGTGGAAATTCGGTAATGCTGTTTTCAATCAAACCGGTTAGCGACGAGTAATCATCTATCCCCTCGTTTATGGTTGTAAGATAGGGATCAGAGAAATCTTTGAGAAGAGATTTCAACTCTTCCGCAGTATTGACGTAGTTACTCAGGGCGATCATCTCTCTGGGATTGATACGAAGCGTTCCTATCTTACTTAACAACCTGCTCAGGTCACCAATATTTTTTAGAGATTTCCTTATCTCTTCCGTTTTGACCATTGAGTTTTTTAGCTCCTGCACGGCATCGAGACGCTTCTCTACTTCACCCTGATCAACTAACGGTCTGAGCAGCCAATCTGTCAGAAGCCTGGACCCCATAGCCGTCATAGTCTGATCAATAACGGAGATCAGGCTCCCCTGCCGTGTCGCATAACGGATTGATTTTAACAACTCCAGGTTGTGCCTGGATATCTCATCGATCAGCATGTAGTTATCGAGAGAGTAATAGCGGAGATCATTTATATGCTGCAGACTGTCACTCTTAAGTTCACGTACATAAGCAAGGGCTGCCCCGGCAGCAGTCAATCCTGATGATCTTGCTGACGCTCCGTACCCCTCCAGAGTGATAGTGGAAAACTGTTTTTTTAGCAGCTCTTTTGCCTCGGCAGGCTCAAAATAGAAGGAGTCGAAGACTGTTACAAGTGTCTTCGTCTCCAGTTGCAATTCCCTTATTTGCCTTGCTGTTTCTTCATTTTTTACTATGATCTCTTTGGGCGCAGAGCGGAGGATTTCATTTTTTAGCTGGTCCTGATGAACTTCGGTGAAAGTAAACTCTCCGGTTGAGATATCAAGACAGGAAAAACCGATCCTGGGGTTTTTTGCAGGAATATAAAGAGCAGCTAAATAGTTATGTTCCTTTATCTCTATCAGATTTTCATCAATGATCGCACCGGGAGTGATGATCTCAACAATATCCCTCTTAACTAAACCAACTGCCTTTTTCGGATCTTCCATCTGCTCGCAGATTACTACCTTCTCGCCGCTGCGGATCAGTCTGTCGAGATAATTCTTCAGACTATGATAAGGAAAGCCGGCTAAGGGGATTGGATTATCCTCTTTCTTATTGCGGGCAGTAAGAGTGATTCCCAGAATACGGGCTGCCTTTTCAGCATCTTCAAAAAATGTCTCGTAAAAGTCACCCATCCTGAAGAGAATTATCTTGTCCGGATGTTTCTCCTTGATATTCTTAAACTGTTTCAGCATCGGAGTCAGTTTCAGACTGCTGTCTTTCTGTTTGCCCCGGGCACTACTCTTATTTTGCTCTAACGTTTTTTCGCTCATTTTTTACCGGCAGCCGGTCTAATACTTTATGATAAAAGATTCTATGTTGAGCCGGCTTTTGAGTTCTTTCTGCTTAGTACCGGCATTGTCTCTGTTAGGAAAAGGACCGATGGCAACTACATATAACTCTTGCTCAAAGACCGTTTTAGAGAAAATGATAGTTTCATAACCCAGATTCCGAAGCTGTTCTGAATGAGATGCTGCATTATCCTGGTCAGCAAAGGCATTCACTTGAATATAAAAACTGTCTCCGGAACCGCTTGCCCGGTCAGGTGCAACAGTTACCTGTGTTCGGTCTTGGGTCTCGGTATGAGTTTCTATTAGACTAAGACTTCCGTAATCGATCTTCTCTTTACTTACAATGGTCAGATCATAGAGCCTCTGTTCTGATCGAAAAGCGTATTCCGTATGAGGATAGCGGGTGATGACCACTTTGTACTTCTCGATAGCCTGCGAATCCTGACCTAACATCTCCAGGCAAAATCCCTCCTTGAACTCCACGATAGAGGGAAGATTAACAATATATTCCTGGGTTTTCATTGTCTCCAGGGTCAGCAATGCTTGTTGATACTGTCTGTTTAAAATATACGCTTCGGCGATCTGTAAATAGGCTAATTCTCTTTTGTCATGATCCTTAGTTGTTTTTATATAATCCTGGGCTGCTCTGATCGCTTCCGGATACTTCTCCAGTTTCAAATAGACAGAAGAGAGTAAAAAATCCCGTTGGGAGATCATCTGAGGCTTGATCTGCAACAGATATTGCAGACTCTGCTGGTAATCACGCTCCAACATGGAGATATTGGCTAATTTTACCAATGCCCTTTGTCCATACATAATATCCGGAGCTACTTTTACTGTCTCTTCCAAAAGAGTTAGAAATTCTTCCTGATTGAGAGAGATCTTTGCCCTGTAGAGTGTATGACCGGCTCTTTCAATGTCATTTACCGGCTGATTTCCCGATAAAAGCTCTTCTACCCTGCTCCAGTTGCCGCCCAGATACAAGTTTTCAATCTCGTGAAGCCAGTGCAGCGCATCCTGAGAAGGCAGAGCTGCCTGATTAGTAATCCAGAGGGCAAATAACATTAATACCGGTAAGCAATACCGTGAACAGAGCTTTTCCATGGCCCATACCCTCCCGGGTATAGCAGAAATGAATTGCCAAAGCTCCCGTAACTTATTCTCGCTTCTAATATTGCCGCTTGGTGTTCTTTTCATCATCTTTTTTCACTAACTCAATCTCTGAAGCTACTCTCCTAACCATTACTGAACAGTCCGGCTGCCCGGTTACAATCTTTTCCGTAGAATACCAAACCCGGATAATGCTCGTTTTGTTACTAATTTTACGACACTGTTCGGTTTTGTCTCAATTAATCTTTCATCTTCCAAAGAATATATTTCGTCAACCGTTATTATTTGATCCGCTCGGTAATCGGGGTAAATGATCTCGATCTGCTCCCCTCTGCTGAATTTTGCCTTAATGTTGATTAGAGAAAGAAAACCGCTGGAATCCCGGGCACTCTCTTCCGGTGAACCGACAACCTCACCCAGATACTGATAGTTCCTCAGATAGCTTGCTGTTTCGTAATACTGGGTATCTTCCCGTCTCTTCTCACTAAAGAAACCTTCCGTATAATGCCGGTGACTGATCTTATCAAGTTCTTCCTTCAATACCAAAGGGGGCGTTTCCCCTCTTTTCCAATACTCCAGAGCTGTCTTATAGACTCGGGTCGTATTGGCAACATAATAGAGGCTTTTCATCCTCCCTTCGATCTTCAAAGATGTCAAGCCGGAAGCCTGGATCTCAGCAAGTTGTTCATAAAGACACAGGTCTTTGGAATTAAGGATATAGACACCCCGCTCATCCTCTTCAATCGGGAAGTACTGACCTGGTCTCGTTTCCTCCATCAGATGCATCTTCCAGCGGCAGGGTTGAGTACATAAGCCTCTGTTAGCCGAACGATTGTTCAAATAAGCACTCAGCAGACAACGCCCGGAATAAGAGATACACATAGCTCCATGAATAAACATCTCGAATTCTATCCCGGGAACAGCTTGGATCATCCCGGTAATCTCTCCGAAGGTCAACTCCCGGGCAAGAATGATCCTGCTTACCCCCTGTTCAGCCCAAAACTCGGCAGCTTTCCAGGAGGTAGTATTTGCCTGGGTACTGAGATGTATCGGTAATTGGGGAGCAACCTCTTTAACGATCTTCACTACTCCGGGATCCGAGACAATCAGGGCATCAACCTCTATCTCCCGCAAGAATTCTACATAAGGATATAACTCCGGGATGTCGCTGTTATGGGCAAAAATATTTACCGCTACATAGATTTTGCAGTTGTGGTCATGACAGAAAGTCACACCCTTTTTCAGCTCTTCCGGACTGAGATTTCCGGCTTTCGCCCGGAGTCCGAACTGTTTTCCGGCAGTATAGACAGCATCGGCTCCATAAGCTACTGCATATCTTAACTTATCCCAATCTCCTGCCGGAGCTAAAATCTCCATTTCTCTCTTTTCCCTGATTATTGATCTGACTAACTGCCTGCTGCCGGGAATTTCCGGTAACAATAACCCCTGTCAGAAAAACTCGATTGTTACTGTTCTTTGCTGTGGACAGAGATTAGTTCCACCCGGAAGATTACAATCACCAGAGTAATCTGCTCTCTGCTCTCCGGATTTAGGCAGAATCATCTCTCTCTTAAAAGCTCAAGAACCTCATATAGATTTTTAGTGCTGCTCAGAAAATGCCGGTATCTCTCCAATGTCCTCTGACTGGCATAACTCAGTCAATAGTTTCCGAAGTTTTTCCAGCTATCCAATGGTTCTAATAGTTTTGAATCTGTGTTTTTATTGACTCATAGAATCCAAAAGTTCTTTGTTATTCTTCGTATTGAGCACTTTCTGCCGAAGGGTCTCGATCCCCTGAACAGGACTCATGGTTTTTAAGTACTTCCTCATTACATACATACGATTCATCTCGGTTTTAGTGAGCAGTAATTCTTCTCTTCTCGTACCGGACTTTATCAGATCCGCTGCCGGATAGAGCCGCATATCGCTGATCGTTCTGTCCAGAACCAGTTCCATGTTACCTGTCCCCTTGAACTCTTCGAAAATGACCTGATCCATTCTGCTGCCGGTATCTACGAGAGCTGTTGCAATAATGGTCAAACTTCCCTCTTCAATCGTGTTTCTGGCACTGCCAAAGAATTTTTTCGGACGGTGCAGAGCATTGGAATCAATACCACCGGAGAGCACCTTACCGCTGGAAGGGGAGACATTGTTGTAAGCCCTCGCCAGACGGGTAATACTATCCAGCATGATAACGATGTGTCCGCCCATCTCAACCATTCTCTTGGCTTTATTGATACACATCTCGGCAACCTGAATATGATTCTGCGGAGTCTCGTCAAAGGTGGAACTTATCACTTCCGAGTTGGTCGGAATCAGGATCCTTTTCATCTCCGTTACCTCTTCGGGACGTTCATCAACCAAAAGAACTATCACATACACCTCTTCATGATTGGTCAGAATTGCGTTGGCAATATCCTGCATCAAAACAGTCTTGCCGGTGCGGGGAGCTGCTACTATCAAACCGCGTTGCCCCTTACCGATAGGAGTAAAGAGATTGATTATCCTTGTTGAGACATTCTTGGGCTTAGTTTCCAGATTCAACTTCTCTTCCGGATAATAGGGAGTCAGATCATCAAAATCCTTGATACTTATCAAGGCATCAGGAGCGTGCATATTAACCGCATCGACTCTCAACAGGGCGAAATATTTCTCCCCCTCTTTCGGTGACCGGACAGGCCCGGAGACCATGTGTCCCTTTTTCAGGTTGAATTTCTTTATCTGGGTTAACGAGACATAAACATCGTCGCGGCTCGGGAAGTAATTGTTCTCCTGAAAACGAAGGAACCCATAACCATCTTCCATTATATCAAGACAGCCGGTCGTGAAGGCTAAACCCTCCTGTTCCGCTGCTGATTTAAGAATACGAAAGATCAATTCATTCTTCGGTAAGGTCGTGTAGCCTGAAATATCATAGGCTTTCGCCAGTTTGACAAGCTCTGTCGTACTCAAGGAATGGATCTTTTCTAATTTTCCGTTACTACTCATACATTTCTCCTTATTTCTCTATCAATAAATAAAGCTGTTATCGCTGCTTTGTGAAGGGATGTTCATACTGATTGCCGTTATTATCCAAGTTCTAAACATAAATATGCCTATCATTTATCAATCTTTACAGGGATTTTTTCTTTGATTGCTTATATAGCTACCTGCCACTTTTGTGTACAAAAAATATAGCTGAAATATTGTCAAGAAATTATTACCAGACTGACATCCATCCATTTTTGAGACTTCTATTTTCCACCATGATACCCTGGTATAACTTAAGGATGACTTTAGGGAAACTCGTAGTCGGCCCGGGCGGACAACGAGTTTCCCTAATGATACCCTAATGATAGAAAAAGGGTAAAACCTGGTCATCCTGTTAGTGACGGGATTTGATCTCACCTATCGCTCTCTTGTTAATATTGAGGAACGCTCGGTGTTAAACCTTAACCAGATTCTACCCTCTTGTTTCGTGCCTTATGAGGAAGGACTTTTCAGACAGATGACCCGCTTGTTTAACCCTTCCCTCTCGACACCTGCGTCAGATTGCTCATCTAAGCAGCAATATCTTTTTAACTCTCTGAGAACTTTCTGTCTTAATTCTGATAAAATAGACCCCGCTGGCAGAAAATCTCCCCTTACTGTTGAATCCCTGCCAGCTGATGTTGTGTCTGCCGGCCGGTAAAAACTCATCAAGAATAGTTTCCACTCTCCTTCCCCTGATATCGAAAAGATCAATACAAACCATTCCGGAGGTTTCGAGAGCAAAATCAATATTCGTCATCGGGCTTCTTTCTGTATTATCAGAGCCTCTCACCGGATTCGGATAAACTGAAAAACCGGTTATTTTCGGCAAACTGACCGTCTCAGCCCCGACATTGCTCTGATCATAGATCCTGAGATGATCAAGAGAAACATCACTGTAACTGAAGCCGTTGGCTGTAAACCGGAAGATTACTTCCTCCCCGGCAAAAGAGGTGATATCTACTGCTACCCTGTGCCATCTCCAGTCCAGTCCCGGTGTATTGGCTGTCCAGATATCCTCCCAGGTATTGCCATGATTACGAGAACCCTTCAGATTGAGATTAGGGTAGTTGAGATACATATCAGAATAGGCAGCGTAGAAAGATAGAGAAAGATCAGAAGAAGCGGGGAGAAAAACCGGTTGGGAGGTCATTTTCTCGTTCAGATTACCGTAAGCTACCGGGCAGGTGGCGGAAGACTCACTTTCAGGATTGTAATAGGAAAAAGGCAGGAAACTATTCTCTATTGGCTGCCAGGTATAATCGGCAGCTGAACTATCAATAGTCCAGTTATTGACCCAATCCGGTTCAAAATCCTCGGCAAAAATAAGTTCACCTCTCCCTATTTCAAAGCGAATTTGCTTTAATCTGTGCTTTCTTTCCTCATTGATACCGAACACTTTCAGATCGTGATATCCGTTATCGAAACCGTGCAGCAGTAAAGAATAGGTACCTTCGGAATAGAGTACATCGATCAGATCATCATTGAGATAAACTACAAACTCCTCCAGTGAAGTACACCCGTTTGTGATCTGATACTGAAGAATGTTCCCGTTTACCGGGTCATCATTGTTGGTTAAGAGCAGATCAAAATCGGGTAAATCTTCATAGTCCTGTCCGATATCCAGAAAAACCGTACCAAAAATGTTTAATTGATAGGGCATATTGGACACGGGAAAAGCATACCAGCCGTTAGCCTGACCACCCCAGCCAAAATTTAGGTGTATTTCATCGTTGGTATTATAACCGTCAACCACTACCTGATGCCCTCCCCCATTGCTCATCAGCAGACTAAGCTGTGCCGGTAAACCCTGCTTCATGTTCTGAAAGATCCGCTCGGAAAGCATTGGAGAATACTCGTTCAGCAACTCCGCAGTATGGAAACCGAAACGATGATAAGCTTCTATGATCTGAACATCGAAATAGTTACCTGATGCCCCGCTGGAATAAGCCTGTTTAATGGCTACTCCGGAGGCAAAAACCAATGCTGCCCGCAGATCATTACTGAGCTGATCTTCGCTATTATTGTACACATCCTCAATCGTATCAAGATATCCGTTCAAGGTCTCGAAGTCCGGAAAATCCAATTGGGCTGCTGCATCATCAATATAGTAATCACCGACCCCGGAATAAAACATCCGGTACCTGTCATTGTCAGCGAATCTTGTCTGGTTTAGTACCCTGTGATAGTTTACTATCTGAGCCATGGCAATGGAAGGACAGCCGGCTAAACTTCTGTTGTTATTCGCTGGATCAAGAGGACACATCGCATTATAGGGACTCTCCTGCTGCCAGTTAGTTGCAAGCCAGCCCCCTGTCGGGGTAGTCCCTTGCGGAGGCCATTGTTGAAAATCATCATCGCGGAAAGAGACTTGAGACCATCTTTCCCTGTTTATGATTGCTTCTGAATAGTCCTGATAAGAAAGTGTGTTTGCCGTGTACCGACCGATTGCTGAGAAGATCAGTTCTTTTTGCTCAGGAACTGTCGTAAACCCGTTGTGTAATGAATACCCGATAACAGGCCTCAACCTGTAATCTCCGGCTACTATTACGAAACCGTGCGGTTCAAGTTTATAAAGGAAAAAGCTGTTGTCTATAAACAGGGCATCCTCTTTTACCTGATACCCTTCCCCTCCGGGTAAAGAGTTCAAAAGCTTTTCGGTAACAGCGTCGGCAGTGTACCGTTCAACTAACTGAGCCGGTAACAATCCGGCAGAAAAGATTATCAATACTATTAGCAGCCATGTTTTCATTTTACTTCCTCCTCAGGCTCACTCTTGTGTCCGAATACGTTTTTCATGATTCTGTTTCCGACTTCCGTTTCAAAATCGAATACAGACTTATAATGCTTATGAATCCTTCCGATTGTCTCAGAATCAATCCTTTTGTTATGGTGCTGCTGATTAAGAATATCTATCAGCATAAACTCATTCACCATCCCGTTATAGATTGTAAAACAGAGAAAGGGATCTGTTGTCCAGACTGCGTGCAGCAATTGATCTGATTCTCTGCTGAAGCAAGCTATCAAAACCTCTTCCGAGTCCTTGCAGATGATCAACCAGTTCCCGATCCAGCCCTCAATGATCTCCGCCCCGTTAAAAGCTGCTGTTGTTCTGGGTCCTTCGAGGGTTTCCTCTTCGTAAAACTTGACTCTGAAATCTAATGCCTTGTCCTTACCTTTTTCCTTTAAAGAATCTTTTAACTCCTCACACGGAATAGGAAAGATATCCACTAATAAAACATCCCTGGCTGAACTTATCAGTGCCCGGGCTTTTTCATATACCTGATTCTTTCCGGTAAGATTATAGCTGCCGAAGTTCTTTTGTTCGACTCTCAAATTCTTCAGCCGCTTGATAATTAATTCCTTTTTACGGGTAAACTCGTTCTCCAGTCGGTCGCTGTATTCGGAAAAATCTATTGCCGAATACTCTTTTGTGCCTGAAGCTTCACTATATACGACCAAACCCTTTGCCTCCAGATGATTGAGTGCTTTATATGTGTTGGCAACCGGTTTGGAGATCTGACCGGCAATCTTATATCCGGTGAGACCGGGTTGCTGAAACAGGGTTATATATATATCGGTCTCAATCCCGCTCAATCCTGATTCTGTGAGCAGTTTTTTGAGGATATCATCTTGCATTGCTGTTTCCCCTTCTAAAATCCTGATCACTGACTTCGTTCGGATTACTATCTTCTGTGGAATACACACTCATCAGGGAACTGATTTTTTCTCTGACCAAACTCTGGTTACTGACGTTAAAAATTAACATACCTATAAGCATTATAAGAACGAGTAGTAAAGTTGCTAATAGCTTCATATAGTTCTCCTTTATCTTATTAGTAGCTCAATACTACTAACCCTTTAAATCCGTCAAGCTTTTTCCAGGAAAAAATTCTTTCAGTCGAATAGTTCATGGGGTAGTTTCAGATCCGTTCCTGCTTATCGGTTAAATTGTCGAACTCCATTACCAGGAAAAGAGCGAGACTGTTCTAAGGCAGAGCAAGCAATAAAGTAATTCTGTTCCCTATTTTTAGTTCAAAATAGTGGGATGAATGAACATTTCTCCGGATCTGTCGGAATTTTTAGGCAGGGGAATGATTTTTCTTGTGAATATAGTTCCTGCCCTGCATTGAGCGAAGCGATAATGCGGGTCAGGAACAAATCCTTGTTAGTTGGCGGGCTGGTATAGATATCTAAAGAGCAGCCGGCTAAGAAACGTACAAATAGTTTGACACAGATTTTATTATCAAATAACTTCTCATCTGGAAAAGATTTCGCTTTTCTGGGAGTAAGAAAGAATCCGGGAACAGGAAGTATTGTGAGTAATAAGCATAAAGTAGTAATCACGGGAGCCAATGGTTTCGTCGGCAGTAATCTGGTGAAACACTGTTTAGACAAAGGGTGTGAAGTAACCGGCTTAGTCAGGTCTGCCGCCGATCTATCACTATTACCTACTGGTTATCCGCCTGTTAAAATTGACTATCGTGATGACTCTGCATTAAAAACTGTTTTGAGCGGTCAGGAAATATTAGTGCATAATGCCGCAATAACGCGAGGAAGGAATTGGGAACAGTTCCGGAAACATAATATTGAGTTAACCTCCCGTCTGGTAAATATTGCCAATGAGACCGGGTCTCTGAGGCAGTTTATCTTTATCAGCAGTCAGGCTGCTGCGGGTATTTGCCGCGGCTTATCCGGAAAGAAGGAGGATGAAGAATGTTTCCCGGTAAGTAACTATGGAAAAAGCAAGTTATTCGCTGAGGAAGAGATCCAAAGAAATTGCCGTAAAAACTGGACAATAGTCAGACCGGCTTCTGTCTTTGGAGAGGGAGATTCGGATTTTTTACAGTATTTCAAGCTTGTTAAGAAGGGCATAACTCCTGTTTTAGGCTTTCGTACTAAATATATCAGCCTTATCTCTATTTCCTGTTTAGTTGATTTTATCTACCGGACATTTAGTAATCCCAGGGCA
Source organism: uncultured Candidatus Cloacimonadota bacterium (assembly GCA_964464175.1). Classification (GTDB taxonomy): domain Bacteria; phylum Cloacimonadota; class Cloacimonadia; order Cloacimonadales; family JAJBBL01; genus CAYXFD01. The sequence continues at coordinate 147,131 of CAYXFD010000001.1, read as the reverse complement.
TATAATGAGATTTTCTTCTCTTCTTGCAGTTCACATTACAGTATGGAGGAATTCACCGGTACTTTGGAAAAGGCTATGAAGAAGAGAACTATCCGGATTAGGATTCCTGAGTTTCTGGTATATCCGGCAGCTGTCTGGGGTGAAATAAAAGGAAAGATCAGCAGAAGACCTTCGCTGCTCAACCTTCAGAAATTGAAAGAGATGAAAAGCAGCAATTGGATTTGTGATCCCGGAAAAGCTAAGGAAGTCCTTGGTTTTGATGAACACCTGGATCTGAGCGAAGCCTTAAGGAAGACTTATAACTGGTATAAGGAGAAGGGATGGCTCTAAAAAAAGCATTATTCATACTCCTGCTGCTACTTTTCGCCATCTTTATTCACAATCATCTAATGGAACTCTCAGCCTGCGTAAGATGCGATCTCTTAGCCGAAAGATTTGCAGAGAATGATTCTCCCCCTGAGATTATCAAACAGACTCCTCTCTTCTATCCTCAGGAGCTGCAGGATGCGGCAGTTATGGGAACAGTTATCCTCGATGTAACAGTCCTTCCCGACAGTACGGTTGGTTATATTGAAGTCAAAGAATCTGTGCCCGAGCTCGATAGCCTGGCAATATACAATATTAGCCAATGGGATTTTGCTCCTGCTTTCAGAGAAGATGAACCGGTTATCGGAGTACTTACGGTAGAGCTCAGTTTCATCCCGGAGATCTTTGAAGAGGCAGCACCCGATACACTCTATTTTGATTCGGAATCTCTGACTGAGATGATCGACGATACAATCCTCAAGCGGCAGGAACCTCTCAAGCATTCTCTGAGTCTGATAAATAGACCCATATATAATGAAAACTATCATCTGATCTCCTGGGAGCATAATAATAGGCTTATCCGGCGTGATGCATTCACGCTCATTCCTTCAGTTACTTTACCTCATCATCAGCTCCAGAATTATTACCCCTTTTATAGCATAGACCTGTCGGAACATTCATGGTCATTTCGTTCCAGGGAATACCTGTTACCGGTAACCTATATCGAAGCCTATGCAGGTTTAGGATTTCTCGATATGGATTATGCTCACATTGATCTGGCAAAGAATAACAGTTTCAATGTTGAAAATCTGCAGGTCAGAGCAGTAATGTTCTTTCAGGACGGATATTGGATGGGCGTACGCGAAAAAAGCAGTAACTTTGCTTTTGGAGTAGTTTATCCTTTTGGCAGTCATACTTTGAGATGGAATTCCCTCTATCTTGATCAGGATATTCCCCCGCTGAAGTTCCGTGACCAGCACGAATACACGGTTAATGTTAGTTATGAGGAGAAACTGACGGAACACTCCCTCTTGTGGGAAAACAACTATCTGAACGCCGGTTTAAGATACGAAGTCAGCAGATTCCGCCAGACCGAAGAAGAAGAACAGCCGGAACGGACTCTTTACCAGCTTCTGTTGAGCAGAGACTTTAAATGGCGGCAGCACCGGATAGAATTTGGCTGGGAGTATTTCGATACGGAGGAAACAGAAAATTTCAGTTCACCCTTTCTTACCGATAAACACAAAGATATCAGAAGGGTATCCTATGGATATGACGGGAACAGATTAAAACTATCTTCAGAGATCTTTGCCGGTCTCAATTTCACATATCATACCCATTCCCGCTTGGACTACCGCTTTAGCGAATCACTCTCAGGAAATATCGGAGTTCTGGAGTCTTCAGAAAGAAGCGGGAACCATTTCACTGTCCGAACAGTGACTAACCGTGACCTTTATGCCGGCTTACAGCTTGATTCATCTATCGGTAGAGTAAAGCTGGGGGGAGGTCAAAGGGAATACGTTCAATATGGTCTTACCTACCATTATCTGGGAAGATTTCTACCTCTGGAAGAAAATCTGCGAAGAGTTGAAGAACAGGTTGCTCTAACCACCCCCTATCTGCAGAGTGAATATAATATGATCGGTCAAAGCTGGGGGGTTACCGAATGGCTTCTTTCCGGATCTCTGCAGGGCAATCTGCGGGATGAACTCGATTACTTCCCCCGCTGGTTCGGCAACACTAATCTGGAATGCCGTTACAATCTCTTACACCATAACGCCCTCACAGCCGGTCTTAACTTCCGTTATACATCAGGATTCTATACCCCTTACAATAAGGTGGAAGCCACCAATACTCTCGACGGTTATCTCAGGATCAGTATTACCAGATTGTTTGATATTCAGGCTGATGCCAAGAACTTGTTGGATACCGACACTGTTTACGGATACCCGGTAGCGGGAGTTCACTGGAATGTCGGGATAAGATGGTTTTTCTTTAATTGATCGTTTTCTGAGATAGGGTCTAAGGCTAAAACGACAAGCAATATTATCTGTTCTCAGCAGCAGTATCAGCCGCCGTGAGCTAAATGGATAATCTGAACCAAGGCTTCATCAGGTATCTTTCTGAGAAAATACTCATCTTCAGGTACGTATTCCTCATTGATATAAACACTGATCAGACTGTAATCATAGTTCATCAGCTGTAAGACATCTTTGATCGTCATACCATCCTGCCAGTCGAGCTTATCTCTGTTGTTCACTAAGATCATCATTCACCTCTGCTCGTTAGAATGAGCAGTTTTCATCAGGATTTCAATCACCACATTTGCCTGCATATTTGCTACTACTGCTACCCTGCTGGAACAGAGTCCCTCTTTCATATCGGAACTCTGATCTCCGCAGACATATAGATTACCGGCTCTGACCGTCTTTAACTCATTGTTTTTCCCATATCCCGCGACTCCGCTGCCGCAAACGAGAGGAACAGAACTGTGGTGTCGTGACCAGGTATCGATCAGCCATTTTTTCCGCTCTGCCAGATCGAATGCTTCAATCATTACTTCGACCCCGGAGAACAGGTTCGGAACATTTTCCGGTGTTAGTTCTTCCGTAATAGTCTTAAGCTTAACCTGAGGATTTATCCGCAGCAAAATATTTTTCAGAGCTCCGGTTTTTCTTTCACCGACATCTTCCAAGAAATAATACTGACGGTTGAGATTGGAAAGCTCAACTCTGTCGAAATCGGCAATTATCAGCTCACCTATGCCTGCTCTGACCAGACTGACGGCTATGTTAGAGCCGAGACCACCGCAGCCGGCAATGCCAACCTTACTCGTTCTCAAGGTTTCCCTGACTCCGGGAGCATTTCTAACAAAGATATCTTCAAAGTTCATGATTATTCCATTTCTGTTCCTGTGGAGATCTGCCGGGCAGATCTCCACAGGTAAATCTTATCTTATTGATACGGTTTGACTATTGCCACCAGTTCCGGCAGGTCAATACCCAACTCTTTCAATCTCTCGACTTTCGGAATACCGTTTTTGTTCCAGCCCCTCCGTTCATAAGCAGCATCAAGAAGCTTATCATACTGCTCAAAGCGGTGCTTGCGGAGCAACTCCATCTTTTCCGGTAAAGTCAGTTCTGCCGGATTAACTTTCAGTATCTCTTCCAATTGCTTGTCATAACGGTCCTGCCGGGAAAGATATTCCTCCTCGGTAACCGGTCCGACAGCTCGGTATGGGGGTATATCATCTTCTCTTTTACCGTAACCCATCATAATACTCATTATCCGCTGCAGATTATGGACACGGGCTGACTGGTTGACCATCTCATCTTCATCAAGAGCTTTGCCGGTCATTCCTTCGAAGAACTTCCAGTAATTCTCGACATGCTCCGGTATTTTAGCAGCCTTTTGCGGTGGATATCTCTTGGCATTATCTGCCGGCACCACATCATTCCAGACGATCTTACAGAGTCCCATAAGCCCGAACCAGGTTCGGAAAAGCGGGAAGTAGTATAACGCTTCTGCTTTATCTTCGAAGGTCGGGATCTGGTTATTGACCATATCCATGAAAATCAGCCAGGCTTCATCATGCTGAGGTCCTTTGACAGCCATAGCATAACCACCCTGCTGGGCAAGTGACTCTTTGCTGACATATTCCGAATACTCCAGTCCTTTGACTTCCATTCCGATATCGTGCAGCCATTCTGCCTTATCGGGGTATCTTTTCTGCAGCTTCTCCTTCAGACGCCTGATTCCCTGACCGATTTCCAGTCCGAAACCTTTCCCGCGGGACATTTCATGCAGGCATTCCAGAACAGCATCACCATTACCGAACCGTAACTCTTTTCCCCCGGTCTCCTCCTTTGTGATCAACCCGGCTTCGTAACATTCCATGGCAAAAGCGGTTGCTGTACCCATGGAAATGGTGTCGATCCCATAAGTATCACAATAGAAATTGAACTCAATGACAAACTCAGGATCAAAGCATCCCATATTAGAACAACCGGCTGAGGTTTCATATTCCGGTCCATCAACAACAACCTTGTCTCCTTTATAAGGACCGGTTTTCAGCTGGAATCCGTCAACTGCCTTGGCACAGGCCATCGAGCAGCCTCGCCAGCAGGCATCTGCCTGTTCCTGGGTAAAATAGTTCTTTCTCAGGACCATGGAATCCATCTTAGGGGTATCGGGATGCGAACCAAACTTGAAATTATTAACCGGCAACAGATCGTAACGGTCCATTACTTCCACAATATTAGCCGTTCCGGCTTCTCTCATACAGCACTGGGAACTATCGAGAGTTGCCATCTCGGCATTGACCTTCATTCCATGTTTCCTGATCAGGTCGGGATTTACGGGATGGTTCATATCATCGATAACCTCTATCGCCCCGGTAGGGCAGACATAAGCACAGGAAGTACATCCGACACAATGCTTATCGACCTGTCCGAAGGGCATGGTAATATGCCTTTTTATTCCTCTGCCGGCAAAATCAATAATCCGTTCCAGAATAAACTCTTTACAAGCCCGGACACATTTACCGCAGAGGATACAGGCTTTTTTGCTCTCTTCAGTTATCTCGCTTTGGAAACGGGAACCATCAGTCACTCCGCATTGTCTGGCTACGTCCTTAACTACTTCTACATTAGGCCATCTTCCCAGATACATCTCGGCGAGTTTCTTCCGGTGTTGCCTGACCTTTTCCGAATCAGTCCAGACTTTGATCTCATCCCTGACCGGATAATTACAGGAAGTTACCAGTCTTCTCTTACCTCTGACTTCTATCTCGCAGAGGCAGAGACGGCAGGAACCTTCGGGGGTCAGATCTTTATGATAGCAGAGTGTCGGAACCGGAATTCCAGCTTCCAGAAGAGGTTTAATCAGATAGGTGTCCTGCTTGACCTGCAGTTCTTTCTTATCGTTCACCACTATTTTTATCATCGGGGCACTCATTATTTCACCTCCACTGCTTTAAAATTACACACTTCGTAGCAGATACCGCATTTAATGCACTTCTCCCTCTCAATTACGTGCAATTGTTTAGCTTCTCCGGTAATAGCTTCTACCGGGCAGTTACGGGCACAGAGCGTGCAGCCTGTACAGTTCTCTTCACTGATACTGTATTCTATGAGCGGCTTGCAGACTCCCGCCCGGCACTTTTTATCTCGTATATGTTCGATATATTCCTCTTTGAAATAGTTCAAGGTACTTAGAACCGGATTCGGAGCAGAACCGCCCAATTGGCAAAGACTGGCATCTCTTATCGTTTGGGAGAGTGATCTTAACTCCTCCAGGTCTTCTTCCTTACCTTCGCCGTTACAGATCCGGCTCAGTATTCTATTGAGAGCATAGAGCCCTTCCCGGCAGGGGGTACATTTACCGCAGGATTCGTCGATCAGGAAATCTACGAAATAGCGGGCAACATCGACCATACAGGTGTGATCATCCATGACGATCATACCTCCGGAACCCATCATCGAACCTGCTTCTGTCAAAGAATCGAAATCAACCGGCATATCAAGTTTTTCTGCCGGAAGACAGCCTCCGGAAGGGCCTCCGGTCTGTACGGCTTTGAATGCTCTCCCCTCAGGGATACCACCACCTATCTCTTCGATTATCTCCCGCAGAGTAATACCCATAGGAACTTCTACCAGACCGGTATTACGAATATCACCGACCAGTGAAAAGACTTTCGTGCCGGAAGAGCCATTCCAGGGATTCTGACTGACATCGCCGCTTCCGATAGCAGCAAACCAGTCAGCTCCTTTGGTCATTATTACCGGTATATTAGCCCAGGTTTCGACGTTATTCAGGACTGTGGGTTTATCCCGGTAACCGACTTCAACATTATGAACATACTTTGCTTTCGGTTCTCCCGCTAAACCTGCCATAGAAGCCATCAGGGCACTCGATTCACCACAGACAAAGGCACCTGCTCCCCGATGGATATGAATATCGAAAGCGAAGCCGCTGTTCAGAATATTATCTCCTAATAATCCGTATTCACGGGCTTGTTCTATTGCCTTCTGCAGTCTTACCATAGCCAGAGGATATTCCTTCCTGATATAGATAAATCCTTCTTTTGCTCCGACAGCCAGAGCTCCGATTATCATTCCTTCCAGAACGGTGTGCGGGTCGGTCTCAATGATACTTCTGTCCATATAAGCACCGGGGTCTCCCTCATCGGCATTACAGACAATATAAACGACTTCATTTTTCTTCTGCGCTGCCTTACGGGCAGTTTCCCATTTTATTCCGGCAGGGAAGCCACCACCACCTCTGCCTCTGATAGCAGAGGCTTTGACGAGATCAATTATTTGCTCCGGTGTCATTTCAGCCAGAGCTTTCTTTAATCCCTGATAACCGTCGCGGGAGATATAATCATCAATATTCTCAGGGTCTATTAAACCCTTATTTCTTAATGCTATGAGCTGCTGTTTGGTGAAGAACTTGATATCCTGCATCGTCCTGTGCATTTCTCCGCTGCGAGGATCTCTGTGCAGACATCTTTCTACTACTTTACCGTTTTTCAGGTGAGATTCCACTATCTCTTCGACATCTTTCAGCTTCAGCTTCTGATAGAAAGTACCTTCCGGCTGCAGAACGCAGATCGGTCCTACGGCACAGAAACCGTTACAACCGGTACCTACTGTCAGATAATCGTGGTCAAGTTTGTGTTTCTTCAATTCTTCAGCAAACTTGTTCTTAATCTCCATACCTGCGGCAGAGACACATCCCGTGCCGGTACAAACCATCAACATCCCTTTGTATTTCGCTCTGTTTTCTTTAACGGAAAGGGCTATTTTATTCAGATCTTCCGGATATAGCTTTTTCATGACTCCCCCTCCTTCTCTCCGATATTCTTCAAAATCTGTTCGACATCTTTTACCTTAACATTTCCGACTACCTTATCTCCAATCTTGATCACCGGTGCTATACTACATGCCCCAAGGCAGGCAACAGCTTCCAGAGAGAATTTCTTGTCAGGTGTAGTTTCGCCGCATCTAATCCCCAAAACCTTCTCCAAACGGTCTGTTATTCTCGCTGCTCCTTTGACATGACACGCTGTTCCCATGCAGACTTGGATATTTATCTCACCCTTGCGGTCTAAGCTCAATGATTTATAGAAGGTTGCAATGTGATAGAGATATGCTCTGGGAGTTCCTGTCTCTTTGGTCAGGATATCGATCGCAGTTTTGGAGATATGCTTGAACTCCTGCTGGATATCCTGCATCATCTCAATTACGTACTCCTCGTCTTTATGCCATTTTTTAATGATCTCATTTATCCTGGCAATCTCTTCCTTATCTTCCTGGATCGAGATCTTCTCAGGTCTGAGCAGATGAGCGACTTTGCTCTCCTCGATCCTCCAGGATGGTGTTATATCACGGTTTTTGGCTACCAGAGCTTTCAACCCCTTATTCCGGAATACCATTCCGATACCCCCTCTTCCTGCCTGTTTGAGACGAGTTACTCCTCTTCTCCAGTCCCAGAAGGAAAAATTGAGCATTGCTATCCGGGAATAAGCAGCAGCACTTCCCGTCGATACAACAGCAACGTTCCGCTTATCAAGTTCATCATCGGCATACATCTCGGTCAGTTCCTCAGCCAGAAGATGAGAGTCAAGGTGCTCTTCCGGAGCAGTCTCGATCCTTACCTTACCTTTTGCTGCATCAATAATCAAGACTACCTCCTCTGCAGTTTTGCCCGTAATCAGCAGTGCATCAAATCCGGCAAATTTAAGATAAGGTCCGAAATAACCACCGACATTACTATCGATCATGATATTGGTTAACGGGGAGATCGCTGTTACCAGAGTCTTTCCCGAACCGGGAAATGAGGTCGTACCACCCAAAGGTCCCGGGGAAAAACAGAGTGGATTCTCCGGACTATCCCATTGAGTTTTCGGGTTTATCTCCTTGAATGATAACCAGAGATCAAAACCCTTTCCCCCAACCCAGAGCTCTTTCATCTGCTCTGTGACGGGGTGAATACCGATCTCCATCTTCGACAGATCAACACGCAGATAGCGGTTAGCATATCCTCGTTCCAGCTCGATAACCTCAAAAGGAAACTCAGTCAAGACCCGGTGTTTCTCTTTCATTCCGGTTATGAGTGACTTTTTCGAGTTCAATACCATCTTCCATCCTCCTATGTGTATTTTATACTCATTTTCATAAATTTCTATCATTAAGGTGAGGCACTTAGCTGGTGCTATTTGAGTGCCTAATATGGTCGTCGGATCAAGGGTGAAATGTATCTGAATGACCCTTCTTTTTTAATGGTTAAATCGTCAAGGACTTTCCCTTTAAAATGCAGAAAACCTTGTTCCGGTAATACTCTTTGGACTCTCTCTTCTTTGGGCGGTTCTAAATCGGATCGGGGTAGGATTGTTTTTTCCCAAAAGTTTGGGTTTTGAAGCTTAGTATAGCGCGGTAATAGGGTAACGGGTAAAAAGGATAGACCGCTAAAATCCCGATTGCTGTCTCTCTCGGTTTATTTAGCGGAATAGAGCTCAATAACGTTACCGTTCGGATCGGCAAATTGGGCACAAAAACCGAGATTAGTTCCCAGAGAATACTTCTCTCTGATGATCTTTCCCTGATATTGAACTATCTTGTTCAATATCATTGGAATATCTTCAACTGTTATTGAAAAACTGAGACTGTTAGAAGACGGGGAGAGTCCGGAATCTAAACCTCCACTGATATTACCGGCTTTAAAAATCGCAAAAGTGGTATTATAGTCGGTGATCCGGAAGCCAAAGACCTTACAGTAAAAGTCTTTCCCTTTTTCGAGATCAGGTGCCGGGATCAGCAACCACTCAATTCTGCAGGCTTCACTCTTCTGCATAATCTCCGCCTTATAAACTGCTTGATCCGAAAGCTATTCTGACAGGTTATGATATCATTCTTTTCATCGTCGCTACCGCTTCAGCCAGACCGGTGAATACCGCACGCGAGATAATGCTGTGCCCGATGTTATATTCTTCAATGATCTTTAAATCTCTGAGCTTAAAGACATTATGGTAATTGATCCCATGCCCGGCAACAACTCTCATCCCGGCTGATTTAATAGCCTTAGCCGCATTATAAATCCTGCTAAGTTGATTAGCTATATCTTTCTCCGAAACAGCATTTGCATAACAGCCGGTATGAATTTCGACTGCGGGAACTTTGAGCTTTTCGGCAAGTTTGATCTTCTCAATATCCGGATCGAGGAAAAGACTCACCTCAATTCCTTCCTCCATCAGTTCCTTTATTTTATCTTCAAAATTCTTCAGATTGATTATCAGACCACCTTCAGTGGTAATCTCTTCCCGTTTTTCCGGGACAAGGGTAACAGTATCCGGTTTGACCGATTTGGCAATTGCTATCAGTTCTGTCGTAACTGCCATCTCCAGGTTAAGCTTAGTCGCTACTATGCTTCTGAGCATTTTAACATCTCTCAACTGTATATGACGCCGATCTTCTCTGAGATGAACAGTAATCTGGTCGGCTCCGTTCTGTTCGGCAATCAATGCCGCATGTAACGGTTCAGGTTCCATTCCCATTCTCGCTTGTCTGATGGTTGCGATATGATCGATATTAACACCTAACAGTGACATAAGACTATTTCCTCTTTAATTATTGGACATAAAATACTCTTCATTGACATAGATATCTCCCTTCTCTCGCAAATCGATAATGTGTCTCTCTATTTTCAGGTCGTACTCAATCTGGTATAATCTCTTTTTTACCGGTTCTTTTACTTCCTCGAAACTCAATGTCCCGGCATCTTTATGGTCAGTAACCATGATAATATGATAACCGTGTTTTGTTTCTATCGGCTGACTGATCTCGTTTTTTGGGAGGCTGAAAGCAACCTCATCAAAATCCTCAACCATTTTCCCTTTGATGATAAATCCAAGATCTCCTGCCTGGCAGCAACTCGGACATTCCGAACAACCCTCGGCAGCTCGATAGAAATCTGCCGGCTTGGATATCCCTGCCCGCAGTTCTCTGGCTGCTGCTATTCCTTTCTCGAAAGGTATTAAGATATGATATACTCTTACCATCTCCTCGGTATAGAATAATTCAATATGCTTTTGATAAAAGTCTTTGAGATACTCATCATCAACTTTGAAATCATTCGGAATACAACTCTCCAGATACCTGCGAACCATTAGCTTATCTTTCATCAGCTGAAAAATCTGTTCTTCTGTGCAGCCGGAACAGGAAAGCATATTTTCGAATTCTTCAGGAGTCTTGAATTTCAACTGCAGCTGTATCATTTCCTGCTGAACTTCATCCTCTGTGACCTGCACATTATGATTACGGGCTTCCTGCAAGATAAGAGCTCCATTGATCAGATTATCCAGAGCTTTGTTTCCCAATGCCGGATCGGGAGTCTGCAGATCTACCTCTCTCAGAAGCTTCCTTAACTCGGCTAAATACTCTTTTTCCTCGATTTCGTAGTCATTCACGCGGGCAATAATCATTTCCTACCTTCCTTTAGACAATCGTCATTATTCCTGATAGTTTAAATCATGTAACTGAGTACCGATTCTTCTTTCGGACGTAATTTCTTTAGTACCTAACAATCAAGATAATGACTTCTTCTCCTTTTCATAAAACTTTTTCAGGATCTCATCAGAAAAACCTGATCCCGACCCCTCATTCCGGAGGACCAGATCGAAGACAATTTTTCTGTACCAGGTAAACTGTCTCTTGGCATAATTCCTGGTATTCTTCTTTGCTTCTTCCAGACAAAGAGTGAAAGGATCATTGCTGCTGACATAGGGCAAAAATTCCCGGTACCCGACTGAGGTCATACCCGGATCCTTTTCTCCATAGCCTTTCTTGATCAGCTCTTTTATCTCATCTATCAAGCCGTCCTTGATCATTTTCTCCAGTCTCCGGTTTATCCTCTCATAAATTACATCCCGCTCTTCTGTGATCATAATCCGGAAAGGATCATACCTCTTGTCCTCTTTACTCTGCCTTTGCCACAGTTCACCGACTTTTTCCCCGGTTGCTATCCAGATCTCCAGCGCTCTCTTTATCCGGTAACTGTCATTCGGATGAACTCTCAGAGCAGATTCCGGATCAATATGTTTCAGCATAGTATGCAGATAATTTGTACCTTTGCTGTCCTCCAGCTCTTCGATTTCCTTCTTCACTTTAAGTGGTATCTCCGGGGCAGCAAAAAGCCCTTCCAGCAGAGCTTTGACATAAAATCCGGTTCCCCCGCAGATAATGGGTACTTTCCCCTCTTCTCCCAATTTCTTGATGATCTTTTCTGCATCGCTGATAAACTGACCGGCACTATACTCTTCATCAGGATCAACAATATCAACCAGATGATGAACAACCTTTCCCCTGTCCGAAACCGAGGGTTTGGCAGTACCAATATTCATATAACGATATACCTGCCGGGAATCTGCAGAGATAATCTCTGTCCCGATCTTCTCCGCCAGTTGAAGAGCTACTCCGCTTTTACCGCTGGCTGTTGGTCCTTCGATTATGATGAGCGGTTTCATATCCTTTTAAATTTTCTCTCCAGATCGGTGAGGGTAAATTTTATCAGCACCGGTCTGCCGTGCGGGCAAAAATACGGCACCTGGCAGGCAAAGAGATCATTTATCAGCTTCAGCATCTCTTTTTTGGATATCTTTTCTCCGGCTTTGATAGCTGCTTTACAAGAGACTGATTTCGCTATGCTGTCCCGAAAATCTTCCGTTTCTTTGTATTCATCCTGTAACTGAAATAGGATATCCTTAAAGACCTCCCCCCCATCCCAGTTGCCCAGTTCCACCGGTATCTCTTCTATCACTATCGAGTCTCCACTGAATGCCTTCAGGGAAAATCCTGCCATTTTCAGCAGTTCCGGATTATTATCAAGCAGTTGATTCACTGTTTCTTTGAGAATGGGAGGAATGTCAACAACAATGGGAAAGAGCATCTTCTGTGATTCAGCCGGGACTCCGCACATCCGGTGAAAGATCCTCTCATAGATTATTCTTTCATGAGCTGCATGCTGATCGATCATTATCAAGCCATCATCACTCTGAACCAGGATATAGCTATTGTGAAGCTGCCAGGGATTAACGACATCCTCTTCCGGTGGTAGATAAAGGTCTGAGGGAACTGTTTTCTGCCCGGACTGGGAGACATCGGATCTTCCCGCAGCTTCCAGCGGATCTTGCCTGAACAGGTCAGGCTGATAGAGTTCCTTCAGCATGATGTTCATCTGCTTTAATTCTTTTTTATCCGCCTTCCTGCCACCCTTACCGGCTGTTATCTGCTTCTCCAGCATTGTGGGATCACCCTCTTTATAGATATGACCGAACTTCTCGGTCGCTATCTTGAATTTATCCTCCTGATAATCAAGCAAAGCCTGAACAATCGTAGCTTTGGTAAAGCTGTGAACAAGATGAGGATCACGAAACCGGACTTCCAGTTTCGCCGGATGGACATTAAAATCTATAAGTTCAGGATTGACATTCAGAAAAAGAATATAGGGTGGCGTTTTCCCCTGCTGGTAGATGCGGTATTTCTTGATGAAAGGTTCGTAAGCTGTTCGAAGGGCATGGATGATAATTCTGTCCCGGATAAATCTTCCGTTGATAAAGATATAGCGGTAATCGGAGAAAGTCCCTTTGGTTTCTTCCAAACCGCCGATAAACCCCTCAACGCTGATCAGTTCGTTTTCACCGGAGATCTTAACAAAGTCCTGTTTATAAAACCCGCTTCCCAAAACGGCTGAAAGACGTTGTGCCCTGTCTGCCGCTGCCGGATAGTTCAACTTCTCCTGCCCGTTGTTAAGCAGTCTGAGATGGATACCGGGGAAAGTTAAAGCCTGATAATGGATATAGTCGCTGATATGTTTAAATTCGACCTGTTCAGATTTAAGGAAGTTTTTGCGGGCAGGAAGGTTACTGAACAGATATTTCACTGTGATATCCGTTCCTTTGTTTGCTGAGACCTTGCCGACATTCTTGATAGTACCGAACTCCAGTTCTATCCTGGTCGCCGTATCATTTTCTCCGTCTCTGGAGGTTAATTCCATCCTGCTCACCGAAGCGATACTCGGAAGCGCTTCCCCCCGAAAGCCGAGGGAAGAGATCCTGATGATATCCTCTACATTACGGATCTTACTTGTCGCATGACGTTCAAAGGCTAACAGAGCATCTTCTTCGCTCATACCTCTGCCGTTGTCGATAACCTGGATCCTTTTCTTGCCGCCGTTTTCCAGAATAACGGTTATCCTGTCAGCTTCTGCATCCAGGGAATTCTCGACCAGTTCTTTGACTATGGAAACCGGACGGTCGATGATCTCTCCGGCAGCTATTTTATTTGTAACCTCTTCGGATAAAACCTTGATCCTGTTCATCTCTCCTCATTGGTATAAGTGATCTTTAGTTGCTTACTGCATTTAATGAATTCGGATTGATAGGTTTGATGATTCGCTCTTTGTGTCAACTGAATTATATTCAAAGACTATTGGCAGGGAGATTAGCCGCTTCATTGTCTTGAGAAGATCAACCGGAAAACATTGTGATTTTCAGGAAAAAGTCTCAGAGAAAATTCCGCCGGGAATAAATGGTAGTTAAAATGGAAAAGTCCCCTTTATACTCCGGGGACTTTTCCGTTTAATGCTATTGCTGTCTTACGCCTCAGAACTTCTCTGCCAGTCTTTTATAGGATGCATAACGTTCCTTGACGAATTTCTCTATCTCTGCCCGGAACTCTTTATAGCTTTCCGGGAAGCTATGTTTAAGGGAACTGTATCTCTTTTCTTTATCAAGAAGCTCGGTCACTGCTACCGAAGGTTCTTTGGAATCAAGCTGTAACGGGTTTTTACCCATCTCTTTCAATCTTGGGTCGAAACGGTAATTAATCCAGTATCCAGACTCAACTGCCAGTTTCTCTTCCTTCTGGGTAAGAGACATATCAAGTCCGTGGTTGATACAGGGGGCATAGGCTATGATGATTGACGGCCCGTCATAACTCTCTGCTTCCACAAGAGCTTTTATCAGCTGGTTCTTGTCATAACCCATTGCAACTGAGGCTACGTAGATATAACCGTAACTCATCAGCATCATTCCCAGGTCTTTCTTTGTAGTCTTTTTTCCGGACTCGGCAAATTTAGCTACTGCTCCCAGCGGGGTAGCTTTCGATGCCTGACCGCCGGTGTTGGAATAGACCTCAGTGTCCATTACCAGGATATTAACATTCCTGTTCGCTGCCAGAACATGATCAAGACCGCCATAACCGATGTCATAAGCCCATCCGTCACCACCGAAAGCCCAGACGCTTTTCTGAATGAAATAGCTTTGCAGTTCGATTATCCTGTTTACAAAGGGATCGGTCTCCGGATTCCCGAGTGCTTTCGGTAACAGCTTCTTGATCAGCTTGACATTCTCTTTTGCCTCTCTGCTTTTCTCGTTCCAGAGTTCCTGGGCATTCTTGAGTGCTTCAGAAAGCGCTTGATCTGTACCTATTTTCAGTAACTCAACAATGTTCAGAGCTAATAATCTGCGGTTGGAATCGACTGCCAGTCTCATCCCAAAGCCGTATTCGGCATTATCCTCGAAGAGGGAATTAGCCCAGGTCGGTCCTTCACCGTCAGCATTCTTGCAGTAAGGAATGGTGGGAAACGTGCCGCCCCAGATTGAAGAACAACCGGTGGCATTGGCAATGATCATTCTGTCCCCATATAACTGAGTGATCAGCTTCACATAGGGTGTCTCCCCACAACCGGCACAGGCACCGGAAAACTCAAGCAGCGGCTGCTTGAACTGGCTCCCTTTGATAGTGGTCTCCTTCAGAGTTTCACCGAGTACATCGTTCGGAAGAGTTTCAAAGAAAAGCTCATTGCGGAACTCGCCTTTTTCTCTCTCCTCTTCGATAGGCTTCATTTCCAAAGCCTGCTTGGGACACTCAATAACACAGTTACGACACCCCTGACAGTCTTCAATATAAACCTGAACCTTGAATTTATAGTTATCTTTATCCTTTCCGGATGCTTCCAGGGTATTGAAAGTTTCCGGCGCTTTCTCCAGCAGCTTCGGATCAAATAGTTTTGCCCTGATCGCAGCATGCGGACAGACCAGAGAACAGAAGTTACACTGGATACACTTTTCAGCTATCCAGTGAGGAACGAAAGCGGAGACACCACGTTTTTCCAGTTTAGTCGTGCCGGAGGGAACATATCCATCCAACGGCATCATAGAGACCGGTATCTCATCCCCCTTTTCCCGCATGATCGGCTCAATGACCTTCCGGGTGAATTCATCGGCATTATCCGGAACAAGTTTTTTCAAATCCGAACATCCTTTGGGAGGTTCTGCCGGAACGGATATCTCTTTCAAGGCTTCATCCGTTTTATCAACTGCTTCCCAGTTCATCTTCACCACATTTTCACCCTTCTTCTGATAGGTCTTCTTGATTGCTTCCTTGATCAGCTTTATCGCCTCTTTTCTGTCTAAAACTCCTGAGATGAGAAAGAAAGCGGTCTGCATAACGGAGTTGATCCTGTTGCCCAAACCTACGGAATTCGCTATCTTCAGGGCGTCTATGTTGTAAAATTTTATCTTATTCTTGATGATCGTTTCCTGCATCTCTTTGGTCAGCTTACAGAAAGCCTCTTCGGAACTCCAATTGGAGTTGAGCAGAAATGTCCCGTTCTCTTTTATCCCCTCCAACAGATCATATCTGCCGATAAAAGCCTGATTATGGCAGGCGATAAAATCCGCATTCTGGACGAGATATGCCGATTGGATAGGTTCTTTGCCGAAACGAAGATGACTTCTCGTTATCCCGCCCGATTTCTTGGAATCGTACTGGAAATAACCCTGAGCGTACATATCGGTACTGTCACCGATAATCTTGATGGAATTCTTGTTCGCTCCAACAGTACCGTCCGAACCTAATCCCCAGAACTTACAACTGATCGTTCCTTGGGGAATAGTATTAATTCTGTCTTTTACCTCTATGGAGAGTTTGGAGACATCATCGTTTATCCCGACAACAAATCCGTGAAAAGCTTTACCGTTCAGGTGATCATAGACCGACTTGACCATTGAAGGGGTGAATTCTTTCGAGGAAAGACCGTATCTCCCCCCTACAACTTTGATATCCCTTCTCTCCTGTAATGCGGTCACCACATCAAGATAAAGCGGCTCTCCGATCGATCCGGGCTCTTTCGTCCTGTCTAAGACCGCGATCTTTTTAACCGATGTCGGCAGCGCTTTGTTGAAACTCTCTACACAGAAGGGACGGTATAATCTGACCTTGATCAGACCTACCTTGTAGCCGTTACCGTTCATATACTTGATAGCCTCGTCGATCGTCTCGCAACCGCTGCCCATGGCAACAATCACTCTGTCCGCTTCGGGGTCTCCAACATAATCAAAACAGTTATATTCTCTGCCGAAGCTTTTGGCAAAAAGATTCATGTATTCCTGAACTATGGCAGGAGCTGCTTTGTAGTAATTATTGACTGTCTCTCTCCCCTGGAAATAGACATCGGGATTCTGCGCCCCGACCTTCACTCTCGGATTCTCCGGATTCATTGCTCTGCTTCTGAAATCCTCGATATACTTCATATCAATCAGCTCTTTCAGAGCTTCATAATCCATTACTTCAATCTTCTGGATCTCATTGGAAGTACGAAAACCATCAAAGAAATTCAAAAACGGGATTTTCGCCTTCAATGTCGAAAGATGACAAATGGTCGCTAAATCAAGTACTTCCTGTACCGAACAGCCTGCCATCATCGCCCACCCGGTATTGCGGGCTGACATGACATCGGAATGATCTCCAAAGATCGATAATGATTGAGCTGCCAGAGAACGGGCTGAAACATGAAAAACCGCAGGAAGCATCTCCCCGGCTATCTTATGCATATTAGGCAGCATCAGCATCAATCCCTGAGAGGCGGTAAAAGTCGTTGTCAAAGCACCGGCGGAAAGAGCTCCATGAACGGCTCCTGCTGCACCGCCTTCTGACTGTAATTCTACAACCTCTACCGGTAGTCCGAAAACATTCTTTCTCCCTTCGGCTGACCAGGCATCTGCTAACTCTCCCATGGTGGAGGAAGGAGTTATCGGATATATAGCCGCTACTTCACTAAAAGCATAAGCGACATGCGTTGCTGCATTGTTTCCATCCATTGTTTCCTTTCTTACTTTAGGCATTATTCCCCCTTGAAAATCATTTTTTTTCTTTGTCTTACAAAAAATCTCTCTCAGCAAATTAGTCAATAATTATCGTCCTTAATCCGGCAAACACCTACAGCTAAGAACTTGAAACCATCTGACATAAAGATACCGGTCTTGCCCCTTATCAGAAAAGCTGATCCTGTTTCGACTCTCTGTATTCCTAACCAGATATGTTTCTTAACCACCCTGATCTGAGACTTTAAAGTCACGAGTATATACAATCGAAACGGTTCAGAGCATTGTCTAAATGCTAAGATTATAGTGAAATTGGGATTCAGGAAATCAAGTATTGTTCTGAAAAAACCAGAATAAATTGCAGCTATTACCGGAATTACCTTTCCATTACGAAAGTGACCGGTCCATCGTTGATCAGACTGACCTGCATATTGGCACCGAAAATCCCCAGTTTGGGAATTATACCATTCTTTTCGAGTTCCCGGGCAAACTCCAGGTATAATCTCTCTCCCTTTTCCGGTTCGGCAGCAGTGAAGAAATCGGGTCTCCTTCCCCGCTCGATATTAGCCGAGAGGGTGAATTGCGAAACGAGCAGTATCTCTCCCCCGACATCCTTAACCGAAAGATTCATCTTCCCTGCCTTGTCTGGAAATATTCTCAATTCAGAAACCTTCTTCGCCAGCCAGGGAATCTGGGAACCGTCGTCACCATTATCCACCCCTAAAAGAAGCAAGAGACCTCTCCCGATTTGGGAAATTGACTCACCTGCAACCGTAACTTCTGCTTCCCGAACTCTCTGTAGAACAATCTTCATATTTATTATCCTTATTGGATTCTTATTTGATAATACAAACACCCAGCAACAAGATCCTAATAAATAATGATGATTCATTGTATTCGACAATGGAAAAATACCACTTTATTCTATCCATTGATTGTTTGCTATCACCAGTTATTATCAGTCATAAGTCAATATGGTCCTAAAAATCTTTCCCCGTTAAAATGGATGAGGTGAGAAGGTGCATCAGCAATCCATACTTCTGTTTCCCAGGCTATCTCTTTCAAATATCGAGCCATCGTAGTCCGATCCGGAAATGCTGTAACATAAACCAAGCCCACTTGAGACTTTTCAAACAGCCGGGTTAATTCCGAATGTCTTTTGCTGTTAACAGGACCATGACTCGTTACAGCTTCAATCAATACCAACCATTTTCTCTCGTCACAAAACATAATGATATCCGGCATCTTCCCATGAGAATCAATTATAACACCAAGCCTCTCTATGAACTGTTTATCAAAATGTCCCCATTTGCTCTTGGTATCTCCGACATATACTATCTGAGCAGCAGGAACAAATCTCGGAGCAAACTGCTCGATGATCTCTGTTATTAACTCGTTATGCTTTCCAGGGCTGAGTTTTATCTTAGCTTGGGTGGATGTTTGTATCGGAATAAGCTGAGTATTGCGTTCTTTAGCATATCTTTGAGCTAAAGTCTGATTAAGACTCAAACAGTTTGCCAGAGCTTTATTCCAGCGATGAGTGTTAAAACATCGGATAAGTAATAGAAATGAAGATTCAATTTGATAAACATATTTTGGACTGTTCACCGGTCTCTCAGGTTGATCAGGATTGGACAGTACTATCCCGGCTTCAAGGAACTGGTGCATAGAATATCTTCTAAATGTCTCTCTCGTGTTAGGTTTATAGATAAAACCGTAATGCTTTCTTACCCATTCCATAATCGGGGTAATCCCAATCAAAGGATTCTTCGCCTCTTTTCATTTTTTTTGAGGAGTCAAGTCTAACAGCGCCAAAAAACACAACGCTGATCTTTCATTTTGCTGTCCCGGAGGCATTCCTATGGCTTTAAGTATAGCTAATGCTTTACTAATGTGTGGATGCGGCATTATAGTCTCCCTTTATCATTTTCTCTAACTGCAAGTCAATTTTCTCAGAAGTAAGTTTATCCTGTTGATAAGCCCATTTACCTAAGTAGATCAACGAATCTATGCTAGGATATCTTAACATTTTTAAGTCCGTAACATTAACCTGAGTATGACCGCTGAATCTACGAAATCCATCATCAACAAAACTTGAATTGAGATAAACTACCAGACCCCAGGCCAGATGTAAAGGCAACCCCATCTTCCGCTTATGAAATACGTTAAGGTGGTTCTCAAACCCTATGAACTCGGCATTAAAATCTTCAAAATCAACAACACTTGCTACTATCCTTCTCTTTTCCTCTTTCGAAGAAAACCTTCTGACAACAGCATAATTCCCCTTAGGATAAAGCCATTTCATAGTCTCACTGTTTTTTATTATAGCTATTGGTTTTTTGCTGCTCGATTTATACCGGATAGATTTCATTTCAGAAAAATGACAAGGATATAACAAAGGTACGGTATCTGCCGATATTTCCCAACGCAGAAAGCTTTTTAATCTGAAATCTACAACAGGACCGGTTGATACCTGAATATCCAAGTCGTCTAAAGTATATGAAAATCTGTCATTCCCTATTTCTCTTTTCTCTCCCTCTTTGACCGGAATGTGAATAAACCTCTCTTTGTCTTCCGGAATTACAATATTCTCAAAATCAAAAACTTCTGTTCTCAAGTCAATGAAGCTATCATCTGTTGATGTTGTAACGATAACCTCTTTCTGAGGCACCTTCTTTTGCAACATTATGATAACGTTTTCCTGTAATACATTGTCGTCTTTAAATGTCTTTTTTCTCGAACCGAAGAGATGAATGTGCTTAATGGCAGAATTATTGAGAATCAATTCCCTAAAAGGCCTATAGTAAGAACCATTACAAAAACTTCGGGGTATTATAGCAACAAGATAACCTGAATCCTGCAGCAAAGATAATGATAATGCTACAAATCCGGAATAGAGATTCACTGTTTCTATACCGACGGAACGCAGCAGTTTGCGATGAAGGGATGAACTCTTAATCTTTCTGTAGGGAGGATTCATAATACAGTGGGTATATTTACTATTTGTGTTACTTTCTTCCATTTTATTCCATAATCCATCAGACATAAAGATATCTTCAGCTGCACTTTGAACGAAGTCCTGATCAATTACTCGCAGGTTCAGCCGCCTATTAGCAAAGGAACCTTCAGCCCGGTTGGAGTTAAGAGTATTGTTCAGATATTGCAACATGATCTCATCGATTTCATAGGCATCTACATCGATGTTTTTTACACTTTCCCAGTTCTTCACTCGGGAAAGAAAAGCAGTTGTTAAACAACCCACACCAGCTCCCGGATCCAGTAAATAAATTCTATCATTGAGGTAGTCGGGAAATAAGGATGCCATAAAATGAGATACTGAAGCAGAAGTCATGAACTGACCCAACTCTGTTTTTCTTTTAACACATAGTTCACTACTCGCTTTCTTCCTCATATCCTCAATTCTGTGGATGAGCTGATTTTCTCTCAATGTGTCTTTATTAATCATCTTAAGATCCCTTTTGATACCCCTATCATCAAAATTGAAATTGTTGTCTACTTTATTCCAATGAAAACACTATCAGTAAATAGTCAAGGTGATTTTTATCGTTTTCCTTCTCTCTTATATTTTTGAATTATGGATTAGCCTGAAAAACCTGTATCCGATCGAAGAAAGAATAAAAAGACTATGGGATAATTTCTGCTGTTGTTACATCCGATAGATGTTTCCTCTACACTTATAGAAAGATTTCGATTCCATTTAAAGACTCGACTGTTGTTCCCTAAAACAGATACTTGCTAAGATATGTCTCATAACTACTTTTACGATAACCGCTTTCCCCTTAACATTATTGGTATTCAGCGTATCAACTCAATACTTTTTCTGCCTCAGCAAAACAAGGATCGTACCCTTAGGAGACCATTAGATTATACTATAGTGGGAGGGGGTCCGTCTATAAGGATTCCTAATGGTATCCTAAGGATAGGAAGAGTCCTGTAACCAATTAGAACAGGGGGAATAATGGTTGAGGAAAGAAATTAACATTTGACACGTTCTAATGACATACAAAGCTTTACTTTAGTTTGAAAAATTATTGTTATTAGGTGAGTCCTGGTAGAGGAGAGCCATTTGATAAAAAAGTATGTTTTTATTGTTGTTCTGTTGCTTCTTAGCAGCATAGTTTTTTCGGTGGAAAGCGACTATGTCGTAGTTAATTTTCCGGAACCGGAACAAGAGCTCATTGACTATATAATCTCTGAGGGTTATGAGATAATCAGCCTGAAACCGGAGGAACACCTTCATGTTATAGCTGGAGAAGACAAGCTTTCCGGGTTTGAGACACTTGGCTACAATTTTGAGATCCTGTTCACAGAAAGTGAGATGCGGAACAACCTCCGGCTGAGAACGAGAGAGTTACCCGGTTACCGCAGTTATGACATGATGCTCGGTGAATTGACAACGATTTCCCAAGAAAATCCTGATCTTGCCCTGCTCTACAACATCGGGGACAGCCGGGGAAAAGAGTATTTTACCGCTGGTAATCTAACTTATGAAGACTTTGCCCATGATATCTGGGCATTGAAAGTGACTGCGAATCCGGCTGTGGAAAGCGACAAACCTGCAGTATATTACAGTGGAGGGCAACATGCCAGAGAACCGATCAGTATGGAAATGATAATGCTCATTCTCTGGCATTTGATCGATAATTACGGTATCGATCCGGAAATCACCTATTTAGTGGATAACACTGAAGTATGGTTCATACCTCTGATGAATCCGGATGGACATAAGATTGTCATAGATCAAGTAAATACTAATTGGAGAAAAAATATCAGGGATAACGGCAATACCGGGTATATCAACTCTAATGACGGAGTCGATATCAACCGGAATTACACCCATGAATGGCAGCTTGGCTCAAGCCAGAGTTCCAGCACATACGGTGGACCATCCCCCTCATCGGAACCGGAAACCTCTGCTCTCAGGACACTCTGGGGGGAGAGACATTTTGTTGCCGGTATCTCCTATCACAGTTACGGACAATGGGTTCTTTATCCTCCAGGTTATGACTGGTATCTTGTTTCTCCTGATGTTTTAGCACAATCGGCTTTGGCCCAGACTATGGCAGCAACCATCCCGAGACTTAGCGGTACGGGGCACTATACTGCCCAGCATAGCTGGCAGTTATATCCTGCCAATGGTACTTGTGAAGATGATGCCTATTGTAATTTCGGAATCTTTGCTCATACACTGGAAATGGCTACAGTGTTCATCCCGCCGCCGACCCAGATGCAGCAAATATGCGAGGACAATCTGGAGGCAGCTTTGATATTGTTAAGACGGGTTCATCACTCTACCTTAACCGGGATCATCACAGATTTTGCTACGGAAGAACCGTTGATTGCAGAAGTTTTTATTCCTGGAATAGACGATACCGGCGTCTGGCGAACTCCTTATCTGAGTAGTGAGGAGTACGGACGGTATTTTCGTTTACTCGTTCCCGCTGATTATGAAGTGCAGTTTTCAGCTCCCGGCTATCATTCCTCTCCCTTGTTCTCTTTCACTATCAACGATTCTGTCCAGACTCAACTCGATTATGAAATGGTACCACTTGCCCTGACAGCTCCGCTGATCAGAGATGTCTTCGGAACTGATGAGTTTGCCGGTCTAACCTGGGAGTTGCCTTATCCGGAGAGTAATCCCGACGGCTACAGAATCTACCGGGACGGAATACTATTGAATCCCGGTAATCTTGTTATACACAGAGCATATTTAGATTTTGATATAGTTCCCGGAGAATTTTACATCTATCAGGTTTCAGCAGTTTTTAGCGGTGGAGAATCCGATCTCTCACAGTCTGTTATCTTCACCTCTGCCGGGGATAGTTTGGAAGAGACGGAAGATGTTACGGTATTATTTATCGAAGATAGTGTCTTCCTGCAATGGTCTCCGGTGGCCAATGCTTCCGGATACTTGATCTTTACTGCAGACAACCCCTACGCAGAGCAATGGAGTTTGCTCGATTATACGCCGGAGATAGAATTCCGGACTGCTATTAAACTGCCCAGAGCTTTCTACTTTGTGAAGAGTTTAGTTACCGCTCCGGACGAATAATTTTCCTTCCCTGAAGAGAACACAACCAGTAAAAAACCGGATTTCTGCCCTAAGCTAAAAGAGATAAGTTAATCGGAACCGTGCTGTTGCAGATCAGCCTGTAATGAAAACAGGCACGGAATTCCGTGCCTGTTGATCAATAATTATACTGTTCTTCTGAATGCTTAAATGTAAGAGACCGGGATCAGGATTCCAGGCCTAAGATTGCTCTTGCTTCTTCCGGAGCAGCCAGCTTTCTTCCGTATTCGCCGGCTATGCGGGCAATCCGGGAAACGAGCTGTTCATTGGACTCAGCTAAAACATCTTTATGATAATAGACATTATCTTCGAATCCTACTCTGATATGACCACCCATAACGAGTGCCATCATCGCACAGGGAAGCTGCCATCTCCCTATTCCGGCAACGCCCCAGGTTGCTTCGGGTATCTCTTCTTTCAGGTGTTCAGCCATATAGAGGACATTCTTCGGTTTACCGCTCATCCCTCCCGGGACTCCCAGCACAAACTGAAGATGAAGGGGATGATGGACCAATATCTCCTTCTTCACCAGTTTAGCTACATAATCGATCATTCCGGATTCATAGACCTCTATCTCGGGGGCAACCCCCACCTCTTTAAAGTATTCTGCTAACCGGACAATATCTTTGGGGCTGTTAGTGAAGATCTCGTCACCGAAATTTAGTGTTCCGGCATTGAGAGTCGCCATATCAGGCTTTAACTGGAGAGGAGCCATTCTCTCCTCGAAAGAAACTCCGACCGCACCACCGGTCGAGATCTGAATGATCATCTCCGGAACTGCTCTTCTGATTTTGGACAAAGCTTCCTC
The DNA here is from genome assembly GCA_964464175.1 of uncultured Candidatus Cloacimonadota bacterium. Lineage (GTDB taxonomy): Bacteria > Cloacimonadota > Cloacimonadia > Cloacimonadales > JAJBBL01 > CAYXFD01. Next base: position 122,762 of record CAYXFD010000001.1, on the reverse strand, counting down.
GAATCGTTCCAGTCTTTGTGAGGGAGAGCCGTCATCTTCTCTGACGTGCAGATGTAATACCCTGGAACCGGCTTCGAAACATCTTCTGGCTTCATCCGCCTGTTCAGCGGGAGTAATCGGGAGATTCGGCTGGTTTTCCCTGGTTGTTTCCGCTCCGGTAAGAGCTGTCGTTATGATTAAAGGATTCATTTGTTACCTCTGATTAATTGATTTATTCTCGCTTCCGTTCTCTGACCTAAGATCTGCGGAATGAGTTCTTTCTCTTCCGGCAGGTCAGAACAAAAACTCTGCTTACAGTTTCTTTAGCTCGTTAAGAGCTTCTGCTATGCTCTGAGCTGCATAATCCAGATCTTCATCGGTATGACGGTAGGCTATGTAGCCGTGATGGAAGGGCTGAAGAAACACCTTCCTTCTAATCAACTGGGTGTAGAACTCTTTCCGGTACTTGCGGTGTCTCTTTTCTTCATCGGGAATAAAGGTCACAAAAGGCATCCAGGGCGCTCCGCTGAACTCAGCAGGAATACCGCTCTCTTCGATTGCTTTGGTAACCTTTCCGGCAAATCTCTCACCTTTTTGTTTGATGATCTCCAGCATGTTATCCCGCTCAAGTAACTCTATTGTTTTCAGGGCAGCGATCTGAGCCAGGCTGTTGGGGAAAAAGGTCGAACTGAGAAAGACCTTATCTATCAGAACATCCATTATCTCCTTCTTACCCACTACGGAACTGATGGCATAGCCATTAGCCATTGCTTTGCCGAACGCTGCCAGATCCGGAGTCACTCCAAACTCCTTTTGTGCTCCACCAAGATTGACTCTGAAACCGGTGCGAATCTCGTCAAAGATCAATACTGCTCCATATTTATGAGTCAGTTCCTTTACCCCTTCCAGATAACCCGGTTTGGGATACTGAACTTTATCTGCCAGAGGATGCCCTAAAGGTGTAATAATAACTGCTGCTGTTTTATCTCCGACTTTTCTGAGCATATCTTCAAGCTGGTCGAGCTCGTTATATTCCACTTCATGAATATCTTCGTATAATTTCGGCGGGATACCCCCCTTTACTTCGACACACCAGTCATGCCAGCCGTGATAACCGCAGCGGACAATCTTCTCCCTTTCGGTATAGGCACGGGCAATCCTTATTGCGGCAGTAGTAGCATCAGAACCGGTCTTGACAAAGACCATCTTTTCACAGCAGGGGATCAGTTCCCGCATCTTTTCTGCTAATTCATTTTGACAGGCTTGGGTCAGCGAGAAGCAGAAACCTTTTTCTCTTATCTGTTCAATGACCGCATCGTCTATCTCTCCCTCTCTATGCCCGATAATAATCGGACCGTAGGCACAGAGCATATCAATATACTCGTTACCGTCAACATCCTGCACTCTCCCCCCTTTGGCAGAATCGAAGAAGATCGGATATTCACCCGGAACGAAGTTGTAAGGTCTCCGAATACCCAGTATTGCGCCCGGCACTAATTCCAAGGCTTTCTGATATAGTTTTTCCGTGTTCTCTAATCTCAGTTTCTCAGCCATCATTCCTCCATCATTTTCTCTTATTCTTATTGGTCTATCTTTTATATAAACTGGCTATTCCCATACCGCCGCCAATACAGAGTGAAGCCAACCCCTTTCCGGCACTCCGTTTCTGCATTTCATGGAGCAGAGTTACGACTATTCTGGCACCACTTGCTCCGATAGGATGTCCAAGAGCTATCGCCCCGCCATTGACATTAACGATATCTCTGTTCAGTTCTCCGATTTTTTCTTCCCGCAACCCTTGTAAGACCGCTAATGATTGACCGGCAAAGGCTTCGTTCAATTCAGCAAGTTCAATGTCTGAGAGACTCCAACCGGTTTGAGAGAGAACTTTTTTGATTGCCGGTACCGGTCCTATTCCCATTAGCGAAGGTTCCACTCCTGCTGAAGCATCTTCCACATATTCCGCCAGCGGACTCAAGCCATATTCTCCGGCTTTTTCTTCACTCATCAGCAGAAGAATAGCTGCTCCGTCATTGATTCCGGAAGAATTTGCCGCCGTTACTTTACCATCAGGCTTAAAAGCCGGTTTCAATTTTGCCAGGCTCTCTTTAGTAACACCGGGACGGGGAAACTCATCCTCTTCGATTATTAGCGGGTCTCCCTTTCTTTGAGGAATACTTATGGATACTATCTCTTCTTTAAATCTCTTCTCCCTGAGAGCTTTTTCCGCTTTGTTCTGGCTAAAGGCAGCAAACTCATCAAGTTCTTCCCGGCTGAGATTGTATTTATCGACCAGATTCTCAGCTGTTATCCCCATGTGATATTTATTGAATATATCGGTCAAACCGTCATGGATCATTAGATCTATTGCCTTGCGGTCACCCATCTTTGCCCCCCATCTCTGATCGGGAAGAATATATGGTATCTGGCTCATGTTCTCTGTTCCGCCGGCAACAATCACGTCAGCTCTGCCGGAAGAGATCATCATCGCGGCTAAAGAGATCGCTTTCATTCCGGAACCGCACACCTTGTTAACTACATAACTTGGAATCTCAGAAGGGATGCCGGCATGAATGGCTATCTGGCGGGCTACATTTTGTCCCAATCCGGTTCCGATGACGTTTCCTATTATGATCTCGTCGATTTCCGACACGGGGATTTTAGTTTCCTTCAGAACACTTTTTAACACCTGAGTTCCTAATTCAACAGCCGAAACATTTTTGAATACTCCACCGAAACTTCCGATCGGGCTTCTTTTTGCCGAAACAATGACAACTTTACGCATCACTACCTCCTGTCTGTTGCTAAAGTATATACTCCTTTTAAATCTATGAATGTTTTTATAGCTAATTAAAAAAGCCTTCGTTTAACGTCAACTCTTTTAAAGGATTAACCTCAGGAGTATAGTTAATGATAAACTGCTTCGGATAAAACTCAATAAAGGAGACATAGTGATCAGCAAGAGCTCTGTTAACAACTCTCACCTAACAATGGAGAAAATCACTCTTACTAAATATTGAAGGACAGGTCATCCTTTAGCAGTATAAAAGCCTTTTTAGCTTCCTCAGGCTGAGATTCAATCGAAAGATGTCAAACAATTTTTGATAAAAAGCTTTACAAAAAAAGGGGAGTGTAGATTACCTGTCGGCAGTATGTACACTATTTCAATGGTTAGCGGTTTGTTGATACCCGTCAGCAACACTATAAACATCATGGAGGATGTTTAACAGATGAAAAAGCTATTTTCAGTAATCCTGATAGCTTGTTTGTTTATTGTTTGTTTAAATGCAGATAGCGACCGTTTGACTGACAGCATAATAACCTTTGCTGGAGACCAGAATTATCCCCCCTATGAATTTCTTGACAGGAACAATAAACCTGCCGGATTCAATATAGAATTAACAGAGGCAATTGCCGATATTCTCGGATTAGAATTTGAGATACGACTACTACCACGGGACGAGCTTTTGGAGGCTTTAGCAGGAAACGAGATCGATCTCTTGATGGGATGGCATTTTTCTCAGGAAAGGGCACAAAACCTCTATTTTTCGAAGGCTCATAACCGCGTTAGATTAGGTATCTTCAAGCGAAAAGATGATCAGAGAATCAATCATGAGAATGATCTGGTAAATAAAGAGGTCATCGTACAGCGTGATGAGATAATGCCCGAGTATTCTAATCGTTTGAGATATGTTGAACGAATCATTGAAGTAGATAATGCGGAGGACGCTTTACGTTTATTAACAGCAAAGAAACATGATCTTGCCCTGTTGGATATTGTTCAGGGGGGCTATCTGAAATCTGAAAAGGAGATCAAGGAATTAACCATCCTTTCTCAACATGTATTCTCACAAGAATACTGTTATGCAGCAGATATTGACAAAAGAGAGTTTATCTTACAGCTAAACAACGCCATTGACCAGGTAATGGAAACAGGGGTTTACGACACTCTGCATTCTAAATGGATAGCTCCTTACACAATCGAAAGCCAGAACAGGGAGATATTGGTCTCAACCCTGTTAGTTATACTGATCCCTTTGATAATAATTGTAACTATTATTTTCTTCTGGCAGTGGCTTATGAGAATCAAGGTACGGGCCAAGGCAGATGAGTTGGCGAAAGAACTGGAAGCTCATAAGAAAACAGCCGCTCAACTCTCTGAAAGCCGTAACCGTTATCAGAATCTGGTAGAGAATCTCCCGGAGATTGTTTTTGAAACAGATGCCGAAGGAAAGATTCTCTTCGTTAATAATAACTTCTATGATCTCTTCAGCTATTCACAGGAAAAGATTACCAATGATATTTATCTCTCTGACCTGTTCGCTTCAGAGGACAGAAAACTTGTCACTGACCTGACAAATGAGTTAATGAAAAATGATACACAATCCACTGCCGACTTTCAGGGATTAAAGAAAGACGGGACATCTTTTCCCCTCAGGCTTTTTGCCTCCGGTATTGCTCTTGACAAAGAGGCAAAAGGAATTCTTGGGATCATTATTGATCTGACCAGACAAGTTAGAACGGAGAAGACCCAAAAAGCTCTCTATGAGATATCGGAAGCGGTACACAAAGCCGAAGACATTAATGAGCTTTTTTCTCATATTCACCGGATAACAGCAAATCTAATGCCGGCTGACAATTTCTATATTGCCCTCTGGAATGATGAGAAAAAAAGACTGGAGTATCCCTACTTAGTCAACACTCACACTGGTTCTGCTTCCGGAGCTAACCCTGCCCAAGGATTAACTGAATATGTCTTTGAAACCGGGAAAGAACTTCTTGCCGATGCAAAAATGATCAAGAAGATCAGGAAAGAGAAAGGTATTCCCTTAGATGACCATAATGCTAAGATCTGGCTGGGAATTCCTCTGAAAAGTGACACGCAGGTAATCGGAGTAGTGGCAGTACAGGATTATATCAGTGAGAGCACTTATGATGAACAGGAAAAACAGATTCTCTTTTTCATCTCAGAACAGATCGCCCTGACAATCGAGAGAAAAAGGACAAGTGAGCAGCTAAAGAAGACCCTCGTCTTTTTTGAGGAGAGACTCAATGAGCGAACCGCAAATCTCAAACAGTCCGAAGAACTATTCAGAACTCTGGCGGAGAGTTCAGAGAACATTATTATGCTCTTTGACCGGGAGTTGCGGCATCTCTACGTAAATCCGATCGTCGAAAAATACACTAAATCTGAAAACTATCCCGGATTGAAACCGGAGGTTTTTATCGGTAGAACTCACCGGGAATTAGGGTTTCCGGAAGACTATATCAAGTTTTGGGAAGAAGCCCTGACTTCTGTCTTTGAAACAGGAAAGAGTGTCCGCATCGAGTTTCAGTTGCCCAGCGGAGTCTGGATCGACTGGCATCTGGTTCCCGAGATATCCCAGACAGGGAAAGTTACACATGTGATTACGACTGCTCATGACATGACTGAATTGAAGCAGCGGGAAGAGGAGATCAAGAAACTAAATACAGAGTTGGAACAGAGGGTTATTGAAAGAACTAAACAGCTTCAGCAGGAGATTCGGATCCGTGAACAGGCGGAAAAGATTCAGCGCACCCTCTATCTGATATCCGAAGCAGTTAGCACCACCCGTGACATTAAGGATTTGTATAAGAATATCCACAAAGCTGTTCAGGAATTAATGCCGGCAGAAAACTTTACGATAGCCCTATATGATAAGGAACCTGACCTTGTCAGCTTCCCTTACAGTATCGATGAATTCGACCCTGTTCCCCTCCCCAGCAAACCGGGTAAAGGATTAACAGAATATGTTCTCCGAACCGGCACTGCAATGTTAGCCAAATCCGCTGATATCAGCACGCTTATAGCCGAGGGGGAGATCGAATTGGTTGGTAATATGGCTAAAGTCTGGTTGGGAATACCCCTCAAGTTCAAAGAAGAAGTAACAGGGGTCATAATGGTTCAGGATTATCATACGGAAGAAACTTATAATGAACATGACAAACAGGTCCTGACTTTCGTTTCTGAGCAGATCAATCATGCCATTGAGAGAAAAGAAGCGGACTATCAAAACAACATCCAGCGAATCTATTTCGAACAGCTGTTCAATAGTAACCCGGCAGGGATAGTTATGGTTGATAATCAGGACAGGATCCTTGCCTGTAATGAGTCTTTTACTAAGATCTTTGGCTATAAAGAAGATGAGATACTACACAAACACATAAACGACCTGATTGCCCCTGATCCTTATAAGGCTGAAGCCGTTGAACTGTCAGCAGACACTCAGAGCGGAAAAATTGTCGAAAAAGAGACCGTCAGGCGAACGAAAAGCGGCAAAGACGTTTACGTAAAGATCTTTGGTGTACCAATTCATGTTGAAGGAAAACAGGTTGGTATCTATGGTATATATCTTAACATCACCGATTTGCAGAATGCCCTCAACTCTTTCTTCGAAGAAAAAGAAAAACTCGGGATCATGCTTAGTTCCATAGCGGATGGAGTTATTGCTTCCGATATCAATGGCAGTATTGTTCTGATCAATAAAATCGCTGAAAACCTTACCGGCTGGCCCAAAAACAAAGCTCTTGGTCGTAAAATTGACCGCATCTTTCATGTTGTCGATGATGTAAACCGAAAAGTGAAAGATAATCTTGTAAAAACCGTGTTAACAGCAGATGATACAGTACACGTCGCCAACCACTCGATCCTGATCGCTAACGACGGTTCTGAACATTTGGTAGAATACAGTGCTGCCCCCCTCAAAGACCGTACGAGCAGATTGATCGGAGTGATATTAGTTTTCCGTGATATCACTGAAAGAAAGGTTATCGAAGAAGAATTGCAGAAGAGCGCTAAACTGGAGTCAATCGGTCTTCTTGCCGGAGGAATTGCTCATGACTTCAACAACATTCTTACCGCTCTTCTCGGCAATATAACTCTCGCCAGAACTATTCTTGCCAAGAGTAATCCGAAAGTTGACGAGAAACTCAGTGAAGCAGAAAAAGCCTCTGTCAGGGCAAAAGACCTGACCCATCAGCTTCTGACCTTTTCCAGGGGAGGGAACCCGATCAAGAAAACTGTTTCTCTGGTCGAGGTAATAAAGGAAGCATCTACCTTTGCCACTCACGGTTCCATTGTCAATTGCCAGTTTACTATAGCTGACGATCTGATGAATGTAGAAGCAGATTTGGGACAGATAAGCCAGGTCATCAATAATATGATAATTAACTCTGTTCAGGCGATGCCCAATGGCGGAGTTATCAATATCAGGGCAGAGAACGCCAGAATTCAGCACGGCTCAGTTCAGCAGATGGAAGCGGGTCAATATGTAAAACTCACTATCGCTGACACCGGTATCGGGATTGCCCGTTCCCAACTCTCCAAAGTATTCGACCCCTTCTATACAACAAAAAAGAACGGCTCTGGTCTCGGCTTGGCTACCAGTTATAATATTATCAGAAAACATGACGGTTACCTTACTGTTGATTCCACTGTCGGAGTTGGTACAACCATCACCTTTTACCTGCCGGCTTCCGAAAAAGATGCTGTGAGTTCTAAAGAAGAGGCTTTCCAGGAAGTACAGGGTAAAGGCGAGATACTTCTGATGGATGATGATCTGGTATTAATTGAAGTGGTCACTGAGATGCTTAATAGTCTTGGTTATCATGTTACTCCGGTTCACGAGGGAAGAGCCACGATCAATAAGTATAAAGAAATGAAAGAGAGCGGAGCAAAATTTGATGTTGTAATCCTTGACCTGACCATACCGGGAGGTATGGGGGGTAAAGATACCGTCAAGGAGATACTCGCATACGATCCTGAAGCTGTGTGTATTGTTTCCAGCGGTTATTCTTCCGATCCGATAATGTCAGATTATATCACTTACGGCTTCAAGGCTGTTCTGACAAAGCCTTATTCCTTACAGCAATTGGGAACCACCCTGAAAAAAATAATGAGTTAAATTAATGAGGGGAAGAGAGTGTAGTAATCTTCTATAGAAGGAATAAAGCTGCAACACCGGACAAAAGGGTCAGGATCAAAGGGCTTATCTTTGATTTAACAACCCCGATAATTACCAGAGCAAAAAGAATAAGTGCCGGATAATTAAGAAATCTGATATTCATCTCCCAAAAATCAAGACTCCAGAAACTCCCTCTTAAAATTGTTCTTTCCAGGAAATAGACCGAAGCTACCGCTATCATTCCTACAGTTACCGGCTTTACACCCCTCAAAACGGCCATGCTGAGGAGATTATCACTAAAACGATGTAATAAGCGGAGAATGATCAAAACCAGTATAAGGGAGGGGGTGATCACCCCCAGGGTAGCAAATAGAGCACCGAACAGCCCGGCATTTCTAAAACCGATATAGGTTGCTGCATTGATGGCTATCGGACCGGGAGTCATCTGGGAAAGGGCAACCAGATCTGGGAATTCTTCTATCGGAAGGAGATGATGAAGTTCAATTTGCTGATGGATCAGAGGAAGCATAACATAACCGCCGCCAAAACTGAAAAAGCCGATTTTTAGAAATACCAGATACAATTGCAGCCAGGAAAGGATCATAGCCTAACTCCCTCCAAAGTAATATCTCTCAAAGAATTAAAAACAGAATCAATCTTCGTCATTTTCTCCCTTCTTGAGACCCAATATCTGATAAAGATAGTTTGCCAGTCCCCAGAGAACTCCTCCCAGGATCATCCACATAGCATTAATACCGAAGACTCCGATCCCTATAAAGACCAGTAAGCTTATAATGATCCTGACAATTGCCTCCTTTTTATAAACAGTTTTTGCCAGATCTATTGCTGTCATTAAGATAAGGGCTGCCGAAGCTGTTAGGATACCGGCAAGGAACTTCTGAACCCAGATCGATTCTCTGATGTTTAAAAAGAAGATTAGAATCAGGACAATGGCAAGGAATGCCGGGATAACAACTCCGGCTACTGCCATAAAACCACCGGGAAGACCTGCTTTGCGGAAACCGGTGTTAAAAGCGGCATTAACCGCGATTGCACCGGGTATTGATTGGGAAACAGTAAAGATATCAACAATCTCATCATTGTTGAACCATTTACGTTTCATAACCAGTTCCCGGTAGATATAAGGCAGCATAACATAACCGCCCCCAAATGTTATAGCCCCTATCTTAAAGAAGATCAGGAAGAGTTCCAGGCATATTCTCGGTTTTCTCGATTCACCCTTCTGTTTTGGCATTGTTATATTGCTAAACCTGTTTATTCAATTCTGCCTGAGATTTTCGGAGATAATAAGGTTCCAGTTCCGCTATTTCGCTGAAATTAAAACCGGGAAGATCAGGTCCGAGTGAAACTATTCCTATTAAGGCGGAAGCGAGCGGAAAATGTTGATGAGGCATACCAATTATATGATCTATCTTTGCTGATTTGATCTCCTCCCGGTATTTTAAAGTTCCATCACCAACAATCAAAGCCTTTCTTTTAAGAAACTTCAAAAAACTAACAGGATCGCAGCTTTGGGGTGGGATGACTTCCTTCATATCTTTATCATAAACGCCGGCATATACTTCACCCATTCTGGCATCTATGAACGGAACTATATCTATTTGCGACCCATAATTATTGTAAGCCAATAGTTTCAAGGTGTTCACCGGATAGAGCGGCAACTCCTTAGCCATGCATATACCTTTCAATGTCGCTAAGCCAATCCGTACTCCGGTAAAAGAACCGGGACCATTCGAAAACGCGAGAAGATCAAGATCAGCAAGAGCCATACTGCTTTGTCTCAAACCATAATCAATCTGCTGCATCAGTCTTTCGGAATGAGTAACCTGTATGTTCAGATAACTCAAATACACTATTTTACCTTCTCTGCTGAGGGCAACACTTCCCCAGCTCGAAGATGTGTCTAAGGCCAGAATATTCAACTTATCTACCTCCATTTCCCAATACACCTTCTCAGAACCCTCTATTCGTCAAGTAAAGTTTCTTATTCCGAAAGGCTTCACTTGATCGAGCCAAAATCTCCAATATTGAGCTCTTCATTTAAAACTATTATCAGATAAAACAAACAATAAGAGGTGTGTTAACTCTGTTCGTCTAAATATGCGAGCTGCTTGATTATTACCCCGGATATCTTAGTATTAGCGGCCAGTGAGATGCTTTTTCTTTTGATAATGTTCCTGACCGGCATTGAGCGAAGCGGTAATGCCGGTCAGGAACAAATCCTTCTGAGACGGCAGACAGGAATCGAAAAAACAGTTTCTTTCATCAATCTTAACGAGCCTATTCTCAGAAAAGCAAACAATAAGAGGTGTGTTAACTCTGTTCGTCGAAATAAGCGAGCTGCTTGATTATTACCCCGGATATCTTAGTATTAGCGGGCAGAGAGATGCTTTTTCTTTTGATAATGTTCCTGACCGGCATTGAGCGAAGCGGTAATGCCGGTCAGGAACAAATCCTTCTGAGACGGCAGACAGGAATCGAAAAAACAGTTTCTTTCATCAATCTTAACGAGCCTATTCTCAGAAAAGCAAACAATAAGAGGTGTGTTAACTCTGTTCGTCGAAATAAGCGAGCTGCTTGATTATTACCCCGGATATCTTAGTATTAGCGGGCAGAGAGATGCTTTTTCTTTTGATAATGTTCCTGACCGGCATTGAGCGAAGCGGTAATGCCGGTCAGGAACAAATCCTTTCGGGGTGGCGGGTGGGTTTAGAAAACAAGCATCCTCGCTTTAACTCCAATCCGGCATTGGATTAGTTTTATTGACATTTTCAGCCAGATCAGACACTTGTTTTGCAGTATCATGATCATTGATGCAGATAACTATCTGCTCATCACCGGTGGAGATAAATGCGAAGAAAAATATTGAAAAGTATAATTGAGTATGGTTTATTTATCAGCTTCTTAAAGATATTTAGACTTTTCCCCCGTAACTTGAGTAAAAAACTCCTGATCAGCTTGTTCCTCTTTATCGGCCTCCGTATCGGGTTAAGAAAGAAGATCGTCTTAGAGCAGCTCAAAGCCTCTTTCCCGGATAAAGGCTTCGGAGAAATAAAAGAGATTCAAAGAAATGTCTATAGAAACCTGGCTTTGACAAGCTGGGAGATGTTCATACAGGATAAAAACCAGAATATTGAGGTCAGAGGATGGGAAAATATTCAGGATGCCCTATCCCTGAAGAGAGGTTTAATTATCATTAGTGGTCATCTCGGTAACTGGGAATTGGCAGGAAGGTTCCTGGCACAGCAGAAATTGCCCTTGAATGTTGTGATTAAGCAGTTACGGAACCCGTTTATCAATGACTTCATCAACAATACAAGAAATAAAGAAGGAATCCGGATTATCTACAAAAAGCAAGCACTGCGTCCGGTACTAAACGCTTTGCAGAACAATGAAGTTGTGGTGATGCTTGTTGATCAGGATGCAGGGAAAGAGGGTATCCGCCTTCCTTTTATGAATAATGATGCTTCTGTTTTTACCGGTTTTGCCAGATTGGCAGAGAGATTCGACACTCCTATGGTTCTGGGCGTTTCTTTAAGAGAAGCGCAGGGAAAGAATTGTTTTGTCTTTGAGAAACCTCTGCTCCCTTCCGGGATAAAAAGTAAGAGTGACCCGAAAGACTACATCCTCAAAACAGTCAGGCATTTCAATGAGAGACTGGAGTATTACATCAAAGAGCATCCGGAACAATGGTTCTGGGTACACCGGCGTTGGAAAAAAGCGGGTCAGGGAAAGGATGCCCCCGAAGGAAACCCCTTAAGTCTATCAGACAACAAAGATCAATAGTTTGAATATCAGGTTCAGATAGCTCTTTACTCTAAATACCGTGTCTGCTGATCCCCTCCCACGGTTTTTGCAGAAAATATTGCAGAACCATCTTTTTTTTACCCGAGATATTATCTTCTATCTCATTATCCTTGCCCTCAATAACCAGATAGGTAGAAAAGCGGATTCCGCTTATCCCGGCAACTTCATTGAGAATATTGATCCCCTCCTTCACCATCTCGTTTGTTGTCTCTTCCATCAGATTAATATTGGCAATAATCTCTGTAATTCTTAATCTCGATGCCGTCTGCAGTGACTTTATCATCTGAAGGGTCTCTTCCGGGTTACTGGTAAAGGGTCGCAAAGTATTAACAACAAACCGCATCTCATATCCCCGTTTTTCAATATCTTCGATGAATCTTCCCAAAGTTCTGCAGCCTGCCGGATCTCCACCCACATCGAGAATAACCGGCTTGGAATAAGTTCTGATAGTTCCGGCTATCCTTGGTGAGATCATCGGTAAATCTGCATGTCCGTATTCACCCTCGGGGCTGATAACATCTATTCCCTGAGCGGTAAAATCATCCCTGACATCACGGCTGCGGAAATAGGGATTAACCACATCAAGATCGATCAGCGAAACCTGCTCCTCTCTTTCTTTGAATAGTTTAGCAAGATTTATTGCATATTCGCTTTTCCCGCTTCCGTAGGCACCTATTACAATAATCAGTTTTTTATTCATCTGCCCAGCCTCTCTTATTCTCCGGTTTTTCCCTTTATTCTCAAGTTTTCATCGGGATTGTGGTTTACCCCTGGCAATAACTTCCCCGAGCCTGATATCCATAGAAATGACAAATTGAAACAGGTCCATATTCTGCAGCACATCTTTGGCAAAAGCCAGATTAACATCTACGTCCGGTAAAAAATAGGTAAGTCCTCCAGTTACCAGCAACTGATCTGTCTTGGCAACTATCCCATGATCATAAGGTAAGGGATAAAACTCAAACTCACCTTCTGTTATACTGTCTTCCGGTACTCCGAATCCACCGGTGTAGATACCCGGGACACTGATGATTCCAGCTCTTATATTGTAGTTTTCTAACTCTTTTTCGAAACCGATCTTCATTTTTAACCGGTCATCGAATAACTCGTACTGCTTGCTCGTCTGTTCGAATTCTAAAGCAAGAGCAATAATCATATCATCTCTAAAGTTGTAAGAGATTCCGGTCTCAAAAACAGCTGGAAAGTGGGTATCATATATATGATAATAAGGTTCGCTATTACCCATCTTAATCTCTTCTTCAGCAGCAAATTTGTAGCTGGCCCCAATAGCGATATGATCATTGCTATAATAAATCCCCGGTTGGAAACGAAGCAGACCCTTTTCGAAAATAATCCGGTCAAAATGCTGGGCAATGATCCTTAATTCTCTGAAAGTGTAATAGTTATAAATGACATTCAAGCCTATACTAACAGGTTCGTAATGACCTGTTACAGTAAAGGTTGTCTGATAATTATTCATTGTCGGAAACCGATCTAAAAAGGCCCCTGTTTTTAACTCTCTGGTAAGCATACTATAACGAACGGTTTGTGGTAGTGAGAAACTTGTACCTAAAGACAAATAGGGGGTCGGGGCAAAACCAAATCCGAACATACCGGAGGGCATTCCCGATTCCAGATTCTGGCTTTCGGCTTCATTATTGTCTTCTTCATACAAAGCATAACTATTCATTTCTTTTACTGAGGCTTTAACATTTCCTTCAAGGTACAGCTGGAACATCCCTGCCCTGAAAGCAGCCGGATTGACCAGGGCATATTCAATTCCGCCCTGCATAGAAACTGCCGTCCCCCCCATTCCCAGGGAACGGGCATTTAACAGATTTACAGTATAGTGATCATAAAATGATGCCAGAAAATCAGGTGCAATATTATCGTAACGGAATTGCTCAATATCGTCTGCTGCCAAAGCAACTTGACTAATAAGTAACAGCGTAAGGAGCATCAAAGTGGTTTTCATTTTTCCTCCTGGGTAAATTCTTATGGATCGAAATTCCTTCTGATCCGTAAAGGGAATATTACTACACCCTTATCGTAATGGTTTTTTTATATTATAACTAAGGTCTTCACTTCATCAAACAAAAATCGTTTGTTCTCTTTCGGGTCCGACAGATATAATGCTCACCCTGACTGATAGAAGACGTTCTATCTCCTTTATATAGTTACGGGCATTTTCAGGCAGTTCCGAATAACTGCGGAGAACTGACAGGTCTTCTTCCCATCCGGGCAGCTCCAGATAGATTGGCTCCACAGACTCTAAACACTCGGTATCTGCCGGATACTGATCATATATCTTCCCATTAAGAGAATAAGCCTGACAGATTTTCAGGGTTTTGAATCCCTGTAAAACATCCAGCAGGGTAAGAGCAATTTCATCAAAACCGTTTATCATTGTAGAGTACCTTGCTGCTACGGCATCGAACCAGCCACATCTGCGAGGCCTTCCCGTAGAAGAACCGTATTCGTTTCCTTTTTCCCTGATCCGGTCTCCGGTAACATCTTTCAGCTCCGTGACCAGAGGTCCGTTCCCAACTCTTGTTATATAGCTTTTGAATACTCCGACAATGCGGTCTATCTTTTGGGGAGGAAAACCAAGATTACTGGCTATTCCGCCTGAAATAGTCTTCGATGATGTAACATAAGGATAAGTTCCGTAATCAATATCCAACAGTGTTCCCTGAGCACCTTCAAAGAGGATCATTTTTCCCTGTCTGTAATAATCGTCGAGCAGGTAAGGAACCTGGGCTATATATTCAATAAGGTAATCTCCGCAGATCAAGAGGTTTTTGAGCAAGTATTTCATATCTGAAGCAGCTATTTCTACTTCGTGAAATTTATATAAAGCGGTCAGTTTATGTGCCAGGATGTCAGGTTTAAGAATATCGAGCATTCTTATACCTATTCGGGTCGCTTTATCAGTATAACAGGGACCGATTCCCCGTCCCGTTGTTCCGATCTTAGAACCGGAAGCCTTATCTTCTTTTCGTTTATCCAGTTCTTTATGAAGAGGTAACACTATATGAGTTCTGGGATCAATAAAAAAGCGGTTTTGAAAAACAATACCCCCTTTCTTCAGCACTTCCATCTCATCTTTCAGACCAAAAGGATCAAGTACAACTCCGCTGCCAATCACACAAACTGTTTTTTCATAGAAAATACCGGAAGGTACTAAATGTAAAACAAATTTATTATCTCCCAATTTAATGGTATGTCCGGCATTATTACCACCTTGAAATCTGACGACTATATCAGCATCTTTAGCAAGTACATCTACTATCTTCGCCTTAGCTTCATCCCCAAAAAAACCTCCGATAACTGCCACCGAGCTCATCCTGATAACATCCTCCAAATCTTTATACAACCTTCATAAGAATATGTGAATGATATGTCAACTAAATAAAGCGGTAATTCTTCAACAGAGGGGTTTTCCACACCAATCGCAAGCAAAACCTATGATTGCTCTCTAAGGAGTACTGCCCTAATTCGGTTTTAATTATTCCGGTTCAGGATTAGAAACTCTTACCTATTTCTTATAGATGAATGCTGTTTGCTGCTCAGAGAAGCTTTTCCAGGGATTATTCCTGCAATAGTTAAGATGTTTCGGTCTTAGAAAGAATCAGAACTGCTAATATCTTTTGCTATAAAAGAAAGACTTCGTAAAAAAAATATTGACGAGAGAGCTATCAATGACAATTTTTCCTTCTTCGGAGGTATTGAAGAAATGAAAAAAATCAGAGTTATCATTGGTAAACCGGGACTGGACGGACATGATCGCGGGGCAAAGTATATCGCCAGAGCATTGCGGGATGCCGGAATGGAAGTTATATATACGGGAATCAGACAGACTCCCGAGCAAATAGTAACCGCTGCTATTCAGGAAGATGTTGATGCTATCGGTTTAAGCCTGTTGTCCGGAGCTCATAACTATCTTTTTGCCAAAGTTGCTGATTTACTTAACGAGAAAGGGATAACCGACATTCTTCTCTTTGGTGGTGGTGTTATACCGGAAGAGGATATTCCCCTGCTGAAAGAAAAGGGCTTCAAGGCTATTTTTACTCCCGGGACTCCTACCAAAGAAGTTATCGACTTTCTCAACAAAGAGTTGAACCCCGAAGACTAACCCTTTGTTAAGCATTTCACTCAGAGAGTGATAAAATAACTTATTATTTTTTAACAGGAGAAAAACCACTCTCCATAGAACGGTGATAGCTGCTTAATCAGACAAGGATATCAGGTGCTAATTAAACCTTTCCCTAACTTCGAGAGACTGTTTTGTTGTTTTGGTGATAGATCATTGGAGTATGATTTAATCCTTAATAAGCGGGGAGTTGATATGGGATCCGTTTTCCTCCCTCTCGGGAAACTCTTTTATGCTGAACAGATCCATAGCGATGGGATTGCCGTGATCACGGATAAAGAACTGGAAAACAACCATGAAGAACTACCAAGGATCATCCCGAAAGCAGATTCTCTCCTGACCATCAAACGGGGTCTTTTTCTTTGTGTAAAATATGCAGATTGTATCCCTGTGCTCCTATACGATCCCAGGCAGCAAGCTATTGCGGGTATTCATTCCGGTAGATGCGGAACAAAAAAGAATATAACCGGAAAAACTGTTGCTGCTCTCAACACACATTTTGCTGCAGATCCTGCGGATATTGAAGCGGCTTTAGGACCTGCCATATCTGCCCGGCACTATCCGGTATCGAAAGAAATTTTCCGGGAGTTTGTCAGCGAAACCGGAATTGAACAGAGTTTCCCTTTTCTTGATCTTAAGAAAGTTATAAGAAGCCAGCTTATCCGTGCCGGGTTAAAACCGGAGAAGATAAGGGATTTTCCCTTCTGTACCTACGAAGATGTGAATTATTTTTCTTACCGCAGGAATAATACCCTGAAAAGACAAATAGCAATTATAGGACTGTTAAATGGCTGAAATCTATTATTACAATACAGAAAGATCGATTGTACTTTCTGTTGATTCCCACGGCATGGAAGCTCATTTGCTTTTAGAAGAGAGAATTCCGTTTTACAATGAATCAGACATTATAAATCTTTTTAAACAGGCAGGTATTATCAGTGGTTTTCAGGCAGCTAAAGAATATCTGGAACCGAAAGATATACCTAAATTGCGGGGAAAACCATTTTTAGCTGCCAAAGGTATTCCGGTTTCTTTACCCGAAAGAGATTACTCCTTCTTGTGCGGAGAGAACTTCATTTCTCCGGAAGAGATTTTCGACCAAGGATTTTACTGGAGTTTTTTATTAAAGAAGACTGCTGTTAATAAACGTCAAAAACTAGCTACTTTCGAGATTAAAAGTAAGGGAAAAGAGGGAATGGATATCTTCGGCAAGCCCTTGTCTTTTCCACAGGAAAAAGCGAAACTTGGGCATTATTTTGCCGGAGAAAATGTTATCTATGATGAAGAAAATGATCTGTTAATTGCTGCTGCCGACGGTTATCCATATCTTGATAATAGCAACAGGTTAGCTGTTTGCCATACTATTTCAGTAAAAGGTGACCTGCAGCTTGAAGATGTAGTCCGCGATAGCCCTAATCCTGAAGTACCCGTATCACAACCCTCTGATCGTGGAGAAATGGATAAGCGAATTGAAGGCAATCTTTTAGTTAAAGGGAGTATAAAAGGACCGGGTAAACTCAGTATCAAGGGGAATCTGACGGTTGAAGGCGATATTTCGGGTTGCAGTCTTTACGTTGAGGGACAGACCCGTTGTCCCGGGAGAGTTAGTAATACTATTTTGCTTTCACTCAATTCGGTTGAGCTTGGTATTGCCATCAATTCTAGGATAAATTCGGGTAATGACTTGCTCATCAATAGTTATGCCGAGGATTCACTGCTGCTTGCCGAAACAGATGTCAAGGTATCAAACGATACATCATACTGTCAGAATTGTACAGTATATGCAGGAAAGATGATCCTACTTAACGAATCACTTAACAGGAGCTCTCTCAGTATTCTCCCTTCCAGTGATATATCCAATAGATTGACGATATCGATTGCCCCTTTTACGAAAGAGCTGATCAGTTATTTGAGCGAACAACAGGAACTGAGAAGAACAAACGCCCCGGGAGATGATCATGAAACTGAAGAAAGAAACAGCGTGTTGGAATCATTAAAAGAGCATCTTTTGAAGCGCTTTTCTCTGATTAATTATGAGGATTGTTCTATCGAAATCAGTAAAAAGGTTTCTGTTGCTACCTATATCAGAGTTTTGAAGTGTCATCGCATCTTAGAAAAAGATTTGGAGGGAGTAAACTTTTTTCTCAAGAATGATAAACTGGTTACTAAACGAAAGATCTACATGCAATAACTCAGGTCGCAATCGTAGTTGAACCCCTTATTGTACAACGGATCCAACATCTCTGAAAGAGGTTTCGGACGGCATTAAGCTTCTTTCCTTCACGATAACTACAGTTAGCTATTAGCTATTATTAATGCTTTGGGGATTGTTACCTGCCCACAATAAAAGAAAGAGTTGAAATCGACCGGCAGATAGAGATCATTATTCAGCTTTGAAGCATTTTTCTGCTTTCCTCAGATCTTCTTCAGTATCAATTCCCCAGCCGCTATAATCCGTTTCACTCATTTTAATTTTATAGCCGGACTCCAGCCAGCGCAACTGTTCCAGTTTCTCTGTCTGTTCAAGTCTTCCCGGTTTCAAAAGAGCTATCTTAGGGAGGATACTTCTTCGGAAAGCATAAACTCCGATATGCCGGAAATAGAGACCTGAGTTAAACTCATTCACTTCCCGGCAATAGGGAATAAGAGATCTGGAAAAATAGAGAGCATTATTCTGATGATCAACCGCTACTTTTACGGTATTGGGATTCATAAGTGCAGTTTTGTCTTCTGTCCGGTGCATCAGGGAAGCAATGGAAACAGCTTCGTCCTGAAAGAGGGTAAGGAGTGTTTGCAAGGAATTCTTATCAATAAATGGTTCATCACCCTGAACATTAACGACTATTTCCTGCCGGAGACTTGCTCTTACTTCCAAAATTCTCTCTGTTCCGCTTTGACAGGCGGATGAGGTTATTATTGCTCTTCCTCCAAAATCCTCTGCAGCTTTTCGTATCTCTTCGCTGTCAGTCAGTATAATAATATCTGTAAAAAGAGAGGTTCTTTCCACCGCTTCAAAAACTCTCCTGATCAGAGGTTTACCAGCCAGAAGTTTAAGGGGTTTACCCGGTAGTCTTTGGGCAGAAAGCCTGGCAGGAATTAAGGCAACTGCATCTTGTTCCATTTATTCTCCTCAAGATTTGAATGTGTTTAGCATTTCTTAGTTACTGCCTGGTTTTGACAAGTCATTTTTTATTGACTTAACCCTCAGAGAAAGCTTTTTTGACCGTAAGGATAACTCTTTGGGGAAAATCATCTCAAAGAGTTGTTCTGATTCAAATAAAAGCACAGGAGTAATAATGGATTTAGGGGCTTTATTAACGTCTCAAACACTGAACATGAAATCTTCCCTGATCAGGGAACTGGTCGAAATGACCAGAGGTGTAGAGGGATTGATCTCTTTTGCCGGCGGTTTTCCCTCTCCTCTAACCTTTCCTAAACAGGAATTAGCAGAGTTGTTTTACCGGGTGATTATGGAAATGGGAGATGACGTTCTCCAGTACGGAGCAAGCGGTGGAGACAGACAGATCAAGGAAGCTATTATAGAGCAAGAAAACATTCTCCTGCAGCCTGATGAAATTCATATCTGTAACGGAGCAACCAACGGTATTTTCTACGCTTTGCAAACGATTATGGAGCCGGGTGACTCTCTGATCTCCGAGAAGCCGAGTTTTCTCGGATCTCTGGTCGTTTTTGAAGCAATGGGAGGCCGGATCATTCCTGTCTCTCTCGACAATGAGGGTCTCGATACCGCTGAGTTATCGGCTGTTATTAATCAGCTCCGGCAGAGGAAAGAAAGGGTAAAATTTATCTATACTATTCCGGATTTTCAGAACCCGAGTGGTATAACGATGAGCAGAAAGAGAAGAGAGTCCCTTATCAAGACTGCTATTGAGAACAACATCATGATAATTGAAGATGATCCTTACAGTACCCTGAGATATTACGGCAGCAAGGAAGAGAGCCTGTTTTCTCTTGCCCGCAACGAGTTTAACAATCATCAGGCAGTAATCTCGATCCGCTCCTTTTCCAAGATACTGGGACCCGGCTTAAGAATAGCCTATACTCTGGCACACAGAGATATTATCGGTTACATGAATTCCTGGTCACAGAAGATAAACGTTACCACAGACAGAGTAACTCAAAGAGTTGTAGCCGAATATCTGAAAGGCAATCTTTTAGAGGACCAGATAAAGAAGATCATCGGAATCTATAGGCCTTTACGGGATAAGATGGTCTCGTCTCTACACAAATATATGCCTGAACAGGTCAAATGGACAGAACCTGAGGGGGGAATGTTTATCTGGCTTACACTTCCGAAAGGACTAAACGGGGACGATCTCTTCTCAAAAGCCCTGCAGGAAAAAGTGGCATACATACCGGGCAGTAAGTTTTTCCCAAGCGGTAAGGAGGAATATAACTGTCTAAGGCTGAATTTCTCCTATCCGGATGAACAACAGATAGAAGACGGGATAAAGAGATTAGCCCGGGTTATTAACACACAACTACAACAAAATGAGAGGTCTGATCATGGTCAATCCTGTTGAACTGATTATCAAAAAACGTTCCGGCGAAGAGCTGAACAAAGATGAATTGAAAAGCATTGTTACCGGGTACATCAAAGACTCTGTCCCCGACTATCAGATGTCCGCCTTTTTGATGGCTGTTTTTTTCCGGGGGATGAAGAGCAGGGAGATTCAGGATTTGTCGGAAATCTATATAGAATCGGGAAAAAGGATAAGTTTCCCGGAGGAACTGCAAACTGTCGATAAGCATTCCACCGGTGGTGTCGGAGATAAGATAAGCCTGATGCTGGCTCCTCTGGTAGCTGCATGTGGAGGAATAGTTCCCATGATTTCGGGAAGGGGTTTAGGGCATACGGGGGGAACTCTTGATAAGTTAGAATCCATACCTGGTCTCCGCACCGATTATGCTGAAGCAGATTTCCGCAGGATCATCAAAAAAGCGGGCTTTTCGATAATTAGTCAATCAGAGGAACTTGTCCCGGCGGATAAAAGAATATATGCTCTCAGGGATGTTACAGGCACGGTAGAAAGCCTTCCTCTGATCACGGCCAGTATCATCAGCAAAAAGATAGCCGAAGGGGCTCAGAACCTTGTAATTGACCTGAAAGTCGGAAGCGGTGCTTTTATCAAGGATTTGGACAGAGGGCGGGAGCTTGGATCTCTTTTGAAAAGAACGGGAGAAAACCTCGGACAGAAGGTTAATGTTGTCTATTCCGATATGAACGCTCCCCTCGGATTCTACATCGGTAACGCTCTGGAGATAAAGGAGACCATCGAGTATCTTAAAGGAGCAGAAGTTCCCGATATTGATGTCCTGACCCGCTATCTGGCAACAAGGATGCTAATCCTCTCAGGCAGGGCAAAAGTTGAGAAAGAAGCAGCAGATAAAATCAACCAGGCACTCTCCTCAGGAACTGCCCTGGAAAGATTTGCCAAATTTATCGAAGCCCAGGGTGGAAATCCCAGGGTTTGTGACGATCTTTCACTACTCCCTCAGAGTAAACATATATTGGAAATCAAAGCTGAAAAGAGCGGTTGGATAAGTTCCATCAACTGCCAGGGAATAGGTTATGCCCTGGTCAATATCGGTGCCGGAAGGAAACAGATAGACTCCAAACTCGATTATGCTGCCGGTGCTTATCTTGTTCCCAGGATCGGTGACAGGATCGAGAAGGGAGACGATATAGGAAAAGTCTATTGCCATGACCGTAATCAGGGTCTTCATACTGTTAATCAGATATTAACTGCCTACAATATCACTGAAGAAAAGGATTCAGGATTGAAAAGAGAACCTGAGGATATTATCCTCGATTTGGATCTGTAGTAAAGCAATAGCAGTAATCTTGTTCCCTTACTGCTTGTTGTGCGGGATGTTAAGTTCAGGTAGAATCTTATCAGATTTAAGAGATGTATGTTGTCCCTGAACCTAATAGCAGTGATGTTCCTATCCTTCTTCAGATAAGATCTGTAATAAATATCGGGCTGACTCGTGAAGCTCAGCTTCAGGATAATTGTTCAGCAGTTCTCTGAAAAATTCCGCCCCCTCTTTTTTTAGATTCAAATTTTGAGTCATTAGAAAGGCTTTGGCAAAGAGAGCCCGGTAATCATCAACGCTGTTCCTGTGTTGCTCGATGATCCGGTCGTAGTAGGCAATTGCCTCATGATATCTTCTGTCTGACTGGGCTTGTTCAGCCAGGGAGAACAGCTCTTCCGCTGTCAAGATAATAAGCATTCTTTCGGGATAGAGAGTAACCTGGTATTCTTTCATAATTTTGGCAACCACATCCTGCCAGCGGTTATTTCTTTTCTTGAAAGTAAGCAGGTCAGAAATCTCGCTTTCGTATTGACCCAAGTGATATTGATATGCCGGAATATGTTCGCTAACTACCAGAAAATAATACAAACCGTCCCTGCTTCTGTGAACAGCACTGATTTCTCCCGGCAAAGAATTCCAGACCAAATCATACAGCGCTTGATCATTTTCGAAATGGGGTAAAGGGTTTGTTCTGCTTACAGTTTGCATTGCTCTCAATATCTGAGGATAGGGAGATTGTCTGATGAGATCAATGATTGTCAGTTCGTCATTTTCTTCCAGAGCTCTTTGTGCTTTAACTCTCATTTCAGCGGCTTCCCGTTCCGTATCATATAAGAAAAACTGCAGCTGCCGCATCTCCGGGACAGTATATTCATCAAGATTATTCTGATAATACTCCCTGATATCTTCGGGAGTAGGATCGGCAACCTCGATTACTTCCTGCTCAAAAAAAGCTTTGAGTATAATAAACCTCCGCAGCTGCTGTACTTCAGGGTTGTTAAAGACAGCTGCATCGAATAAACTCTCCTCTTGTTCAAGAATAACAGGTTCTCTTCGGAGATCCTCGGCATGATAACGCTCAAAACCCATTTCCCGGGCTTCATGGGCAAAAAGATTGACCTCGAGTACGTTGTTTATCAGCCTTTCCAAAGTTTCCTGACTGCTCAGCTCTCTCCATTCATCATGGGGAAGGAAGCGTAAATGATGATAGAATTCAAAACCGGAAGTGAGATCATCAGTTGTTATATAAGGAGAGAGCGTGAGAAAATGCCGGTATAATTCGGCTACTGTAACATTCAGCTCTGAAATCTCGCTGGAGATCACGGTTTCCTTTAGAATAGGGTCTTGAGGGGTCAGATGAAAGAGATTAAGGGAGAGAAACAGGTCATAATCTACCTCAACCGAATATTTCTCTTTAAGGTCTGTTAACACCTTTTTTTTTTGCTCTCTTTCCCTGTTTCTGATGACAATGTCAGTTTTACTCTCTTGAGGATCACTTTCAGGGAGATCGACTCTTCCGGTGATCTTTTGACTTCTGAAAAGACCTGCATAATAAGGCTTCAGATCATCTCTATATTCGTAAAATGTCTGAGGCTCTCGGTCAATTCCCAATTCCAATGCCTTGAGATAAGTTATCCGGTTGATAACAATTGCTTCTAAGAATTGTTGCCTGCCGGTTATTGAACTATAACGGGCACGGACTAAAGAGGGGAGTCTGGATAACTCCCTATCGAAATCGAGTCTGGTGATAATTCCCCCCCGATACTCGGCAAAAACAGTATCAGGAGGAATTCTTCTCGTTTCACTCGACAAATTACCTGAGAAGATAGTCCAGAGAAACACCATTATTATAATATCTCTCTTTTTGCTACTCAAGCCACCAGAAAACATCGGTTGCTTCTCCTTGTTTATAGTATTTCTCCCACAATTTTTCTAACGTTCATTCTGCCGAAATATATCGTGATAATAATACACCCTTTCTGATACCCTATTGCCTTAGTCTTTTAGACCCTTTTTTTGGCTCCTGTTCCAGAAAAAAGGAAAGAAGATAATTCTTCCCGGCTTTTCTTAAGATCTCAATAACATACTTCCTGTTTTCGGGCATAAACCACTGGACGATCGCTTTCTGTAATCTAATCTCTCTTCCCGTGGGAATATGGATTTTTTTTCCCTCAGGAAAATCGCATTCGGTGTAATACATACAACTGCTGATTGTCATCGGGGTAGGGGTGAATTCCTGTACCTTTTCCACCCTCAGATTGTTCTCTTTGAGATAGCTGGCAAGTTCTACGGCATCTTCAATAGTGGTACCGGGATGACCAACCATGATATAAGGAATTACGGAATAATGCAACCCGTTCACTCGGCAGAGATTCCCGAATACCTGCAAGAATCTTTCATAAGACTGAAAGCTTGCTTTGTTCATCAATTTCAGTACTTTCTCACTCTTATGCTCCGGAGCCAGTTTTAATCTCCCTCCGGTGTGTTTTTTGACTAATCGTTCAATGAACTCCCTGTTTTCCAGAGCCAGATCAGAACGAACACCTGAAGCTACATATACTTGATTTATTC
Organism: uncultured Candidatus Cloacimonadota bacterium; assembly: GCA_964464175.1. GTDB lineage: Bacteria > Cloacimonadota > Cloacimonadia > Cloacimonadales > JAJBBL01 > CAYXFD01. Next base: position 98,468 of record CAYXFD010000001.1, on the reverse strand, counting down.
CTGAAACCGCAGAGGCTTGAGCCAATAATCTCAGATAATCCTTATGAGAAGTATCGAGCTCGGGACAAATGTCAGGTACCAGGCAGGATCTTCTCCGGCAGTTTATATTCAGGCATTCTATCCCGTACATGTTTGCTGAAGGGCCTCCGATATCAGAAACAGAACCTCTAAAATAGTTCTGTTTCGTTAACTCCCTTAACTCAGCAAGAATCGAGGAAATACTGCGGGATTGGATATATTTTCCCTGATGAACACTCAGAGCACAGAAATTACAGCCTCCGAAACAACCGCGGTGGGATGTAATGGAGTTCCTGATCTGTTCAAAAGCGGGTATTTTTTTGTTTTTATAGATTGGATGAGGCTTGCGCGCAAAACGGAGATTATAAATGCGGTCTAACTCCTTCTGAGTCAGCGGATTTCCCGGGGGATTATGTCTTATATAGCGCAATCCGGTCTTTTGATAGAGGGCTTTTTGTTGATAGTTTTCTTGAAACAACCGGGTCATTTGGAGAAAAACATCTTTATCCTGAACCTGCTCATAATCAGGCAGCAAGAAAGCATCCTGCGGTAATTCGTTGGTCATGCTCACCGTACCCGGCAGTTCTGCTAAAGTTGATATTGGCTGCTCTTCTGCCAGACATCCGGCTGCTTTCAGGATTGTCTTTTCGGCCATTCCGTAAACAATCAGATCAGCCTTACTGTCCGGAAGAACAGAGTTACGGATCTTATCAGACCAGAAATCATAATGCGGTATCCGCCTCAGACTTGCTTCGATACCCCCTAAGATTATCGGCACCCCTTTAAACAAACGTTTCAGCTTCTGGGTATAGACGATTGTTGCCCTGTCGGGTCTTAAACCTGCTTTGCCGTCCGGGGAATAGGCATCATCGGAACGAATTTTTCTCTGGGCTGTATAATGATTGACCATAGAATCAAGATTCCCGGCAGTAACTCCGAAAAATAGTCTCGGTTTGCCCAATTTGAGGAAATCTTCATCCGACCGCCAATCAGGCTGTGGTATTATCCCTACCTGAAATCCGTTTGCAGTTAGATATCTACCAATAATTGCAGCTCCGAAAGCAGGATGATCAACATAGGCATCACCTGTAACAATTATTATATCTAACTCCTCCCAGCCGAGTTTTCGGCATTCTGGGAGAGTTACCGGTAAAAAACTGATCTCACTCAATGTTCTACTCCCCTGTCACAAGCAGGAACATCCTTCTCGACAGATAGAAAAAAAGTCACACCTTGAATAACAAGGTATGACTTTCGTTTCTTTAACTCTTAGTGGTAATACTATTCTTCAGACGGTTGATTTACATTCAGTCTGATAACATTAATTGCCTGAACGCCTCTGTCTGTTTCGATTAAATCGAATTCAACATCTTCGTCCTGTTCCAGAACTTTAAGTTCTGTCGGCGAGTTAGTAACAATTGACTTCCAATGAACAAAATACTCTTTGTTATTGGGTAATATTATGAAACCATATCCCTTATTAGGATTGAACCATTTTACTTTGCCTTGCATTAATACTCCTTTTGCTTCGCACAGCTTACTTGTTATTTACTGTCACAGGAAATCCGTTTACCGGTATAACCTGCCTTACAGTTTATTGTGAAAAATTATTTGCATTTTTCTGACTATAACCTGAAAAATTGACCAAAGATCAAATCTCCCTTAGATAATCTAAATATATTCTGAAAAAATGCCAGCTTATTTCTGACTCCATGTCAGCTAAAGAATTGAGCTCCCCTTGTAAAGAAAAAAGCTTAACCATATTAATATCTATTCTATCGCAGCTTGCGCTGCTGCTAATCTCGCTATTGGTACCCGGTAAGGAGAACAACTGACATAATTCATTCCAACCTTATGGCAGAACTTGACCGATTCCGGCTCACCTCCGTGTTCCCCGCAAATACCGATTTTTAAGTTCTTATTCGTATGCCTTCCTTTCATAATACCATATTTAACCAGCATACCAACTCCTTCCTGATCCAGTACCTGGAAGGGATCATGTTTTAATATATTATTCTGAATATATATGGGAAGGAATTTTCCGGCATCATCCCTGGAATAACCGAAAGTCATCTGAGTTAAGTCATTTGTCCCAAAAGAGAAGAACTCGGCATGTTCGGCTATTTTGTCCGCTACCAGGGTAGCTCTTGGAATCTCGATCATTGTTCCGACCAGATAATCGACTTTATCATTATATTCGGCAAAGAGTTCTTCGGCAACCTTGCGGACTAATTTCTCCTGCAAAACAAATTCTTCAACCGTTCCGATAAGAGGAATCATGATCTCCGGGATCGCCTTTATCTTCTTTTTCTTGAGATTGAGTGCTGCTTCGATAATAGCTCTCGCCTGCATCTCAGTTATTTCGGGATAAGTAATCCCCAGACGGCAGCCTCTATGCCCCAGCATCGGATTAACTTCACTCAAAGATTCCACCTTCTTCTTCACTTCCGAGGCAGGTATTCCTAATTCTTTGGCCATTTCTTCCTGACTCTTCTCATCATGCGGCACAAATTCGTGTAGGGGGGGATCCAATAACCTGATTGTTACCGGCAAACCGTTCATAGCGGTAAAGATACCTTCAAAATCCTGACGCTGGATAGGGAGAAGTTTTTTCAGAGCTTTTCGCCGTCCCTTTTCATCGTCTGCCAGGATCATTTCCCTGACAGCTTTTATTCTGTCCCCTTCGAAGAACATATGTTCCGTTCGGCATAAGCCGATCCCTTTAGCTCCAAAACCACGGGCTATGGCCGAATCTTTAGGGGTGTCGGCATTTGTCCTGACCGACATCTTAGTGAATCTGTCACATAAATCCATCAGGATTTCAAAATCTCCACTGACTTCAGGAAGCTTCGTCGGCAGTTTACCTTCATAAACATCTCCGGTAGTACCGTTCAGTGAGATCCAGTCACCTTCATTCAAGACAGTTTCTCCGATTGTCATTGTTCTTTTTTTATAATCTATTGCTACCGTTCCGGCTCCCGAGATACAGCATTTGCCCATTCCCCGGGCTACTACTGCTGCATGGGAAGTCATTCCCCCCCGTGAGGTCAGGATACCTTTGGCAACATTCATTCCTCTCAGATCCTCCGGGGATGTCTCTCTTCTTGCCAGAATAACTTCTTTCCCGCTATCTGCCCATTCCTGAGCATCGTCCGCAAAGAAGACAATCTGTCCCGAAGCTGCTCCCGGAGAAGCTGGAAGACCCTTAGCTATTATTGCTCCCTTTTCCATTGACTCAGGGGTAAAGATCGGATGCAGCAATTCATCCAGTTTCTTGGGATCATTTCGCAACAGAGCAGATTTCTCGTTTATCAAACCTTCGTTCATCATATCGATTGCAATCTTTACCATTGCCGGTCCGGTTCTCTTACCGTTTCTGGTCTGCAGGATCCAGAGTTTCCCGTCCTGAATAGTAAATTCCAGGTCCTGCATATCCTTATAATGGTTCTCCAGTCTTTTCTGGTAATTAAAAAGCTCTTTATAGACCTCCGGTTTGGTCTCTTCCAGAGAGGGATACTTTGCCAATCTCTCCTCTTCACTGATATCCTGCATTTTAGCCCAGCGTTGTGAGCCCTCTTTTGTTATTTGTTGAGGGGTGCGAGTACCGGCAACGACATCTTCTCCCTGGGCATTGACCAGGTATTCTCCGTTAAACAGATTTTCACCGGTAGCGGCATCCCGGGTAAAGGCAACTCCGGTAGCACAATTGTCCCCCATATTACCGAAAACCATCGCCTGAACATTAACCGCAGTTCCCCATTCCGAAGAATAGTTATGCATTTTCCGGTAATAGATCGCCCGTTCCGTGTTCCAGCTGTCAAAAACAGCCATAATTGCTTCCCATAACTGATCCCAGGGATCTGTAGGAAAATCTCTCCCGGTTTTCTCTTTGATAACTTTTTTAAACCGGTTGACCAGATTCTTCAAATCCTCGGTGGTTAGATCAACATCACTTTCGATTTTTTTCTCTTCTTTCAGATCATCAATCATCTCTTCGAAGGGATCAGAATCGTTCGGACTGTCCGGTTTCATGCCCATGACTACATCTCCGAACATTTGGACGAATCTGCGGTAAGAATCCCAGGCAAAACGTTCATTTCCTGTCTTCTTGATGATTCCTTCAACGACCTGGTCATTCATCCCGAGATTCAGCACAGTATCCATCATTCCGGGCATGGAAACCCTTGCCCCGGATCTGACAGAGACAAGCAGAGGCTTGTCTTTATTGCCAAAACCCTCTTTCATGATCTCTTCGATATGTTTTACTGCATTCTTTATTTCCGGCTCTAACAGCCTCTTTACTTGTTCTCTTCCTAATTCATAATATTCATTACAGGCTTCCGTAGATATAGTAAAACCTGGTGGAACGGGAACACCAATCAGATTCATCTCGGCTAAGTTTGCACCTTTTCCGCCTAAGAGTTCCTTCATGTTTGCTTTTCCGTCTGCTTTGCCGTCGCCAAAGAGATATACTCTCCTTCTTCCGTTCATGTTCAACCTCCAGTTGTTCATTCCTATGTGTGATATTTTTTATGACTCTCGATTAACGATGTGTTCTAAAAAATTTTGTAAAACATTTCTCATCACACTTATGTGTCAACTATTATTTTGCGTTTCGGGTTGTGCTATCTCCCGGGACTGCTTATGTCTATACCCAACAGCCACCTGCAGGGCATTATATTCCTGTTCTGACTTGACGTTTAGCTCTACACTGGTCAGGGAAAAATATCATATAAACTGGCTTTTCTTTATGTGACAAAATCAAGATAATTGTGGATAATGTAAGATCAAATCCACTTTTTCAGGCGAGCATAGTTATGCCAGCCCTTATTACTTGATCTCTATATATATGACCTCATTTTCTCTCGTCTTGAATGTCCTGTTAATAAAGCCTTAAGAAATCAGCAGAATAAGATAAAGCCTCTATACTATTCGTCTAAGATCGTCCTTATCTTCTCGCTCAGAGTATTGGAAAGGAAAGGTTTCTGAAGAAAATTAACCCCCTGCTGCAAGACCCCGCTGTTAACGATAACATTTTCTGTATATCCGGTCATAAAAAGACTCTTCATGTTCGGATGTACTTCCGTTATTCTTTCCATAAGCTTGTATCCGTTCATTTCCGGCATAACGACATCGGTTATGAGCAGATCGATCTTTCCCTTGAAATCAATAGCCATCTCGATCGCTTCAGAGGGAGAATCAGTTGATAATACAATATATCCCAATCGCTCCAGCATTGGTTTTAATACTTCCAGAATTCCTACTTCGTCATCGATCAGGAGAATAGTTTCGTTACCGCTTCTCTTTGCAGTAGTTTTCTTAACTGTTTTCGTAATCTCCCTAAAATCAGCCCGGGGAAAATAGACAGAAAAAACCGATCCCTTCCCCGGCTCACTTTTAACATTAATCAAACCTCTGTTCTGTTTGATTATACCGTAAACGGTTGCCAAGCCCAGACCGTTATTACTTCCTGATTTTTTGGTAGAAAAGAAGGGGGTAAACAGATTCTTTTTCACACTTTCATCCATACCGCACCCGGTATCAGAAACCTCTAATAATACATATTCGCTGCTTTGTGCTTCCGGGTTATTTGCCAAAAAATAACTATCGAGAACTATATTTGAGGTTTCGATTACTATTTCTCCCTGCCCCTGGATAGCCTCCTGGGCATTGATAACTAAGTTCGCTATCAGCTGGTCTATCTGTGCAGGATCTATATTGATCTGCCACAAATCCTCACCCTGTTTCCAAACGACCTTTATCTCTTCAACGATCAGATTCTGCAGCATTTTGTACACATTCGATATCTCTTCGTTCAAGTTAACATTTTTCGGTTTAACGAATTGCTTTCTGGCAAAAGCAAGCAATTGTCCGGTTATATCAGCTGACCTTTGGGCTGCCTGGCATATTTCAGTAAAATATCCATGTAAAGCTGAATCGGGAGAGGCTTCCGATAAACCCATTTCGGTATAGCTGAGAATGATCATCAACATATTGTTGTAATCATGAGCAATCCCGCCGGCTAACTTCCCTATTGATTCCAGTTTCTGTATTCTGATAAGGGTTTCTTCTGCCTTTTTCCTCTGATTATCGGCAATAACCTGTGATACTAAGGTTGCTATAGTACTGATGAACGATTCTTCATCAGAATACCATTTCCGGGGTTTTCCGATATGCTCCATACTGACAATTCCCAATAGTTTCCCTTCCGATTGTATCCCGGCATCCAGCAGGGATGTTATCCCTAACGGTTTCAGATAATTATCTCTCAACTCTCTTGTCCGCATATCTTCCTGAGCGACTTCGGCACATATTCTGCTGTCGATCTTAATAGATTCGAAGTAATCCGGATAATTCTCTACTTTCAGAACTTCTCTCTCGATATGGGTTTGGTCTTCTGCATCATAAAGAGAAATACAGCGTAATTCTTCACCGTTCTCTGAGAGAAGCCAGATACTTGTCCGCTGAACTCCGATTGTTGCTGATAAGGTCTTAGTTATCCTCTTAAGTGCTTTGGGAATTTCTCCCCCTGCTACTGCTTCATCCTGGATGAGTTGGGCAATAGCAGCTTTCTGTTTATGTGCCCTTTCCTCGCTATTCTTTATTTTCTCTTCTGCCATTTTTCTTTCGGTAATATCCTTTGATACACCGATAATCCCGATCGGTTTTCCGGAATCGTCTCTCAGAAAAGCGGCAGTACATTCGGTAATGATTGTAGAACCATTCTTACAATACTCTTCACTCTCGAAATCCCGCTTTCTATAAGGATCATATCCCTCTCGTCCTTCTTTCTCCAATTCCTCCTTTAAAATCGACTTCATCGTTTTCATGGACTGGGGAGTAATCATCTTATGCAGAGGTTTGGACATAACCTCTTTGTCCGTGAATCCTCTGTACTTCTTGATTGATGGACTGATATACTCAATTTTCATGGACAAATCAGCTATCCAGACCGTGTCTGCAATATTCTCGGCAATCAGCCTGTACCTCTCTTCGCTTTTACGTAACGATTCCTCAGTCTTCTTTTCTTCGGTAATATCTAATGAGAGAATGAATACACCTTCCGGTATAGGCATAACCCTGATCTGAAACCAGCGTTCAGAACCGTCGGGATATCTAAAAAGATTATCCATTTGCTGCTTGGTTCTGTTAATCATACATTCCCGCAGAAGAGAATACATTTTTGTTTCTTCTATACCCGGATAAACCTCCGTCATTAGTCTGCCCGTTAATTCCTCTCTCTTTTTTTTCCCATGTTCAGCTGCTTTTTCATTGAGATAGAGGTATCTCCAGTTATGCCCGATAACCTGACACCCTTCCGATATCGTCTCGAAAAGCAGGCGGAACCGTTCTTCGGACTCATGATACGCTTTCTCTTTCAGCGTCCTTTCATTTATATCCTGATAAGCTCCCTGAATACCGGTTATCTTACCGGTTTCGTTACGCAAAGCTTCCCCGGTTATTCTCACCCAGATCCGCTTACCCCGGGCTGTAACAATCTCAACTTCTTCATCAAAAGCTTCACCTTTCGTAATACATTTATCAAACACATCTGTTACTCTTTCTCTTTGTTCCGGGGCGAAAAAGCTGATCCTCTGCTCATAACTCGGGGAATAGCCGGAAGGCATTTCATGAATAGCCGCTACCTGATCCGACCAGATGATCTTTTTCTCTTTTAGACTGAGACTCCAACCTCCCAGATGAGCTATTCTGCCTGCTGTTTCCAGGAGTGATTTGCTGGCGAGCAGTTCTCGTTCATGTTGTTTTCTTTCGCTGATATCATGAACATATTCAATGACTCCCGTTACCTCTCCCTGATCATTGAGTAAGGGAAAAGCAAAGAGTTCCAAAGTACCCCTGACGCTCCCTTTGGAAGTTAAGGGTACCTCCTTCATTTCAGGCTTTCCGGTTTCTATCGTCTCTTTTGTCGGACAACCCTCACATAAATCCGGTAATCCCTGATAAACCTGGTAGCACTTCTTCCCTTCCAGGGGGAGGTTATGGGCATACCATTTCTTCATTGTTTTATTGACCATCACAATGTTAAAATCTTTGTCGAGAACGCTGATGCCATGTTTGATCGAATTTAGAACCGCATTAAGATACTTTTCATTGTCGCGAATTTTTTTTCGTATCTGATAGTCTTCGGTTACATCCCGGAATACCAGAACAACTCCGACAGGATTATCTGATTTATCTTTGATCGGAGCACAACTGTCGGCGATCTGATATTCGGCTCCCGTTTTTGAGATAAGAAGAGTACTGTTAGCCAAACCAACAACCACTCCTTCTTTTAAGACAGTTTTTACCGGGTTCCCAGCCGGTTTACCGGTTTCCGGGTTAACTATCCTGAAAACATTGGTTACCGGTTTTCCTATCCCCTCTTTTTCTGTCCAGCCGGTCAGAGTTTCAGCCATCGGGTTCATTCTCACAATTCGACCCTTATCGTCGGTTGCAATGACAGCATCATTGATCGAATTCAAAGTGATGGAAAGATTCTCTTCACTGGTGTGAAGCTTTTCCTGAATCAATCTTCTTTCTACTATCTCCCCGATTACTCTTGCTGCAACCTCAATATGCTGTTTAGCGATCTCGATAAGGAATGGTGGTCGTGATTCATATTTTTCTGCCTGTTCTTTGAGTTCTTTTATCGGAACCTTGAACTTCTTTGCTAATTTTCTTAAACTCTCTAAATCTTGCGGAGGATCTCCATAGCCGAGATCTATCGCTCCGATAATCTCTTCTCCGGCACGTATGGGGACTGCATAAAGATGAATCCCTCCCTCGCATTCGATATCTTTTGATTTGCCGGTCTGGATTGCAGCTAATGAAGCCTTTTTCCAGCAAGATTCATGGCAGAGCCATTTGCCTGATAAGAGAGCTTTCCTGTTATCTTTTGTTCCACACAGGTTCCGGGAAGCCAGATCCATCAACCTGCACCAACTTGAGGAGAATATCCCTAAGGCATAATCGCCATTCTTTTCGTAAACTGCGGCAGAAGTATCAAGAAGATCAAGAAACTCTCCGGTGATATCTCTTAAAGTCTGCTCACCGACTGAATCAAGTATCAGGCGGCTGGTATTCAGTTCAAGTAAGTCACCATAGGGTGGTGTATATTTACCCTCTGAACCCTTAGCAGAAAAAAATTCCATCTTTTTATCGGAAAGCATCCATGCCAGGCTTTTTAAAACCTGCTTCCTGGCTTCATCCCTTTCTTTTTCTTCAAACAGCAGCAGTGTATTCCTTATCAGGCTTAACAGGCTTGTTTCCCGCCACCCTTTCTCAATACAACCGAAATACTCAATACCATTCTTAGTGATTTCCCTTATTGCTCCGGGTTCAAGAACAAGAAAAATAAGGGGTAATTTTTTAATACTTTGTAATTGCTGCGCTAATTCTAACCCCTTTTCTTCACCACCAAAAGAATAATTCAGAATGACCAAGGCGGGAAATAACTCACCCTTCACTTGACTGAGGGCATGATCGCCGGAGTCTGTCCAAATGACCTTATAGTCGTGTTTTTCAAGAGTCTTTATCAATCTGCCGGCAGTTGATTTTTTCTCTTCCACAAGCAGAATCTTTTTTTTCTCAATCTCAGTCATAACCTCTCCTACAAGCCAGGGGTCAAAGAAACACCCATTCTTTTAGACCAAAAATATTCAACAGATAAAAAGATGGGAGTCAAGTAAACACTTCCCATTATACAATATAATACTCTTTAAAACCTGTATTGTCAAATTAATAGTGATGATCTTTCAGTCATTGGGAATTAAGCTCGTCAGGATACCTTCACTTCTCTCTGCCAGCTCTTTTGCTTTGGTCTTTTTCTTCTTCTCTTCTTTGGTTTGAGCTTGAGAATAGCAAACAATGAGAGTTATCAGCCACAATGATTTCAGCTCTAAATCTCCTATCTATTTAACACTTCTCGTCTCTTCTTTGAACCCATCATCGATACAAATTTCTAACTGGCCATTTTATCCTTTCGTCTCACCAGAGATACCCCTAACTAATCAGAGAGAAATTCTATAGTCGGCTCGGGCCGACTGTAGAGATACTCTCTGGTTTACTATAAATACAACTTAAAAAAAACCAATTTTTGAGCAATAATTTCAGATATTGAAAGTGAGGTTTTCCAGAGAAAAGTAATCGTTATGTTAATACGGTGCCGGCAATTTATGCGGGAAGGCATTTCCGGAGAGATCTAACGATCACTAAGATAAGAATATTCTGAGAATGAATTCCCAGAATACGGAACCGGAAGCCAATGCTGAGAGGAAGATCAAAGAATATGGCTATTCCAGAATTCAGGCAATACAAGACGCCGAATGCTTTCTGTCACTAATTCTTCAGGACTTCTCTTACCTTCTCGGCTAAAACTTTAGATAAAAATGGTTTTTGGAGGAAATTTATCCCTTCCTGCAGAACACCCCTGTCAACGATAACATCCTCCGTATATCCTGTCATAAAAAGATTCTTGATCTCGGGGTGCAACTCTTTTACTTTCCCCATTAATTCATATCCGTTCATTTCCGGCATTACTACATCCGTAATGAGCAGGTCAATTGTTTCTTTGTATGCCTTCGCTAAAGATAGAGCTTTGAGAGGTGAATTAGCAGACATAACCCGGTAACCGAAACGTTCAAGCATCGGTTTTACAACTTCTAAAATTCCTGCTTCATCATCAACCAGAAGAATGGTTTCGCTGCCGGTAATCTTCTCGTTGGAAGCTTTTTCTTCCTTTTTCACTCTTTGATAATCGGAACGGGGGAGATAAACCATTACAGTTGTTCCTTTGGCAATTTTGCTGTTTACAATTATCAAACCCTTGTTCTGACTAACTATTCCATAGACCGTCGATAACCCGAGTCCGCTGTTCTTGCCTGTCTTTTTGGTACTAAAGAAGGGGGCAAAGAGATGTCTTTTGACGTTTTCATCCATACCACACCCTGTATCTTTTACCTTCAGACAAACAAATTCCCCTTTTACTGCTTCCGGGTATTTCAGGCAGAAATCATCATCAATTACCACATTTGAAGTCTCTATTGATATCTTACCTTTCCCTTTTATCGCTTCCTGAGAATTGATGACCAGATTTGCCAGTAGTTGGTCAATTTGGGCTGGATCTATCTTTATCTGCCAGAGATCTTTACCGGGTTGCCAGACAAAATCGATCTCTTCAACTATCAGGTTTTTCATCATCTTGTAAAGCTCGGATATAGTCTTATTAAGATCAATGCTGACCGGTTGTACTGCCTGTCTTTTAGCGAAAGCGAGCAGTTGTCCCGTTATGACTGCCGAACGTTGAGCAGCTTTGTCAATCTCCGTTAAGTAGTGATGAAGAGAAGTCCCCTCTTTGAGCTCTTGTAGTGCAGTTTCGACATAGTTGAGAATGATCATCAACATATTGTTATAATCATGAGCAATACCACCGGCCAATTTGCCGATAGAATCCAGCTTCTGAACTCTGAGGAGAGTCTCTTCAATCTGTTTTCTCTGTTCATTAGCTAATAATTGAGAGACTAAGGAGGCAGCGGTATTGACAAATGATTCCTCATCGGGATACCAATTGCGGGGTTCTCCGACATGAGCAGTACAGACTAATCCAATAAGTTTTCCTTCTGACTGAATTGCCGCATCCAGAACTGAAGTAATACCTAACGGTCTATAGAAAGCTTCTACCAATTCTTCTGTTCTGGGGTCTTTTCTGATATCATCCACCCTGATCCTGTTTTCCCGGGCAATGGTTTCGAAGAATCTCGGAATGACAGATGCTCTTAATGTCTTCTCTATAGAGTGTTCCTTTTTACTCTTCTCATATAGTGTTAAACATCGCAATTCCTGTTTGGTCTCGGAAAACTGCCAGATACTTGTTCTTTCCACCTGAAGAGCTTCTGCCAAAATCTCGGCTATTTTTTTCAGGGAGGGTTCAATATCACCCGAGATGACTGCCGGGTCTGAAACCAGTTGGGAGATGCCATCTTTTTGTTTTTGTGCCCTCTCTTCACTCTTGATTACCATCTCTTCGGCTAATTTGCGTTCCGTAATATCAAGATGAGTACCAAACATCCAGAGGGGTTTTCCTTCAGCGGTTCGGGAGATAAGCTTTCCTTTGCCGAGAATCCATATCCACTGTCCGTTTTTATGCTTCATTCGGACTTCACACGAGTAATGGTCCAGTTCTCCCCGGAAGTGCTTATCCTGTATTTCCCGGCTTTTCTTCAGATCTTCGGGATGGGCAAATTTATACCATGTCTCCACGGAAACCGGGGATAACTCATCCAAAGTATACCCTATGAGTTCAGCCCATTTTTCACTGTATATTGTTTCTCCGGTCTGTACATTCCATTCCCAGGTTCCGGCATTAGTTCCTTCGATGATGTTGCTCAGTCTTTCCCGCTGAGATTGAATCTCTACTTCAGCCTGTTTTCTGTCGTTGATATCCACTATAGTGCCGTACATCCAAAGAGGTTTCAGATCATCTGTCCAGGATATGATCTTTCCTTTATCAAGAACCCAGGTCCAATGTCCGTCTTTATGCTTCATCCTGACTTCATTGGAAAAATATTCAGTTTCTCTGTTAAAATGCTTTTTTATCAGTTCTCTGTTCTTTTTCAGGTCTTCGGGATGAAGCAGTTTTACCCATATCTTCTCGTCAATTGGAGCGAGTTCTTCCAGAGTATAACCGAGGATATTTGCCCATTTCTCACTTATGATCGCCTCTCCTTTCCGGAGATTCCATTCCCATGGACCGGCATTCGTCCCTTCAATTATATTATCCAAGCGTTCTTTCTGGGACTTAAGCTTTTCTTCAGCCTGCTTTCTTTCATTTATATCAACTATTGTGCCGTACATCCATAAAGGCTTGCCGTCTTCCGTTCGGGATATTACTTTTCCGGCATCGAGAACCCAGATCCAGTTTCCTGATTTATGTTTCATCCGGACTTCAAAACTCACACTCCCTCTCTCCCCCTTCAAATGCTCATCAAAGATTTCTTTATCTTTCCAAAGATCTTCAGGATGGACTAACCGTCGCCAGGTTTCCTGAGAAGTGGGAGATAGCTCAGTAAGGGTATAGCCGAGAAGTTCAGCAAATTTTTCGTTAAATAAAGCTTCACCGCTCTGCAGGTTCCATTCCCAGGTTCCGGCATTAGTTCCCTCGATAATGTTATTCAGTCTGTCTTTTTGTGCTTTAAGCTCTTCTTCCGCCAGTTTCCGCTCGGTAATATCTGTGTCGGAACCCCTGAAACCGGTTACCCCACCCTGCATATTCCAGATCGGCATTCCATTTGTTATTACCCAGACAACTTTACCGTCCCTTGTAACAATCTTGTTTTCGAAATTATGAAGTGAACCTTTACCCTGGATTACCTCTAAACCGTGTTTTTTTATCTCTTCTCTATCTTCCGGAGGAGCGAGATCGTAAAAGTGCTTTTTCCCGATTATTTCTTCTCTTTTATAGCCGATAACCTTCTCAGCCACCGTACTCAGATAAGAATACATACCCGCTAAATCAACTTCCCAAATATAAGTACTGCTCTGCTCGGAAAGCTGTTCATAACGCTGTTGACTTTCTTGCAGGCGTTTTTCGGTTTTTTTCCTCTCAGTGATATTGTGAGAAATACCGAGTAACCCAATCGCTTTACCGGAATCATCCCTGAGAAAGGTAACATCGTTTTCAATAGTGACTATTGATCCGTCTTTACAATACTCCTCAGATTCATAAATCTGCTTTCTGCGGGGATCTGCTCCCCCCTTTTCTTCCAGAGCCATTTCTTGCTGAAATAGTTCTAACATCTTCTCCAGGGTTTCCGGCGTATGTATCTCACTGAGTGATTGCGCTAACACTTCTTGATAGGTATAACCTCGAATGTTATTTACCGAAGAGCTAATATAGGTAAATTTCAGGTTCAAATCGGTAGTCCAGATAAAATCAGCAGTATTTTCAGCAATCAACCTGTACCGCTCTTCACTTTTCTGCAAGGCTTTTTCTGTTTTTTTGCGGTTGGTAATATCGATGCCTAACTCGAATCTGACTTCCCGGTTATCCGGCCAGATGATAATCCTGTCCGTTATCAAAAATGTCTTTTTGAGAAGAGGATTATAAAACTCCCAGCGGTAAGGTTCACCTTTATTCTTGGAAATGATCTTGTTGGTGCAAAACTCGCAAGGGGCATTCTTGTTTTGTAATTCTTTATAACAGATAGAACCGATGAGATCTTTACCGAAGGCTTTTTTCATGAACCGGTTAGCATATAGTATCTCATAAGTCGCCGGATCAGCGACGTAAACAGCTTCCTCAATGCTGTCAAACAATGACAGGAACTGCGTTCTTTCCGTAGCGAGCTGTTTTTGAGCCTTATCTTTAGTTAAGACTCCGGAAAAAATCTCGGCAACTACTCTTAACATGTTTATCTGATTCTCCTGCCACACCATTGTTTCTTTAACACAATCAAACCCGATAAAGCCAACAAGTGTGTCTGAAGTTAATATCGGAAGGGCAAGAAAAGACTGAATATCCTGAGTTATCATAAATTGTTTTTCAGCTGCTGCCTGCCGGGGGAGATCCGTTCTTTTATTCAAGACAACGGTTTCCGAAAGAAACAGCTTACCAAGCAGCCAGGAATAGTCATCTATCTGGATTTTCTGTAAGGAAGATAGCCTTGATTCCAGGTTGCTCTGGCACCACTCATATTCCAGACTCGCATAAACCCCCTGAGCGTCAGACATGAAGATATAGCATCTGTCAACACCGACAACCCGGCCTATTTCCTCCAACGCCTTATCAATGCCATCTTTAAGTTTTTCCGGAGGTAAGGTGACAAAGAGGGATGATATCTCGGAAATTACGCTTTCTCTTTCTAACTGACTTTTTAACTCAATCTCGATCTTCTTGCGTTCTGTAACATCACGCGCTGCTGCGTAGATAAGAGAGCCTTGGGGTTTTGATCTCCATTCAATCCAACGGTAACTGCCGTCACGACAGAGATAGCGGTTTTCGAAATTTAATATCTCTTTCTGCGAATCCAGGGTAGAAACAGCTGAAAGGGTAGCCTCTATATCGTCCGGATGAACAAGATCAAGAAACCGTTTACCCTCTAATTCGGCAATAGAGTAACCAAGCACTTTCTGCCACTCCGGATTAAGCCGGACAAAGTAACCTTGGGTGTTGGCGATACAAAGCAGGTCGAGACTGGAATCGAAGTATGTTTCCAGTTCATCTTTAGCGTTCAACAATTCTTCTTCGATTCTTTTTTGGTCGGATATATCTCTTACTATCGAAAGAGCTTTGTCTGACCCACAGAGTACCAATCTGCTTTCAAATTTCTTGAGAACACCGTTTATCTCGAGGTTATACTCGTATTTCTGCAGCTTCTTCGTCCGGAATAACAGTTCGAGTTTCGCTAAGGTTTTTTGGGAAACCTCTTGGGGTAGTACTTGGGACACGTTTTTATTCAGGAAATCTTCCGGCATCAAATAAAGGCTATCATTCCGGTGATAGCTATAATCAATAAAGACCCCTTTTCTGTTGAAAGTGAACATCAGATCGGGTATTGCTTCCAGCAGAGCCGTGTTTCTTTCTTCGCTCTCCTTTAAAATGACTTCAGCTTCTTTCCGCTCAGTTACATTATGAACATATTCAATGACTCCGGTTATTTTCCCTTTTTCGTCAGTTAAGGGAAAGGCATACAATTCAACTACTCCGGTGACTTCACCGTTCTGAACCAGAGGCACTTCATTAACAGCCATTTTTCCGGTTTTGAGAGCCTGGATTGTCGGACAGACTTCACATTTCTCAGCTCGACCATGATAAGCTTCATAACATTTTTTACCCTCCAGGGGGAGGCTATGGGCATACCATTTCTTCATTGTATCATTAACAGTTATAATGTTGAGTGAAGGATCAAGAACACTGATACCGTGCTGTATCGAATCAAATACTGCAGTAAGGAACTTCTCACTCTCTTTTATCTTTTTTCTAATGGCATACTCTTCGGTAACGTCACGAAACACCATCACCGTACCGATAAGTTTATCGTCGCTGTTTTTCAACGGTGCACAACCATCGGCAATCTGATGCTCAACTCCATCTTTTGCGATAAGCAGAGTATGATTTGCTAAACCGACTACTTCCCCTTTCTCGAGGACAATTTTAACAGGATCACCTGCTGGTTCACGGGTTTCCGAGTTGATGATTCTAAAAACCTCACTTAACGGTTTACTTTGAGCCTCCTCAAATTTCCAGCCGGATAATCTCTCAGCGACAGGGTTCATTCTAACTATTAAGCCCTTGTCATCAGTAGCAATGACACCGTCGCTGATCGAATTGAGAGTGATTAGCAGGTTTTCCTGGCTTTCAAACAATGCTTCCCGTTTGACTTTATTCTCTCGGTCCCAACGGTAAAGTTCCAAAGCTACCTGGATTGATGAAATCAGAAAAATATCCAGTGAATCTTTTGGTATTATTCCGTATAGAACATTCCCGGCGAGCATTCGGGGAACTTCCGGCATCGGAAGCGATGAGACGAATAATAAGGGTAACTCGTCAATTTTAAGGAGCGAAATGATTTTCTCAGCAGCAGCCAGGGAGTCTTTCTGATCGGTATCGATCAGGATCAGATCTACTGATGTTTCTCTTTCATTTAATACAGCAGCATCCTTTTCCGTGATAATTCTTAAAACCGAATAGCCGTATTTTTCAAGTCTTCTTTGTACCTCTTCTGCTGCTGATTTCTCTCCCTGAATAAACAGAATTGATTTCTTTTCCTCACAAGGCATAATTAATGTCTCCTGTTCCCAGATCTCCAGATAAAATAAAAAAACAGATAACCAATCAGTTAAGCTTAATCCCTAACTAACTCCTTTCTTTTAGGCTTACTTGCACAAATCTATGAATTAGGGAAGTTCCTTCACTTCCGCTTTCCCTTCAAAAATCCTTTATTCATGATAGGGCAATTGAACCGATGCTTCATATCTTGTCAAATCTTTTGTTTTTCTGAAAAACCATTTGTAGCAGCTTTGTCTGTAACTGCCTCTTGCGAGAAGCTGCTAACTCCGGGCGATTAGAGGGGAGATTGCAGAATAGAGTCAGCCTGAGCAGATATACTCGTGAAAGAAAGGAAAAGAATGGAAGAAGAAAACAGTCTCCTGTTTGGTAATTATGGGAAAAGAGAGAATAATCTGGTTGATCAGGGGAGGAATTTCTTAATCATCTCCAGCAGTTCATTAGGTTCGTAAGGTTTATTCAATACACCTTGAGCTCCTGTCTCTTTCAGAGCTTTCTGAACACTCAGATCTTCCACCGCTGTAAAGAGAATGATAGGAATGTCTTTATCTCGCTGGTCTTTCTTCAATTCTTTGCAGAATTGATAACCATCCATTTCAGGCATCAGCAGATCAAGAAAAATAAGTGACGGACATTCATTGCGCACTATCTCCATCCCTTCTTTTCCGTTATTGGCAAGAAGAATGTGGTAACCGAGTTTCTTCAGCCGAAAGGTAGTTACAGCAAGAATATCCGGTTCATCATCGATAAAGAGTATAGATTTTTTCATAAAACAAACTCCTTGGGAGCGTCAGCTTTAGTCCCGGTTCCGATAGTAATCATACTTTTTTCATCATCTTAATCAGCAGGGCTTTACCGGTAAAGTAATTCAGGAGGAAGTCCTGTAAAAAATGCAAGAATCATTATTTACACTCCGGGATAAAGACTTTTATGGTCATTCCCTGGTTGTTATCTTCGTCTATAGTTATACTGCCGTTATGGTGTTTGATTATCTCATGACAGATAGCCATATCGATCATCATCAGATCTGATTTGTGACTCAACCTGTAGCTGAGAGTTGATTGTTGAAAATAGGATACCTGATCCTGGATGGAGAGTTTTGACTTACTGCTGCTAAAGCTTATTTGAATACCATTATTCTCTTCCTTAACCGAGACAAGCACCTCTTTCTCTTCCGTAAACTGAATAACTCTGGTCAGCAATGTTTGCAGAGCTGTAATCAGCATTGACTTATCACAATAAATACTGAGGCTTTTATCTCCGATCAGATAGTTAACCTGAATGTCGTTTAGCAATGTTTTTCTCGATACCGCCGGTTCCAGGTTGTAAAGGATTTCCTCAATATTTAGCTGGCGGCAGTTAAAAGTCAGCAATCCTGTTTCTATCTTCTGCAGGGTGAGGATACTCGAGACTACATTATCGATCCTGTCGGAATTCCTTTTCAGTGCCCGAATGAAATTCCGTTGTTCCTCATTCAATTCTCCCGCCAATTCATCAAGCAAGATGTTTATTCCCTCTCTCAAGGTTGTAAGCGGAGTTCTAAGTTGATGAGATGCCAGAGCAATGAAATCGGATTTCATTTTTTGAGCCTTCTCTTTTTCCATTTCTGCTTCTTTTCTTATTTCCTCGACCTCATAACTGTGCAGGACAAGAGAAACATCCTTAGAGACGCTTTGCAAAAGATCTTGTTCATTTTTGGTTGCAATGTTCGAAGAGAGATGCACGTTTATTACCCCATAAAAACGCTCTACTAATTCCAGGCGGGTTGTCATACAGGTAGTATTGCCGAATATAGATGCTAATGAGCACTGACCACATTGAGACAAAGTATCCTCAGTTAGAATAATCCCCTTGCTCTTCATTGCTTCCCTGATGCAGTTAGAGAATTCACCGTCCCGGATAATCTCCTCCAGGGGAAAGATCCCGAGTCCCGATTCCGCAAATTCCGCAACTTTTCCCTCGTTGTCGAAAACAACGATCCAAACGGCTCTGTATTTACGTCTCCTTTGCAGATAAGAACAGAAATACTCGAGCATCTTTTTGCGTGATTTTTCTTTTGCTGAAGCAATCTGAATATTCCTGATCGTATCAATAACCGCTTCCAAAAAATTTATCTGTTCTTCTTTCTTTTTACAGTCAGAATAATCCTGGATATGGATTAGAGCACCCTTTTTATCATGAGTCAGCCAGACATTGAGTTGCAGCAACAATGGTATTCCTTTCGCTGTTTTCCATTCTGCGTTCATAGTTAGTGAATCTCTCTTCTCGGCGTTGTTAAACAAGATTTCGACTTTTTTAGTTGTTTCGTCCTTCTTGTTAGAAAGTTCGATCAGCGGCTTTTCGTCAAGTTCATCTTCCGAAAAACCGAGAAAACGGCAAGCTGCTTCATTGGCTGCTCTGATCCTCAAAGATCTGTCAATGACCAGAACCGGTAACAATTGACTTTCAAAAATATCTGCCGCTGAAAAAGCTTCTAATTTCTCTAATATCATTTTTTCCTGACTCCTTATGGGGTGAGTGAATAGGGGGAAAGATACAATTGCGAAACCGAGATGGTAACTCCTAAGTTATAGACCCCTTTTTTATCAGTTCCTCTGATCTTTATCTGAAACTCCGGATTGCCGGATATGAGTTCGGTGATATCAATCTCATTTATCTTGAAATCTTCACTTCCGGCAACATCTTTTGTCCAGATTATTCTACCGTCAACCTCTATCTCAGTAAAATAGTAACCGGGCCAGGCTAAGGGTGGTTCCCCTGACTTATAGTAATCATTATCAGCAATAAAGTGGAGGTAATACTCTCCGGTTGGAGATTCCGGCAGGTTAAACCGTCCACTCACTTCAGCCTTAGAACCGCTAAAGCCTGGTGTCCGGAAGGGGTGTGAAAAACGGAAGACTTCCTTGCCGGTAAAACTCGGGAACATCTCTTTATGATCAACTACGTCCCAGGCTCCGGTAACGGTCTGTTCCCAGTGTGGTTCTCCTGGGGTCAGATTTAATAACGCATTTTGCTCTAACAAATTCCGCTGTTCGGATATCTGGTCAATGGTCTTAACAGACTGGTAAACTCTCCAGCGGAACTCTTCCATTTCTGCAATAAATCTGTCATTAGTTGTCTTTCCGGTCAGGCGGGTGATCAGATTTTCAATCTTCTCTACCGCAGGGGTATCTTCTACAGAGAAGAGATAAGCCGGGGAATGACTAAGGTCAAAAGCCAATAATAGATTATCAGCCAAATCCAGGGCAGTCTCTACGGCATCTGTGCCAATAACCAGAGAGAGAGAATTCCTCAAAGACCGGTCAGCATTAAACTGCTGAGGATTCCATAGATAATCTGCCAACACGATGTTAGCAACTTTATTTCGTTCACTACCGTCGAAACCCAGGTTAAACCTTATCCCTTTTGTTATCTCATGATGATTTGCCGGATATTCGGTTTCAAAGGGTTGAAAAAGATAGAGAGCATAGCGATAGGGATAATTAAATCTGCTGACTCCTGCCAACACAGTATTATCCCAGAGCAAAGGCATCCTTCCGGTGATCCTGTAGTAATCGGTAATCTCTTCTGCTGTAAGAAGATGAGAAATAACTTCTTTACCTGTCCAGATAAAGATCACTTCCCGGTCTGTCAGTCTGGATAACCGGGTAATGTATTCATAGCCATCCTGAGAAGAAAATGCTCCGCTCCAGTAATAGGGAGGACAAAAAAAGAGTCTGCTGTTTGGAAATTCCCGCTGCATTTCTTCCCACAAACTATTGATCAAATCTGCATGAGCTTCTGCTATGCTATCATAAAAGTGCTCATCCTTTGCGGCGAGTTGGTAATAATCATCTGCTCTTAAGAGTATTCCTTTTGCTCCTGAGCTGAGCATGTTCAAACATAAGTCATTAAATATCTTCCTCTCTTCCGGATCACTAATTATGATCGTATTGAGGAGATCAGGGTCATCACCCCTGCCGAACGGGTGCACCTGAAAAAGGAGTTGGAATTCAAGCTTTTCGGTTCTTTGAGCAGCATCAGAGAGAGACTGAAGATCTTCAGGGGGTGTATTACGCCAGTCAGAAGGCCACCAGTAGGATTGTCCTACCGCCCAGCCGTTGAATTTTAGAAAAGAAAGCCATTCGACAGCCTGGAGAGGAATGATCCCTGCGGGTATATCTTCATCGTTTCCTGAGATACGTTCTTTATACGAAGGGTAATCGAGAATCGACACCTGTCTCAGAAAAAGATCACCCTCCTGGAGAGAAAACAGCTGTATCAGGGAATTGACCCCATACAATAAACCTCTCTCCTCGCTCCCTGTCAGAAAAACTACAGAAGGTCTATCCTCTTCTATATAAAGATGATACCCCTCCGCGGGAATAGCTCTTTCCAGATTAGATGAATAAGCGGCATAAACATCTTGGTCGAAAGAACTCTCTTCATCACCGGTAACTATTTCCAGCATTATCTCTAAGGCAGAACTACGAATCTCATGGAAAGGATGCAGTATTATCTGCACCGAATTTTTAAGAGCAGGAAATCTGGTAATAAGATATCCCTGCAAAGTTTCTGCTGCTCTTGTTTCGAACCGGGAAGGATTACCGGAGAGGATAATATTGATCGCTGCGGGTTTATTCTGTTTAAACAGATAAATCTGTTCTCCGTACACTGCTTGTTGGGGATTGGGTGTTATCTTCCCCGTATAATATATTGTTGGGATAAACTTGTTTTTTTCGGTAACGGAAGAAGAGGGATGATCCTCTGCGAAAAGCATTGAACCGGAAAAAGAGAGTATGAGCAGAAAGAAAGATTTAGCTATCAAGACATTGGGCAGCTTCCAAAAAGTGAAGTTGACTACCTTTTTATCCATTGAGGAATGCCCGAATGATCCTAACGCTTTGAATATACTAAAAGTAATTGGAAGAAGTACAAAACAGATAATCACGAAATACTGTAGATAATAGTAGAGAAATTCGCTGCCAAAACGCTTAGTGAACATTGAAATGAGCTGCTAACGGTAGTCTATATAATAAGTTCTGCTCTCACCGGCATTCAGATTCTTGATTATCAGGTCAATCCTTGTCTCTTCCGGCTCAAAAAAATAATCCGGAATCGAAACATGTATTCTTTCGGCTCTGATGTTTAACGATTCCGGTAGTACTGCCGGATACAAAAAAACCGTCGTGGATTCAACACTGCTTTGGGATTCATTAGTAACCATGAGATTTACCCTCCTTGTCGTCTCGTGAATCCTGATTTGGACATTATCGTGCTTTTTCCACCACTCTGCTAAGGCGGCTGGAGAATCTACAAAGAGGTCTCTTTTGCTTACATAGCCAAGAAACTCGTCCAGTACCGGTTGATAAAGCTCAGAACCGATTAAATGAGAATGAAAAGTAACCGTGTATAGCCCTCCGACTCGATAGACAGAATCAAAATCTCTTTTGAGATGGGTAAGCAACTGCTCAGGCTGGAGATCTCCATAATCTTCTACTAACTGCAGATCACTTCTGGCACTTTGCTGAAAAACCACGGTATCTCTCCTCCGGCGGAAAAGTGATTGGTTATTTGTTCTTATCGTCTTGGGGATAGTACCCTTTTCATTTCTTATCCAGACATATTCATATCCGGCTCTCCCGATGGCATCATAATTAAGATTTTCACTTGACTCCGATTCGAATCCCAGCACAGAAACATGAAGCAGCTTCTCCAGCTCATTCTTGACTGTTCTCATCTTTCTGTCCACCTCACTTCTTTCCAGTTCGTTCGGAACAAAGACATCGGTCAACTGAGCGGCAATTTCGCTATTCTTGCTAATTTGGTCTAAGATCAGACGATAAAAAGAGGCTTGATTATAATCGATCAGAAATGCCGGTTTGATCTCATGTTTAGAAAAAATCTCATCGATAGATAGACCTCTGATATAATCTTTTTGAGGAATAATTGAAAACGCTGCTGCTGCCTGTGCCTTTCTCCAGGCGGCTTTACCGGCTACTGTTCGGTAGGTTACCCAATGTATAGAATCATCAAGCATTCTGTCAAAGACCGACCATACATCAGGTTTATCAACAATTGAACTTGGATTGAAACCCATCCAGATAAATCTTCCTCTCGTATAATTTCCATAAGCAATTGCAGTATGATTAGGAAGATAATTGATCTCTCCTGCTTCATCTCTCAATAGGATCTCCCAGTGAGCTGCTTCTTTCGCTCTGGTCTCGACCAGGTTGATAGCCATTGGCTGATCATAGGTATGGACTTGGGTTTCCCAGCCAGGATTTGTATTTATTGTCAGGGGAGTCTCTGCCGTAATACGATAGTAAACTTCCTGATCGCTTCCCTGTCTCGCAGGATAAAAAGGATACCCTCCGAGGACATCGGAAGTCAATGACCATCCCTCCCTTTCTTCTCCATTCTGGAGCCGGTTGCCGCTGCTATGGGTAAAAACAACCCCTTTCCCTTGCTCTAAAAACAGCTTAATGGTTGATATTTGTTCATCCGACAGACATAGAGAAAAAGGAAGAATCAACAGATTATATCTGTAGAGATCGGTTAACAATTCCTCATCTTCAATCAAGGTACTGTCATAATTCTTAGCACTGAGATAATTCTTCCAATACGTAGCCTGTTCTTGGTAAGCTTCATATACGGCAGCTTGTCTCTCTTCACCAGCGGTTGAGACTTCCGCCAAATAACGGGCTGTCTGATGCGACAATAGAATCGCAGCTGAAATCCCCTCTATTGTTCTGTCGGGCAGGAAGGGGAAAAAATCTGATAAACTGACCCGGTCACGCCGTCCTCTTATCTGTTCATTTATAGCCCTGTGTACTAATATCGAGGAGGCCAGGATAAGGAGTCCGATAACTGCCATAAAAAAGATAGTAGCTCTAATCTTTCTGGTCTTTACGTCCATTGACTGCTTTCTTCTCCCTTTCTGTTGCTGAACCTTTCTTCGATAATAGACCTTCCTCCGGGAATATATCTCTCGAAATATCTCCGTATCTTCTGGCTCTCGTCAATTCCGGACAGCTGAATAGTTTTACTTTTCTTCCTTTTGGCTCTGGTAATAAAATAAGCAGCAAAAGCAAAAATCAGGGTAGCTGTGGTAGCTATCAGGATTATCGTAGCCATTATAGCGACCATTTCCATATAATGTACTCCTTTTACTCGTTGACTATAATCAGGTTTTATCCTGTTTGTTTAAGCATTACGCCAAGAAATATCTGCTAAGCTTATCTGCTTTTCTATTCCGGCAAAAAATTCAATCAAGGTTTTTCTGTTCTGGCGGTTCTCCCCTTTCGCTCAATTCTTCCCCAGGACATTCTTATCCCCAAAATCTCTTCAAAAGTTGAGAGAAGTTTGGCAACATCGATTGCCAGAATAAAGAAAAGACGGTAAGGTATAGCATATAAGACCAATTCCAGCTCCTCTTCTTCCATAGAAACGGTATGGAGTGCTGCTATCGTATCCAGCAGAGTAAGGATCATCCACCACAGGATCAACAGATTTATCGCCCCATACCAGAAAGCAACGAATAAGAAGAAAATATTCCCGAAAATATTAAGAAAAGGCCAGATAACTGACTCGAAGATCATGTACCAGAGAACGATACTATTAATAAAGCCCGATTTACGGAAGTGTAAAAGACTGTGCTGGTGTTTACGAACAGCCTGCAAAATCCCCCTTGTCCAGCGGTATCGTTGGGTTATCAAGCCAACAATGCTTTCTGGTGCTTCTGTCCATGATACTGCTCCCGGTTCATAGTTTATCTCCATACCATAGGAGAGCATCTTCACGGTTAGATCACAATCTTCAGCATAAGTATCCGACTCATATCCGCCGACCTCTTCCAGAGCTGTTCTTCGGAAGAATCCCATTGGTCCCGGAATAATATTGACACACTGATAGTAACCCTGAGCTCGGCGGACGAGATTTAATCCCTCGATGTATTCCAATGCCTGAAGTTTAGTTATCAGGTTAATGCGATTGATGATTTTTACGTTCCCGGCAACTGCTGCTACCTTGGGATCTTTGAAATGAACAACTCCCCTGATTATTGAATCGCTTTCTAACCGGGAATCACCATCCATACAGACAACAATTTCTCCGGAGGAGTTTTTGATTCCGAGATTTAAGGCTTCTGCTTTTCCTATGTTTTCTTTCGTATCAACAACTTTGACGGTAGCATTACGGTAGGTTCCAGCCCATTTCACAGCCCTTGTTAAAGTATCGTCTGTCGAACCGTCATTGATTACTACTATCTCTAACTGCGGGTAATGAATCTCCAGTAAAGACTGAATCGCCGCTTCAATACCCTGTCCTTCGTTATGGGCAGGGACGAGAATGCTGACGGTGGGGGTAAAGTCTTCTGTTAATTGCGAATCGATCACTAACGATTCCCGGTGCTGCCGGTAGGAAGCCCAAAGCAGTAAAAAGTAGCGAATGATCAAGATTATCAGGAACATTAACAGGATAATAGTTGAGAAATTCACAAAGAGGGAGGTGACGTTGAGAAGATTAAGCAGTAAGGCAAAATAGGCGATAATAGCCCATATCAACAGCAAAATGCCTAAAAGTAAAACAATGATAGTATAAATGGTATCGCTGAGTTTTATTCTTGCCATGTGATTTCAAAACCGTTGCTTGATAGCTCTTTAAGCTCAGGAATAACGACAGAAATCCTGTTTTGTTCGAGTCTGAAATTGTCTATTCTTCTGCCTGTATCCAATTCTTTGACTGCCAAAGACCTTGCTGCATAAGGAAGCCAGAAAGAGAAGGTAAAATCAGTTATAGACTGCTTATTATTGTTTTCAATTACTACTACGGAACGCTTGCGTTGAGTATCCGCCTGGACTTCTTCTAAAGAAATATCTATGTTCATCCATAGTCTCCACCATTCAGCAACTTGTTTTACTGTCGGTACCCAAACATTGCGGTTTTTCAAATATTGCGTCACTTCTCTCAATACGGGTAAGTTTCGCGGATTAACCAAAACGTGAGTATGGAAGTTAGCCATATATAAGCCTTCTCTGCTGATGATATTTTCAATATCTTTTACATAACTGTCAAATATCTCCTGTACCTCAGTCCGTCCGGGGATCATGATAAGCTTTATATCATCTTTATTGAGCATCGGAAATTGTACCAGTGAATAGAACTTCTCCTGAGAAGAGTACCTGTAATCTGCTCTTGAGTGTTGCTTCTCTTTTGGTTGGGATATTCTGAGTATTTTCGGCTCTGCCCTGTCCGGATGGTCATCGGCAAAAATGTAGGTAAATTCTTCTGCTATCAGAGTATCAATCGTATAATAATCATAAGCCTCTTCCGGAGGTCTGAATCCGACAACATCCACTCCGATCTCTTCTCTGAAAAAATCCTTGATTTCGGCTAATCGAGTTAACTGTTTATGGTGAGGCTGTCCGCTAAAAACGTTATGATTATCACCGTGAACGGCAATCTCACACCTTTCGTCTTCGGCTAAATCTCGCAATAACTCACGGTACATAGCTGCCGGTTCGGTAAGGATGAAAAGGGTAAAAGTAGGAAGTTCTTTGACTTGCAGCATCCTGTTGATATTGGAAAAGGCTGTTTCCGTGTCCATAGATAACGTTGCTGCCCCTTTATGATTATTAGGCCAGCGATTTTTCTCGACAACCGGACGTTTTAACAGCCAGCTAAAAGTATTTTCGGAAAGCCGATAGTAAGCCTCGCTATTAGGAAGGTCTCCCCCGACAGAGGCAGCAGTAAACCCCATCCAGACAAAAGAACCTTTTCCGTAGTAACCCTTAACAATCGCTGCGGTCTCTTCCCAGTAACTGAAATCGTCATCTCTGAAATTAGGATCAATCCAAAATCCGGATTGATCTTGCCCGGTAAGGGCTGAGACACCAAATCTGCTTTCAACATCCAGAGTTTTCAGTCTCGGTATTCCCGAAGTCAGATATCCCGGGGTTTCGAGCATTACTTTCCATGTTTCCGCAGCAGATTCCGGTAGCTTTTGGTAGTTAAGTCCTAAGACATTCGCCAGATTATTTCTATTAAACGGCTCATCACTAATGCTTTCTCCGGCAGCTTCGCAGAGGATCAGTGCTTTGCCGTTTTCGACAAATCTTAATATTATCTCTGTCTGAACCTTTGTCAGTGACGTCGTCCCGGGTATTACCAAAATTTCATACTTCTCCAGCGACCTGTCAGAAACAGGGTATCCTATCACATCGGCTCTTTGCCCCAGTGCCCTCAGGTGTCTTTCCCAAAACTGCACAACAGCTAAGTTCCTATCTGCTTCCTGGCGGACTATCCGGCTATCCTGAGCGAGGTTCAGAATAGCTATCGATACTGAGCCCTCAAAGTTGTCAACGGAGAACAAACCCGTGGCAACAAACAAGATGATACTAAGCACAATCAGGCTTGTGAGTTCTGATTGAAAAAAACGAAAAATTGACTGACCACAACGAGTTTTAGCTCTCAGTTGCTTAGAGAGAAGCTTATTGCCGGTGAGGATATTTAATAGTGAACTGCTAAGGATATATCCCGTTCTATTCATGTCACATCTGCTCCGGATAGTTGTTGTTCATACACTCATTCTCTCAGAAACGATAATATAATTCGAAGATCGAAGTCAGGTAGTTGTAATCAGTATCATCTTCGCGGGGAGATTCGGAGTAGGAGAGTACAACTCCCGCATTTATACTTTCGGTTAGCAGATAATACAATCTTCCCGAAATACTCCGGCTGGCACCGACATTATTTCTACGGAAGGATACTTCGGCATCAAGTCCATAGGTAAACTCTTGCCATTCACCATAGGTTTTACCGCCAAAATAAAGACCGTCATAAGATCGCGGTGACCAGTATAGTTCTGTTTCCTTCTGTTCGGAAAAACTGAGAGCATCCCATCCTAACTGGAGATCGATCAGCGGCTCAAGAGAGAGAGGATATGAAATCCCGATCCGGTACCGGATTTGTTTATTGTTGTCAGAAAACATACCATACACAAAATTACCAAAATATGTAAGTTTTTCAGGTATCGATGTTCCATCTGCCCGGTCGATTGCCTCTCTTTCCCATTCCACCTCGAATCTGTCAACAGAGATACCTGCTTCCAGAGAACGGACTGTTTTAACAAAGTAAACCGCATCATCGTTATAATAGCCTACGCTTAACCGGTTAAGTTCGTCTAATTGATAGGAAAGAGTTGCCCCGAAAAAGAAAGACTCTGTCTTACTGATCTGATATCTGCTGTTATACTCATTCATCCCTGCCAGAATTCTTCCTGATGTCTTTTCATCTATCCAGCCGCTAAAAAGAAGGGAATACCTGTCAGTCTCTACTACCAGTGTGGGTGAATCAGGAATCTTTTGATTGAGAAAATACCTGCCGAAAGCTAATTCCAGAAAACTGTTCCCCTTTAGAGGCTGCTGATAACGAAACAGACCATATCTCTCCGAATAGTTTTCATGGTCTCTCATAAAGCCATAGGTAAAACCAAGGGTTGGTTTATAAGGTGAAGGGGCTCTGTCCGTGGCAACCGTCAGTAAACGGGGATGATTCTCAATCTCTCTGATGTAAGCATCCGTAACCCTGTAATTCGGTTCAATCTCCTGTATAGCTCTTAGATGATAAAGTGCCGGCTGCCATTCTTCCCGGTTTCGGTTTAATCTGAAAAGATTCCAGTGGGCGTACAAATTCTCCGGATGCTCCCTTAATATCTCTTTCAGGTGACTCTCAGCTTCAAAATACTCTTCACTCCAGAGGTAGAGATTGACCAGGTTTATCCTGTTGGTCAGATCATCCTGGTTTTCATTTAAATAGATCTGTAACTGTCTGACAGCTCCTTGATAATCTCCCTGAGAACCTAAGGTTCTGCTGTATTCGAGTCTGACTTTCAAGTCATTCGGATTATTCTGCAGATATATCTCATAATGGCGGGATGCTTCGCTATATTCGGCTGCAATGTTGAGAAGTCTTGCCAATTGAAGACGGGCATGCAGATCATCAGGATCTTCCCTGAGGGCAGCCCTCATAGCTTCTATACTAAATGAGGTAGCTTCCTGATATCTTGTCTGTTCAAGTCTCTCCAGTTCTTTTAGTCCCTCTAAAGCATACATATTATCAGGATCAATACTGAGAACAAATTCATATCTCTCCCGGGAGTCATCCATATTATCTGTCCAGCGGTAAACATCTCCGAGCAAGATATGAGCTGCCAGACTATTCGGTTCTTCTTCTAAGACGAGAAAAATATCCTCTAATGCCCCGGCATAATTATCATTCCAGGATTTTACCCTGGCCATTTCCAATCGGACAGAGGGATTATCATCTCTTTCCAGGTAAATTTGATATGTAATAATTGAGTTCTCATAGTCTTTAGTCAGGGAGAGTAATCTGGCATATTCCAAAAGGAGATAAAGATCATCAGGATATCTGCTCCTTACTTCCCTGAACTGAATGATTGCATCATTATATCTCTGTTGTTCGATCAATCTATATGCTTCCCGCAGAATCACATTAAACATTTCTCTTCTGACGGCAGCATTCTCTTCCAGAGATAAATATACTAAATATTCTCTCTCAGCCTCTGTTATCCTTCCACGCTGGGCAAGAAAGCGGGCATAACGAAGCCTGAAAGCCGAATCCCGCGGTCTTAACCGGATAACTTCCCGGTAATGCCTGTCGGCTTGTTGATATTGTCGGTTGTTGGTATGGATATCGATAAGTCTGATCCTTATCCCGATATTCTCGGGGTCCGCATTCAATTCTTCTTCTAATTCAGCTACAGTTACCGGTGCACTTCTTTGTGTCTCGGCAGCAGCAATACGGTCTAACTCCAGCACCTCCGGATCATTAGCTCTCATGCTCAGAAGCTTTGTTGTAACTTCTTTCAACTGAGCAAAGTCCTGCAAATCGGATAGAATACGGGCTAAAAGCTTGTTGGCTTCATAATCGTCAGGTGAGTCGGACAGATAGGATTTTACTTCTCTTTCGGCTTCGATCAGAATACCTTGATCATAGAGATATAAAGCCCTGTTGTAACTCTGGGGAGAGCCGGATAGAAAAGATATTGATACCGCTAATACTAACAAGAGCAGCAAAAACTTCCCTGCGGTTAGTAATTCATTCTTCATAAGATGTCGGGAACCCTGCACAGTAACCTTTATTGTTGCCTTTTTATAGTGATTCTTCGATCTCTTTTGCCACCAGTTCCACTAATTCCGGTTCTATACGGGCAACACTCTGAGAAAACCCTAAAAAGAGAGCCAGATCACAACAGTTGTTAATTACTCTGGGTGTTCCCTGAGAATACCGGTAGATCAGTTGAATAGCTTCCGGAGTAAAAATCGGCATAGATTGACCGGCAATTCTTAATCTATGAAAGACATATTCCGAAGTCTGTTCTTCGGTCAACAACTCTAATTTACAGCGGATCGGCAGCCTCTGTGTAAGAGCCGGATTTCCTTGTATCTTCTCATCTAACTGAAACTGACCTGCCAGAATAATGCTTAATAATGCCTGGTCGGTTTTGGGATGATAAAGATTGAGAAGTAACCTTAAATCTTCCAAAGTGTCGTTGTTGATCAAATGTGCTTCATCAACTATGATAATTGTATGACCACCTGTGTCGTTTACCTTGACTAACTGCTCTTTGAACTGATTAATCAACTGCATCCGTCCGGTCGGAACCTCGTGCAGTCCTAACTGTCTGAGGAACTCCTGATAGAACTCAACCGTTCGTGATAAGGGGTCAATAACATAGATTATCTTGTAGTCCTGCTGCATATCTATCATTTTTTTCAGGAACATTCTTAATATCAGGCTTTTACCACTTCCGTACCTGCCGGAGAAAATCACCCCCTGCCGTCTTTCTCTAACCGTGTAGAGAAGTCGTGACAGCATCTCCTGGTGCTGTTCAGCGAAATAATAAAAACGCAAATCCCAGTTGTTCTCAAAGGGTTTTTCCTTTAAATGCCAATAATCAAGATACATCTTTCCCCCATCCTTTCTCTTTTCACTTTAACTCGACTGTTCGATCATTATCAATCAAACTCTCTATTTCCCGCTTCTTACTTTTTTACTTTGTATAGTCAGTAAAAGAGATCTTACTCTTTTCTTTGGTTTTCTCTCTATTTTTTTCGGGAAGCCCTGCCTCATCAAATCTTTCTCTCTTAGGATTTTCAACTCTCTTTTCCTGCGGTGCTTCTTTCAAATTATCCGTAAACGAAACTTTTCGCTGAGGTATTTGCTCTTCCCGTCTCGGCTCAGGCTGCTTTATCTGATCTTCCCTCTTCTGTGCCGCTTTGTAGGTCTCGGAAAAAGAAAATCCCTGCCTGTCAACTGCTACAGATTCCCTTTCCTTGACTACAGCTAAACCGGTCTTACTCTTTTCCAAAATCTCAATTCCTATACCCGGAGTGATATTAAAGGTAAACACCGGATAGGGAGATTCCAGAGTTGAGAACTTTCGCACTACCAGTTTGCGGCTGACATCCTGATCTTCTTTGGTATGCTCGTCTAAATGCACCGAGCCCCGCATCTGGTCCTCTATCAATCTCTTGATGGCCAGAGTCTTTCTTGATGTCGGCATTCTGGTAGTTAAAAGGAGGGTCAGATTCATCTGTTTAAGCTCAAACAGAAACGATCTTAACCCCTCTTCAAAATAATCTTCACCAAAAAGTGATACTATGGGAATCATTGAATCAAAGACTATTCTTGTCGCTTCAACAGGTACGACAAGATTTCCTAAATCGGTAATGAAATTCGCAAATTCGTTTTTATCGTTTATTATGCCCGTAGTCTGGGTTACCTGCTTAATAATTACCAGATCACTTCGCTCTATATAATGATCAAGAGGTAAATCAAGCTCTTTAGCGGCATTAAGATAGGATATTGGTTCTTGCTCTGTTACTAATAAGGCCTTCTCTTCATGTAAAAGACCCTTTTTCAGAAATTGGAGAGAAAAGACTGTTTTCCCGGTCCCGGCAGCCCCGCTTAAAAGATAGCTGCCACCTTTTTCGAACCCGCCGGTTATCTCGTCAAATCCAATAATACCGGTCAATACTCGCTCCTTTGTCATCATGTTTCTCCTATTTAAAGCATTATATCCTATGACTTAAGTTACCCATACTGTCAAGATAAATATTTTGCAGATACCGGTAAGGAAAAGATCACCTCGGTACTTTCTCCTTTTTTCGATGAGAGACTAATCAAGCCATTGTGGTCTTCTATTATCTGTTTGCTGATCAACAGCCCCAAACCTGTCCCTCCG
This sequence comes from uncultured Candidatus Cloacimonadota bacterium, assembly GCA_964464175.1. Lineage (GTDB taxonomy): Bacteria > Cloacimonadota > Cloacimonadia > Cloacimonadales > JAJBBL01 > CAYXFD01. Next base: position 66,420 of record CAYXFD010000001.1, on the reverse strand, counting down.
GCATGATGTCTTCCCTCGTGAGATATATTGTAGAAACCTTCAAAAACTCTCGGGATATGTTCATCACTGATTCCGCATCCCGTGTCTCTGACAGCTATCTTTACTGCTTTCAGATCGGATGACATTTCTGTCTTCACTGTTATTCCCCCTGTTTCGGTAAATCTGACAGAATTCCCAATTATATTTACCAGTACCTGAATGATCCTGTCCCGGTCAAATTCTATCAGAGGTAAGTGATCATGCAATTTCAAAGATACCGTTAAACCCTTTTTGCTGATAACAGTCTTCATTGATTCCACCGTTTCGGTAACCACCTCATTGATATCATTCTCAGTAAAATTATAAGCAAATTTTCCGGCTTCTATCTTTTGGTAATCTAAGACATCATTGATCAGTCTTGATAATCTTGAAACATTATCCTGGACATTGCCGAGCAGGTTTTTCTGGTCATTGTTAACTTCATCGGCTGTACCGTCGTATAGCAAGGCAATTCCTTCCTTTATGACCGTTAAAGGGATTTTCAGTTCATGGGAGACCATGGAAGCAAAGTTAGCCTTTAGTTGGGCTGATTCTTTAATAGCATTAAGAGCTGCCAATCTCTCAGTAATATCAATATGAATTCCAATGAACCCTTGAATCTCTCCTTTATCAGAGAAAAGAGGAGATAAGGAAATTAAAACATTAATCCTTTTTCCGCTTTGAGTTTCCATTATGGTCTCGAAGCTTTCACCTGCCGGAGAAGTCATCCCGGATAATATTCCTGAAATGTTCTCAAAAGCTTGAATGCCAATAACATCTTCCAGTTTTTTATTGATCATAGTTTCTCTTTCTGTTTCCAGCAGAAGGGCAAAGGCTTCGTTGGCATAGGTGATGTTCAGTACTTTATCAATCATTGCGATGCCGACAAAAGTTGTTTCAGCAATAGCCCGGTACTTTTCTTCGGACTCTCGTAACTTCTCTTGAGATACTTTTCGCTTGGTAATATCGGCATCTGAACCTCTATAGCCGATAACTTTTCCGTTATCGTCGAGTAAAGGCATTCCATTCGTTGTAACCCAAATGTAGTTTCCAATTTTTAGTTTGACTCTGTTCTCATAATTATAGATAGGATTTCTGTCCTTTATCAGGGAAAAAACCTCTTCTTTTAAAGAATCCCTATCAGGATCGGGTGTCAGATCAAAGAAATATCTCTTCCCGACAAGTTCTTCCGGCTTATACCCCAGAACTTTCTCTACCATAGGGCTCATGAACGTGTACATCCCTTTATTATCGATCTCCCAATGATAAGTTCTGCTCTGTTCTGCTAATTGATCATAACGATTTTTACTTTCCTGCAGTTCTCTCTCCACTCTAATCCGCTCGGTAATATCAGTTCCAACTGCCACATAACTGACAATTCTCTCTTTAGCATTATAAACGGGAGAAATACTCGCTTCAATAGTGACGGTTTCTCCGGTTTCTTTAGCGGTAATATAGATTCCCTGCCAGGCATTTCCTCCGGAGAGAGACTGCCAGATTTCCTTCATCAAATCCGGATTTTTTTTGTCTGTGATGAATTGCTCAACTTGTTTTAATATCGCTTTCTCACGGGCAATCCCGCTAGTTTCAGTGAAAGCAGGATTGACATATTGAACCAGACCTTCCGGATCAAAGATTATGATCATTTCATCTGTCTGGTCGATAGCAGAGATAAATCTATCTACCTCCTCCTGGATCAGGAGAAAATCACTGATATCCCTCTTTACTGCAACATAGTTCATTATCTTGCCCTGATTGTCAAAGATAGGAGATATAGCAGCTTCTTCCGTATAGAGAGCACCGCTCTTTTTCCTGTTCACGAAATGCCCCTGCCAGGTCCACCCCTTTGATAATTGTCTCCACATATCTTCATAGAATTCTGCTGTTTGCTCTCCGCTTTTCAGAAGACGGGGATTTTCACCCAGTATCTCATTTTTTTTGTAGCCAGTGATAGCTTCAAAAGCCTTGTTTACATAGATAATTCTGGCTTGACTATCAGTGATAACGATTGCTTCCTTAATGTGTTCTATTGCAGTAGCCAGGCGAGTTAGATCCTCTTCGGATTCAACCTTTTCCGTTACATCTCTAATTGTTATGATTATGCCTTCAGGCAGGATTCTCTTTGATTTTCCGTTAAGCTGACTCTTCTGAGTACTGTCGGTTAAGATTGTGGATTCGATTTTATACCAGAAAGTCTTTCGCTTAACAGTAGAAACCAGTTCCAAGGGAATTGTGGAATTGAAAAGAATACTGCCATTATCGTAACTCGTCATATTATCACTATTATCTTTGTTAATATCTCCCCACCTGGAGATGAGTTCTTCAAAGTCATTTAGACTTCTCTGATTCACTGCTTCATCAATATGATAGATTATCTTATCAAGAAAGGTTTTATGATACTCAGCCTTTAGTTCACCGCTAACTTTGTCGGAAGAAACTCTGACCCTTCTTAATGCCCGTTCAAAGTCTATTCCAACGTCATCCGGCGACAAATTCAGCATTTTCATTGCTGAGCGGTTCATACCCCTAAGTTTTCTTTCCCTATCAACTATCAGAATGGTATAAGGGAGATGATCAAAGATATAAGACTTTGCCACCGGTAAAAAAGTGAGCAGTTTAAAGTTAAAAAGACCGATATAGAAAACAACTCCCGTGACAGCAAAAAACAACGGAACAATATCAAGATTCCTGGGTATTTTTCCGGTCAAATAGACTAAATGAGAAAGCCATGGAATGGTTAATCCCAGCAACAGGATCAAGAATACTCTTCGTTGTTTGCCCTCACTGTTATTTATTGCTGTAAGCAAGAGTATTACCGAGAAGAGAAAGAGAGCATTCTGATGAACGACAAAAATCCAGTAAAAGAGTCCTCTGGTGAATGATATTGTTGAAAAGGGTCCTACAGTGACCAGAGTGATGTTCTGATAGAAGAGATCATGTTTATCTATTGATAAAACGAGGGACAGGACTATTATGGGTATTGACAGGAGTACGGTAATTAGCGGAACCGAGATAAGCCGTCCCCTGCCGGTGATTTTCATCGTAAAGATTACCCAAAAGAAAGGAATAGAGACAATACCGATATATTGTACTTTGAGCCAAAGCAGGTGCCAGGAAAGAGAAGGAATGCTTATTTCCATCAGATACCCGAAAGAATAGAGAAAAGCTCCCAACATCAGGAAACAAAAGGAAAGTGTTCCAATCACCCTGTGAAACGTATAAGCCCAGATCGTAAATATGAGGCTTATAATAACGGATAATAAAATTGGTAAAGAAAAGGCGTTTATTATCATGATCAAACCTTCTTTTACTACTTGCTATAGTTATCATAACTTTGAGTTTGTCGGGCAGACAAACTCCCCGGTTCTGCCACTATAAGAATCTTGATAGAAAAACCAAAGAATCCTTAGTTAAGAATTTTTGTCCATTATTATCTCACTCAAGCTTTCTTTTCGGAATGCCTAAACCCTTTTCATTTATCAGCTTTTATCATAGAATGTCAATAATTTTCACTCCCCCTTCGATTACTAAAACCTCTCTTCTCTTTCCTCCGCTAACTCAATGATAAACTCACCTCACCCTTTCTACTCGCCAAATCTATTCCATTAACTCAGCCCGCTTATCAAAACTTACTTCAATTGGCAATCAGAGAAATACTCTTAAAAGGCAAAACTTAAACAAAATCCTCATTGACATTATTAGTCAGAAAGAGATATTTGCTTCAAAAAATTGGCGAGTGTAAAATGAATACCTATTCTTCCTTAAAAAATGAAAGTATCGAATCCCTAAAAAAGAGAGCAATATTAGCCCGTTCGGCAATTATAAAAGCGACTACTCTTGCCGGATCCGGGCATCCCGGCGGATCAATGTCGGCTATTGATATATTGCTTACCCTTTATGAAATGCTGCATATTGACCCCCGTAAATGCAAACTGGAAGAGCGGGACAGAATTGTTATCAGTAATGGTCATATCTCTCCCGGTACTTATACTGCCTTAGCTTTGAACGGGTTTTTCCCTCTTGAAGACTTTGTCTCTCAATTCCGTCTCTGCGGCAGTATTTTTGAAGGTCATGTGGAGAGAACTGTTCCCGGAATTGAGTGGGGATCAGGTAATCTGGGACAGGGGCTCTCAGCCGGATGCGGTTTTGCTTTAGCTGCGAAGGTAAAGAATCTTTCCTATAACGTCTTTGTGATGATGGGAGATGGAGAACAGCAGAAAGGCCAGCTTTCAGAAGCCTGCCGTTTTGCTGTTAAATATGGCTTGAACAATATAACGGGAATTATCGATTATAACCGGTTGCAGATCAGTGGCGAGATAGACCGGATTATGCCGCAGAATATTAAAGAAAACTATATTTCCGCCGGTTGGAAAGTTCTGGAGATTGATGGTCATGATTTCACAGAGATAAGCGAAGCGGTAAGACATGCTGCTGAGATTGACAAACCGGCAGTAATAATTGCTAATACTGTAATGGGAAAGGGTGTTTCCTTCATGGAGAACAAAGAAAAATACCATGGTTCTGCCCTCTCCGAAGACCAGTTATCTGCTGCTTTAGAAGAACTCGGATCAGAGAATGATCTTGATCATTACCGCCAATTACGGGAATCTTTTCCTTGTAAAACGAGACAGGAACTAACCGAAGTTTCTTCAAAAACTGAAGAAGAGAGAGAATCTGCTCCTTTTTCTGATCTGGATAAAGGAAAGGCAATTGTCTATGACAAGCCTCTTGATAACCGTTCTGCCTGGGGTAATGCCCTTGCCGATTTGGCAAAAATCAACAAAAGAGAACCATACACCCCTATCATTGTCTTCGACTGTGATCTGCAGGGGAGTGTCAAAACCAATGATTTCGAAAAGGAACTGCCGGATAATTTTATCCAGAGCGGCATCATGGAACATCATACAGCAGTCATGTCGGGTAGTGTTTCCTTAGAAGGGTTACAGACCTTTTTTGTCGATTTCGGAGTTTTTGGAGTTGACGAGACCTATAATCAACACCGGCTTAATGATATTAATGAGACTAATCTTAAAGTTATCGTTACTCATGTCGGGCTTGATGTCGGTGAAGACGGAAAGACCCATCAGTGTCTCGATTACCTCGCTTTAATGCGTAATCTCTATCATTTCAGACCGATCATTCCTGTCTGCCCCAATCAAACAGACCGGGCAATCCGTTATCTGATCAATAAAAAGGGAAACTATCTGGTAGCCATGGGAAGATCAAAAGTTCCAGTGATAAAAAAGGAAGACGGTTCACTTTTTTACGGTGAAGATTATCATTTTGAGTATGGGAAAGCCGACCTTATCCGTAATCCCTCGCTTTCTCCAGACGAAACCGATCCTCAAAACAGAAAAGGGATAAAAGGTGCTCTTTTAACTATGGGCACTCTGGCTTCCAAAGGGGTCGAGATTGTTGACAGGCTGAAAGAAAAAGGCATCTTGTTACAGCTCTGGGCTGTTTCCTGCCCGAACGATATTCCGGAAGACTCTCTCCGAATGGCAGCAGAGGCAGGAACTATCTTCACTTACGAAGATCATAATGTCCACACAGGCTTAGGCAGCATAGTAGCAGACAGACTCCTGGAACTGCAGATAAAGGCAAGACTGATCAAATTTGGTGTCAGGGATTATGCACTCTCAGGAAAATCGGAGGGAGTTTTCTATCACGCCGGGCTGGATGTAGATACAGTAATGAAACAGATAGAGGATCAGCTTCAATAATTCTTTACCATTCTGAAAATATCCGAAGCTCAATAATCTAAGAGTAAAAAAGGAGAAACGGGTAACCAGTTACCTCGTTCTCCTTTTTTTTATATCCTTAATCAATGATAAGATATGCCTTAACGTATCACTGAAATAGTACTTTTTAAGCCGCTCTTGGCATTGTATAAAGCGGCAGGAAACAATCCCTTCTGAAGTGTCCAAAAACCTCTCTATCCGAGCTGCTTATTCCGGAAAATTGAAGTATTTTCTGACAGGCTGCTTTATCTTCCATTGGCATCTAAGTCCTTTCGGAAAGGTCACATAATCACCCGCTTTCAGGTGATAGGTACCCTGGGAAGTCGTTACTTCCACCTCCCCTTCGATGAGCAGGCACTCTTCTGGGTTGTCATAGTACCAGTCGAATTGGGAAATTTCCTTTTCCCAGACAGGCCATTCCCTTATCCCCCGGTCTTTGATTTCAGCTTCGGAGAGTCTCTCTATCTCAACTTTTGCCATAACAGACTCCTGTTCATTTAGATTGTGGTTACCTCTTCACCCCTGTTCTTCCAGGAACGAATACAAGGTTTCCCCAAAAAAAGTAACACCAAAAGCAACCTTCTATCCAGAGATCTTTTTCTGCTTTTTTCACTTACTGCTGACGGCTATATTCTTCACCAGTATCGATGGAGAGCTGCATGACTGCATATTGAAAACACTATCATTACCAACCATCTCAATATCTTTCAGTATCTGAAAAAGATTTCCAGATATGGTGAAATTCGCCAGAGCTTTTTCTTTAACTCCATTTTTGTAAAGAAATCCTTCTGCGGCGAGCGAAAAATCTCCCGAGATAGGATTTGCTCCCGAATGCAATCCTTGCAGACTGACAACTTCGATAACCTGGTCATGTGCCTTAAAAAGGTCTTCAGTATTACTTTTTCCCTCTTCCAAAACAAAATTTGTTGGTGAAACGCTCATCGAATTTTTATAACTTCTGGAAGCATTCCCGGTTGATTTTGCCCCTTCTTCTTTGGCAGCCGTAATAGTACTATGGAGGAAATTAGTTAAAACGCCTTTGTCGATAAGAAGGGTTTTCTGAGAAGGATAGCCTTCAGAATCAAAGGGAGAAGATGACATACCGTCCGGATGAAGACCATCATCGACTAATGTAACAACCGGACTGGCAATCTTCTGACCGATCTTCCCTTTGAGGAGTGATTTTCCGTCCTGTACATTTTTAGCGGAGAAGATTCCGGAGAAAGTACTCAGAAGAGAACCCATTGTTTCATTCCTTATAATAACCGGGTATTGTCCGGAGGCGGGAGTTTCTGCATTCAGAAGTTCGGTTGCTTGTTTAACCGCCTTTTCCGCGATCTTCCGGGGATCTATTTTACTGAACTCTCTGGAAATAATAAACTCGCTGCCTGATTTCTTATCATCCCCTTCTTGAGCCAATACCATGGCAAAAGCCATCCCGTAATTGGTTTTCGTCTCCTTCTTCAAACCCTTGCTGTTAGCAATTTTGGCATAGCTATAACCGTCGCTGTAAGCTGCATAAGGAACATTAAATATCCTTTTATCGGCAGCTAAAGCCATTGATTCCAGTTTCTTGGCCAGTTCTATCTTCTCTTCCACTCCTATTTCATCCAGTTCTTTTGAGTATAGATCAAGCTCTTGCCGGATTGCCGGATGGTTAGCAAATTTGACCGGTTCCAGATTCTCGACAAACTTACTGTTGGCGATAGCTTCCTCTATGATCATTTCGAAGGCCTGATCACTGAATTCTTCCGTATAAGAGTAACCCACTTTACCGTCTTTGAGTATTCTAATCCCTATCCCGTTGCTGTCTGCATAACTGAAGGATTCGACATTTTGGTTGTGGATTCTTACGGAAAATGACTTGCCGCTTGCTAATAATATCTCTATCTCATCAACTTTACCCTGAGCAATATCGAATATTGTATTGAATTCTTTTTCGTACATGATTGTTCTTCCTCCTACTTTCTTCCGCCGACAATAATCTGGTCAACTTTAACTGCCGGTTGCCCGACACAGGTTGGAACAGATCCGCTGATGGAACCGCAATTCCCTTCCGCCAGAGCAAGATTGTCCGCTACCATAGTTATCTTATTCAGTATCTCCGCTCCATTTCCTATTAAGGTAGCACCCCGTACCGGTTCTGCTATCTTGCCGTCCCGGATCATATACCCTTCTGCCACTGAAAAGTTGAAATTCCCGGTTCCGGGAAGAACAGAACCGCCGCCCATTTTTTTGGCATAGAGACCGTTGTCAATCGACGCAACCATATCTTCGAATTTATCCGTTCCCGGAGCTATATAGGTGTTGCGCATCCTGGAGGTAGGGGCATATTTATAAGATTGTCTTCTTCCGCTTCCCGTCGAGGGCATACCCATTTTCCTGCCACCGAGTTTGTCGATCATATAAGATTTAAGAATTCCCCTGTCAATCAGCACGGTTTTTTGGGTTGGTGTCCCCTCATCATCGATATTAGTAGAACCCCACTTATTGACCATTGTCCCGTCATCGACAGCAGTGACTTTTTCCGAAGCTATCTGCTGATTCAGTTTCCCGGCAAAGACCGATGCCCCTTTAGCCACTGATGTCGCTTCCAGACTGTGTCCACAGGCTTCATGGAAAATAACGCCACCGAAACCATTATCAATTATGACCGGGAAATTGCCGCTCGGAGCATAATCGGAGAGTAGCATCTTCACTGCCACTACTGCTGTTTTTTCTCCTAAATCTTTCGGATCAAGGCTTCTGATGAACTCATAACCGGCATGAGCACCCGGTCCTTCCGTACAGGTCTGGTATTCCGTACCGCTGCCGGCAATAGTGACAACAAATATTCGGGTGTAATTCCGCTCATCTTCGGTATAGAGACCTTCGCTGTTGACAATCAATACATTCTGTTTCTTCTCCATCATTGTCAAATCTACCTGCATAACTTTTTCATTATATCCCCGGGCTGATTTATCTATCACTTTCATGAAATCTATTTTCTCTGCCTTACCTATGGTATTACCCGGTACCTGCACTCTATGGATATTGTCAAAAGTCCGTTGCTGTAACTGCTGCGGAGTGATAATCTTATCTGTTCTGTCAGCCTTTGAAACTGCATCAGCAGCTTCTAACAAGGACTTCTCGGACAGATCACTTGTATAAGCATAGATGGCACTTTTGCCGTAAAAGACCCTGATCCCTATACCAAAGTCTTTGCCTGCTATGCTCTGTTGTGTCTTACCATCATAAAACCGGATACTGGAATTGTAGCTGTTTTCCAGAAATAGCTCGGCAAAATCGCCGCCGTTGGATAAAGCCCGTTCCAGAACCCTGGTAATCAATTCTCTACTAATCATTAATTAGACCTCCATTTAATATTCATCATTGTTGCAGTTATTTTTATTAACCTCATTATGTCAAACACAATCTCCTGGTATCTTCCTTAGTTTCCGGCAGGAAGAAGCCTTAAAAAAGCGAACCATCAGAAGTTAACTCTTTGAAAAGATTTGACACCAGAACTCTTCTTTTAGGAATGTGTCAGCAAAGCAAATAGTCGAATAAGGAGACAAAACATGGCAATTATCAAAGCTTTTAAAGGTTACAGACCACGCAAAGATATTGTGGAAAAGGTGGCATCTCCCCCTTATGATGTTATTAATACTGAAGAAGCGAGAGAACTGGCAAAGGATAATCCGCTCAGCTTTCTGCATGTAGTTCGCTCTGAAATTGACTTACCCGAAGGAACTGACCCTTATGATGGACAAGTCTATCAGAAAGCCAAAGAAAACCTTGATGGTTTAGTTACCGAAGGTATCCTTGTTGAAGATAGAGAACCCTCTTTATATCTGTATCAACAGCAAATGGGAAACCACAAACAGATCGGACTGGTAGCCTGTGCCTCAATCGAAGATTATGAGAATGATTTTATCAAAAAGCATGAACTCACCAGAGCAGATAAAGAAAAAGACCGGATCCGCCATGTTGACACCCTTAATGCCAATACCGGCCCGGTTTTTCTAACCTACCCCGCCCGCAGGGAGATCGATGCTCTCGTCTCCGAACAGATCCAAACAGACCCGGAATATCATTTCCAGACAGATGACTCAGTATATCACACTTTATGGCATATCAAAGACCCGAAAGTAATCTCTCAATTTGTTGACCACTTTGCTGAACTTCCCGCCCTCTATGTTGCTGACGGTCATCATCGTTCCGCTTCAGCCTACAAAGTGGGAATGCTGAGAAAAGAGAAAAATCCGCAACATACCGGAGATGAAGAGTATAATTATTTTCTGGCAGTTCTCTTTCCAGGGGAGCAGTTGAAAATAATGGACTACAACAGGGTAGTCAAAGACCTGAACGGATTGAGTGAAACTGAATTCCTCGCTCAGGTAAAAGAGCGATTTGCTGTCACTGAGATGTCAGAAAAACAGCAGTATAAACCGGAAAAGAAGCACACTATCGGAATGTATTTTGCCGGAAAATGGTATAAACTCACCCCTAAAGATGGTACTTACACCCCTGATGATCCGGTAAAATCACTTGATGTTGCCATTTTAATGGATAATCTGCTCTCTCCCATTCTTAATATCGGAGACCCGCGCAAAGATAAAAGAATCGATTTTGTCGGTGGAATCAGGGGCTTGAATGAATTAGAAAAACGGGTCAATCAGGGTGAAGCCGTCGCTTTTGCCATGTATCCGACCTCTGTTAAGGATCTCATGGAGATTGCCGATTCCGGGGAAATTATGCCGCCGAAATCTACCTGGTTCGAACCGAAACTCAAATCAGGTATGATCGTTCATTTCCTCTCATAGAGAGAAGAAGTAACACAGGCTCAAGGTCATCAGATACCTGCCGTCAGGGATTATTGGCCTAACAACCTCCAAAATGGCTGCATCAACATCTGAAACGGAAACAAAACAAGCTGCCCGAGCCCTGTTGTTAGCAGAACAATTAAAGAGAACACTTTGTGAAAGAGATAAACACTCATAAGAAGCTTTTCTATCTGGAGAGTCTCGGTTGTCCGAGAAACTTAGTGGATAGTGAGTTTTTTGCCGGCCTGCTCACCCAGAACGGGTATCAATTAACAGAAGATCCTACCCTGGCAGAATTGATAATTGTCAATACCTGTGGCTTTATCAAGGAAGCTAAAGAGGAGGCAATCGAGCAAATCCTCTCTCTGGCTGAACTGAAGAAACGGAACAAAGAGAGCAGACTAATCGTAACCGGATGCCTCGTGAAGAGGTATGCTGCCGAACTGGGGAAGTCACTTCCGGAGATTGACCATATTATCGACCTGAAGGACTTTCATGGTTTTGCTGAGCTGCTTGGTCTCGCTGTCAGAGACAACCTGAGATTTCCCCTGGAATCACGTCCCTATTCCTATCTGAGAATCTCAGACGGCTGTAATAATCATTGCAGTTATTGTGCTATTCCTGCGATAAGGGGCAAGGTAACAAGTGAGCCTGAAACTTCTCTGCTCACAGAAGCCCGGAAGCTTGCTGCTCAGGGAGTCAAAGAGCTGATCTTAACTGCTATGGACATCACCCAATACGGAATAGATCTTCCTCACAGAGAGAACCTGGTGGATCTACTGGGGAAATTGGACAGTATTCAGGGGATTGAATGGATCCGCTTGCTATATCTTCATCCGGCTCATGTTTCGGACGAATTACTTTCTTTTATCAAAGCAAATCCGAAAGTCTGTCCGTATCTTGATATCCCTATTCAACATATTAATGACTCGATCTTAAACCGGATGAACAGAAAAACTAACCGCCGGGAGATTGAAAAACTCTTTCACAAAATAAGAACTACCCTTCCTCAGGCTGCCCTGAGAACGACAGTCATCTCCGGTTTTCCCGGAGAATCCGAAGAACAGTTTTTAGAATTGAAGTCTTTCCTGGAAGAGATAAAATTCAACCGCTTAGGGGTTTTCCGGTTTTCAGCGGAACCGGGAACAAAGGCTTATGAATTGGCTGACAAAGTGCATTTTCAGACCGCCCTCCGCCGGAAAAGAATATTGACAGAATTGCACGATTCCCTATCGGAAGAACTGTTGCTGAACTATGTCGGTAAAGTGGTTGATGTCATCATTGATCGCCGGGCAGAGGATGAGAGCTTTCTTTTCGAAGGAAGAACCCGCTGGGAGGCACCGGATATTGACGGTCTGGTCTTCATCAAAGCGGGTAAGGGAGAGCCGGGTGATATTGTCCCGGTCAGAATCACCGAGAGTCTTGTCCACGATCTTATCGGTGAGATTGTTTAGAAGGAGTTATTATGAAAAGATTATTCAGTGGAGTAAAACCTACGGGAGATTTACATTTAGGTAATTATCTGGGAGCCATTAGGCAATGGGTTGATCTGCAAAACAAATATGAAGCGGTATTCGGAATAGTTGATTATCACGCCATGACCTCCTTTTACCAGCCTGCTGTTTTACAGGAGAATGTATTCAAATGTGCGTGCAGTTACCTCGCTTGTGGTTTAGACCCCGAAAGATCGGTGCTGATGATCCAGTCTCAGGTTAAATATCATACGGAACTGACCTGGATATTGAACTGTCTGACCCCTGTCTCCTGGCTGGAACGGGTACCGACCTACAAGGATAAAACCCTGCAGCAGGCAGACAATATCAATCTCGGTCTGCTGGATTATCCTGCTTTGATGACCGCTGATATTATCATTTACAAAGCTGAAATAGTGCCGGTGGGTGACGATCAGCTTCCTCATATTGAGTTAGCGAGAGAGATCGTCCGAAGGTTTAACGGCACTTTCGGTGATACCTTTCCCGAACCTCAGGGAATAGTCGGTAAAAGAGTGAAAGGGCTTGATGGTGCCGATAAAATGGGGAAATCTCTTGATAACTGCATATATCTCTATGAAACTAAAGATCAGATCTGGGCGAAAGTATCCAAAGCCGTTACTGATCCGGCAAGAATTAAAAGGACAGATCCCGGAGATCCTGAAAAGTGTAATATTTTTACCCTGCATAAATTCCTCTCGGATGAAGATCTCAGGGAGAAGGTAGTTGATGGCTGCACCAATGCCTCTATCGGCTGTATTGAGTGTAAGAGATGGTTAACAGATAACATAGAAATGACCATTGCTCCAATCAGGGAGAAGTACAATTATTATCTCCAAAACAGGGATAAAGTCGCTGAAATATACCGTTTCGGAAACGAAAAGGCAGGAATCATAACTGAACAAACGATGTCCGAGGTTTACAGCAGAACCGGCCTGGACTATGATTTTCTGAAATAATCTCGGAGAAAAACCGGACACGGAAGATTTTGTTTAAAAGGTCATGCTGCCTGCCTGATCTGCTCGAGCAGATTTCGAGTTCTTCTGTCTCAGTAATCAAAACATGTATCTTAATCAGAGAATTCTGACTTTTATATAGACCCTCCTCTCATCTTTTTCAGCCATAAAATCAAAGAGACTCCCCTCGTCTTGAGATCATGATCAGAGAGTATGACTGGAGATTCGGAAATTTAACCCAATCGCCGGCTGAATACCTTTAAGGGCATAGAGAGACATAATTGCCTTGACATCTGCTATCTTTGAGTTATAATTAATCGAGATTATTGGTTATGTTATCTGTATAAAAGTTAAGGATGATGTGATGTTGTATTCGGGTAGCCATTGGCAGAGATATCTTGCTCTTTGCTTTTTGCTTGTTATGACAGCAACTGCTGTCGATCTGAACAGTCAGGATAATGAACCAAGGGTAAAGAAAATCGAGCTCTCCGGCAATGATTATTTCTCTACCCGCCATCTCCGTTCTTTAATGGAAACCCGCACTAAACCTCTGTTGCAAAAACCTCTTTTCTGGAAGAAAGCACCCCGCTTTTCTCCTGAGATATTGGAAGATGATCTGAAACGGATCATCAGGGCTTATCAAAGAGACGGTTATCTTCATGCAGCAATTGAAGGGAAAGAGATACGATATGACGAAGAAGAAAAACAGGTAACAATCAGGATAAGAATAAAAGAGAATTCCCGCGTAACTATTCACCGTGTAGATCTTGAATTCACCGAACATCCGGCAGCGGCAGATTTTTCGTTATACAGAGAGAAGCTTACCGAAGAAATTCAGCTTTATGCCGGGGCTTTTTACAGTGATGATCTTTTAAGGGATGACCTCAAAACAATCCGCAGTTTTTTTGAAAAACTGGGATATCCTTACATCAACGCCAGTCATGACCTCTATCTTGCTGAATCTGAATTAGAGGTGGACGTCAAATATCTTATTGATCCGGGTCCCGAAGTGTTTTACGGAGAGATCAGATTCAACGGTTTGAGCAAGATCGATCAGAGTTTGCTGCACAGATTTCTGACCCTGCAACCCGGAGATCGGTATGACCGACAAAAAATGGATCAGACAAGAAGCAGATTACAGGCATTGAACCTGTTTCAGTTTGTCAGTGTCAATCTCCGATCTGATTCCCAAGGTGAGAAGGTTCCGGTAGAGATCAATCTTAGAGAAAAAGAATCGGTCAGTCTAAACTTCGGAACAGGGTATGGACTTGAAGACCGCTTTAGAGTATATGGCGAAATAACCAAACTCCGATTTCTGGGCGGACTGAGAATAGCTACTATCTTTGCCAAGCATTCTTATCTGGAGCCAATCAATCTCGATTTGAAGGTTACCCAGCCGGGATTTCCGACAATTCGTTCCAATACCGTATTCAACCCCTTTTACCGCCGGGAAAGAGAGCCGGGATATGAGATCGAAAGAGTTGGTGCTAATACTACGGTCAACTACCGTCTTTCGGCTACTACAGCTACCTATCTCGCTTATACTTTCGAAAATAACCGCTTAGAAAAGAGTGCCGATTTTCCCGAACCTGGTGATACTTTTCTGTACTCCGTTTATCATGAAGACTTGCCGGCTGATGAGTTAAATAACAGAGATGATAGCATTACCGGAAGAATTACTCCCGATGTTCCGAGAAGTTACATAAAATCGAGTATCACCTGGGGTATTATCCGCAATTCTTCCCGGCCCGATTTCTATCCGGATAGAGGTTCAATACTCTCCAATACGGTCACCTTGTCCGGCATCGGTTTCGGTTCCGATTATCAATATCTCAGAGTTTTGCCGGAAGCACGGTTCTATTTTTCCTTGAGCGACTATCTGATCTTAGCTTCCCGAATAAAAGGGGGAACACTTAAGGAGTTAAAAGATAATGAATATATACCGGCAGAAGACCGGTTTTATGCCGGCGGTACCTATTCCGTCAGGGGTTGGGCTCGTTCCCGGTTAGGACCTTTGAGTGCTGAGGATCAGCCTCTGGGCGGCAAGAGCCTGCTCGAAGGGAGCTTCGAATTTCGTTACCCCTTATGGAAACAACTGTCGGGAGTAGCCTTTTTCGACTATGGAAATGTCTGGAGCGGTACATTCGATCATAATGTAAATGATCTCCGGTATGCTTCCGGAGGCGGTTTACGCTTTGCTACTCCGGTTGGTCCTTTCCGGTTTGATGTGGGTATCCCTGTCGGAGAGGGGAAGAAACAGGTACAGTTTTTTATCAGTTTGGGACAGGCTTTCTGATCATGAGTATCCGCAAAAGAATTCTTCGCCTAATCCTTTGGGGGGCTATTCTCACAGTTTTCCTGCTCATTCTCGTTTTGCTTTTTACCCAAACCCCATATTTCCGAACGATAGCTAAGAGGATTATCATTTCTCAAATCTCAAAACAGATCCAGGGTGAACTGACCATCGGAAGTCTGGATGGGAATTTCTATAACAGTCTGACCCTCAATGATATAGCCTTCAGCGACAATGATAAAGAGATAATCACGTTAAAGGAAATCTCCTTAGAATATAAACTGCTCCCTCTCTTAAAAAGAAGGGTTTCCATAGAAAGAATTGCATTATCCGGATTAAACGTTTTCCTGCAAGAGGAAGACGATCAATGGAATTTGCAGCGATTGTTTACTCCGGAAGAAACAAAGGAGAGTGACGAGACCGTTAAAGAATCCAAAGACAGCCCCTGGAAAATTGATTTGGACCTTCTAACTCTCTCCGGAATAAATATCAACATCAATACTATAGAGAAGCAAAATAGCAAAATCCCTTCTTCCATAGAGAACCTGCAGGTTTCACTTTCCTTTGCTTTGAGACCCGATTGGGCAAAGATCTCGCTTTTTGAAACCTCATATATCATTAAGTGGAGTGATGAACATCTTCTGACTGTTGACGATATTACTTTTACCGCCCGCTTAATAGAGGATGAGATAACACTCAGTGATCTCTTGCTGGATACTGATAACTTTGTTCTGACCGCCTCTGCTTCAACTTCAACAGAATTCGATAATTTTTCCGGTCAACTCGATTTCTTTGTTCAGAAAGCTGAAGACTTTGCCTTCTTTTTTCCGATATTGAATCCCGACAGCTCTTTTCGTCTCAGCTCCGATTTCCAGGGAGACCGTAAGGAAGTCGAACTGACTCTCTCCTTGCAGGAAGAGAGAGGAAAGCTTGCTCTCTCCATGTTTATGCTGAATCCACCTTATGTAGAGAGTGACTCCAAACCGGTTTACGAAGCAAGTCTTGTTTTTGACGAATTAGATCCCTCCTATTGGCTTTTGGATGAATCTTTATATCTCTTGTTAAATGGCGATATCGCTTTAGCCGGGATCGGTTTCGACTTTCCCGACATTACATTCACTATGAGCAGCGATCTGCATAACAGTGTCTTTCATCTCCGCAACCATATCGATGAACCGGTGCAGTTTGACAGGCTCTCTTTGGAAACCGAGCTGGTGAACAACTCTTTGCATTCTGAACTAAAACTAATGATAAGAGACCTCGGTTCGGTCAGCAGTGAGATAAGAATAGGTGAACTCTCTGAATTTGGGGATATTGTTCTGAAGGGAAAGGTTGAAAATCTTAATCTGAACAATCTCCAAGTTCTCGACAATCCCTATACCGATCTTAACTTTTCTTATGGTCTCAAAAGCAAGAAACTCGGCGAGGAACCGGTTTTTGCCGAGCTGGCTTTCACCCCTTCCCTCTATGATACTCTCAGTATCGAAACTCTAATTTTGCAGGGAATGTATGAAGATGAAGATGTAACAATCGATACCTTGTATTGTGTTATTGATAACAATATTCTGGAACTCTCCGGCTTTTTCAGTCAGACAGAAGAAAACCGGGCGGATTTCATCCTTCATCTGAACAATATCCTGCCGCTGCTGGCATTTATCGACTTACCGGAAGAAAGAATCGAGACTCAGGGGAAACTGACAGGAAGTCTGCGAGGAAAAATCGATTCCTTCGCTTTTACCGGTGAGTTATATCTTAATGATACCCGTTATGGTGATTATTATGCCGGGGTGATAGAGAAGGTCTTCTCAATCAGAAAAGAATCCGAACACCTTTTTCTCGAAACCGGCATGACTATAGATGATATTCTGTTACAGGATATCCCTTTGGAAAGTGTTGCTCTCTCCGGTAATTGGAATAAAGACAGCTCAAGTGTCTCACTCGATATTGTTCAGTCTTCTGATATATCATTAGGGATCAGTGCGGACATTTTCACTGAAGAAGATATCCGGATCGCTCTGAGCCGGTTTCAGCTCCAAATGTCACCCCAGATGTGGGAATTGGAAAAAAAGAGAGCCATGATCACCATAGCAGATAACACCTTCTCCTTCAGCGATTTTAAGTTGGTTTCGGGCAATCAATCTGTTGAACTCGATGGTTATGCCTCTTTAAGCGAAAGCAGTGATTTCAATCTCATCATTGCTGATCTCGATCTGGCTCCCCTGGCTGCGCAATTAGATCATATCGTGTTATCTAAAGGAATTCTATCCCTTGCTGTGACCTTACAGGGATCACCCGCAGAACCTGATATCTCCGCCAATCTTGTCCTCATGGACGGAACCTGGCAGGAAATGACCGAACTCGGAGTAGAAACTTCCCTGACTTATTCACCGGAAAAAGAAACGGTTGAAGGTGAGATCACTATTGAACACAAGAATAATCCATATTTTTTGATAGATTTTTTGCTCCCGGTAAAACTGACACTGGAAGAGGGTGGGGAGTTCTTCAAAGACCGGGATTTGCTTGTCGATCTTCAAACTACTGAATTTGACCTTAGCACCCTGCAGGTTTTTTTGGAAGATATAACAGACTTGAACGGAATACTGAAAGCTCAATTGCTTTTAGGAAACACCCTGGAAGATTTAAAAACGACAGGATCTCTGGAAGTACTGGATGCAAGCTTCTCCGTTCCGGGATTAGGTACTTCCTATCGTAATCTCAACCTGCTTCTGACCTTTGAAGAGGAGAGGCTCAACCTGGATAGATTGGTTGTCAGAGCAGGGGAGGGAAAGTTTCTCGGAAAGGGACACATTGTAATCAACGAAGGTTTCTTCTCTCAACTGGAAGACTTCAGCGATGATACCATATCTGTCATCAATCTCGAATTCAATGCTGAAAATTTCCCTATTATCAGTACTGATGCTCTGGATCTGTCGATCAACAGTAAATTACTTATAAAGGGGAGTTCCAGTGAACCCCGTTTCGAAGGGAATATCCTTGTTAACAGAGGCAGAATACAGCTTGATGAACTAACCGGCGGTACTATGGCTGACAGCACAGAGAAGCCGCTATTAGTTCAAGCAAGAGAAAAACAGCAGATTACTGAAGTTGACCCTCCCGCTGAAGAACAGAAAAAAAGCTTCGATCTGGAAAATATGAGCGGAGAGATAGCTCTCACCTTTCCCAGAAATGTCTGGCTCAGAAGTCCTGATATGAATATTGAACTGAGCGGAGACCTGAACATTCTGGTTGCCGGGAGTGATTTTGAAGTTTTCGGTACGGTAAGACCCCTGCGTGGCTTTTATGCCCTTTACGGAAAAAGATTCCAGATAGTTTCGGGAGAAATAACCTTCACCGGAGGAAGTGATCTCGATCCTTTAATCTCTTTGGAAGCGGTCTATACTTTCCGGGGAAGCGATATGACCAGGAAACACCTGAAGTTGATCATCACCGGGTCTTTGGAGCAGTTAGATCTTGCCTTTGAACTTAACAACCAACCGATTGAAGAGGCAGACGCTATCTCCTATATCGTACTCGGAAGATCCTTTGACGAACTGACACATGGTGAAAAAACCGAAGTATCGAATCAGGCTCTTGCTATCGGGGGCTTTCTTGCCGGAAGATTTACCGGTAAGCTGACCTCGGTTCTGGGAGACGTTTTTCATCTTGATATGATTGAACTCCGCTCTGATACAGCAGCTTCTCAGATAGGGCTGGAGGTAGGGAAATATCTGACCGATCGTCTCTTTGTCAGCTATAAACGGGATTTCAGCTTCAGCGATTCTCATGAACAGATCTATGAAGAGATCCTCTTCGAATATGAGATAACCCGCTTTCTCTTCCTTCAGGCAGTTAAGGGAGATTCGAAAACCTCGGGGATAGATATAATCTGGCGTTTCAGCTGGAAATGATAATTGTTTGCCGGGAAGGCGAGGTATCTTTTAACTACTTTGATCAAACCATTACAAACTACAAAGAGGTGCTTCCTTTACTGCTAATGTTAAGGTCCTGGCTTCAGGTGTATAATCAAAAGTTAATCTGAGCGTCCGGTCGTCAAACATCCTTTCTGCCAATTGGGGCCATTCGATTATCGTTACCCCATCTTCGATGAATTCTTCGATCCCTAAGCCCCATAAATCACTCTCACTCTGTAATCTGAAAAGGTCTATATGATTAATCTGGAAATCAGGCGCCCGGTACTGATTGACCAGCACGAAACTGGGGCTGGTGACCGGCTCAGCTACCCCGAGTGCCTGACAAAGATGCCGGGTAAAAAAGGTTTTCCCGCTCCCCAGATCTCCATAGAGGGCAAGAACATCCCCTTTGCCGATCAAAGGGGCAATTCTCCGGGCTAAGCGGATAGTATCCTGTTCCCTGTCAATATTGTATGTCTTGATCATCGGCAGATCATTATCCTGGACTGTGATAGATTTCTCTTGTTAAAATCCCGGTTAAATCAGGACTTATTACTTCTTGCTTCTACAAATAGCCAGAGGTAGGATCATCTCTTCCATTGAGATTCCGCCATGCTGGAAAGTTCCGTTGAACTGCTTCTGATATTGATGATAAGAATTCGGATAGACAAAGTAGTAATCATCCTTGGCAAAAATATAGTTATCCACAATATTCTTCGCCGGCAGACCATAGAGATTCGGATTCTTTACATGAACGGCATGTCTTTCATTACAGGTTAAATTCTTTCCCTGCTTATACCGGACGGTTAATGTCGTGTCCTTATCACCGATAGCCTGAGTGGCTCGGTTCACCTTGATTGAGCCGTGATCAGTACTGATGACGACTATCGCATCCTGCTTGCTGATCGCTTTCAGAGCTTCATAGAAAGAAGAATGCAAAAACCAGTGCTTAGTAAAAGCTCGTAATGCCTGCTCATTCGGTATTGTCTCTTGCAGGATCTGATCCCGGGAACGGTGATGAGTTAAAAGATCGAGAAAGTTATAAACCAGCACGACCAATTTTTCTTTATTCCAGGTCTCAATCTTCCGAATAACGAAGTTCCCTTCCTCTATATTGAAGATCTTTACATATTTACTGGAAGGATCCAGGTGCATCCCCAGATCGTTTAAATGAGCGTCTAACAACTGATGTTCATTCCGGTTCCGGCTGTTTTCCAGCTCCGCAAATTCCACCCAATATGAGGGGAATTCATTGGCAATATCATTGGGAAGTAAGCCGCTGAAGAGTGAATTTCTGGAATAAGGTGTAGCAGTCGGTAATATTGAGTAATAATGCTCCAGTTTGATATCAAACAACTCACTGATCAGAGGCTGGATAGCATAGAACTGGTCGAAACGGAGACAGTCCAAAATTATGAAATAGATCGGTTTATTCTCTTCCATCAGAGGAGTAATATATTCACTGACAACATCGTAGGAGAGAGCGGGACGTTCATCGCTCTTAAGCCAGCGGGGATACTGTTCTTCGATATAATTACAGAACTCGGAATTACAATTTCTCTTCTCTAAAAAGTGCATCTGGGTCAAAGCAGGATCGTTGATCTCATCTATCTTCAACTCCCATAAACAGATCTCTCTGTAGATATCTGCCCAGTCCTTCCAGTTTGGCTTTGAAAAAAGTTTCTGATTGATTTTCGTAGAAAACTGGGAATAATCTTCACCAATACGGTTTTGCCTGATCTCGTCCACCTGAAAGATCTTCTTGATCTCCATAATAATCTGATTCGGATTGATCGGTTTTATGAGATAGCCGGCAATCTGACTTGCTATTGCTTTCTCCATCAACCCCTCTTCTTCACTTTTTGTGATCATTATTACCGGAACGGCTGAATTGATCATCTTCATCTCCTGCAGAGTCGATAATCCGTCTAATCCCGGCATCATCTCATCCAGCAGTATCAGGTCATATTTTTCTTCCAGCATTGATTCTATGGCATCTCTGCCGTTAGTAAAAGGCTTTACTATATAATCCCGTTCTTCCAGAAACATTATATGGGGTTTGAGGTGTTCGATTTCATCATCTACCCACAATATTTTCACTTTTTGCATATCTTTATCCTCTTCCTTTTTTTCCTTTCTTGACTTAAACCACTAATTCCTCATCCTTCAATTTTGCCTGATGCTCGCTGATCTTTGCCTCTATCTCTTCCAGTTTGGAATCCTGAAAAAACAAAGCAAGCTTAAACATCAGTTCTTTGCGGGAACAGTTGAAATAGGTTACCCACTTTTCTATGAACTGCTCGGTAAAAACATCTTTCATACTCTTTTGCTTAGTCTTCTCTTTCAGCTCTTTGATCTCCTCTTTTAAAACAGTTGATTTCTCTGCTTCCGCCTTTTGTAACCACTGCTCCTGTTCTAACGGGTTAGAATTCTTTAATACCGGACGGAGAATACTCAGCTTATCAAGACCAATCTTAACTAACGAGGCTTCATCAAGATTCAATTGCCCCACGTAATACTTATAATTGCTTACCAGTTTATTTACTAATGATCCGGCAAGATTAAACTCGTCCTCAACAAATTCCCTGAACGTTTCGTATCCGTAGATCCTGAAGATCTGCTCCTTCTTCATCTCGCTCAAAAGCTGTCCCAACTCCACAAAATGCTCTTCCATCTTTTCCCGCATACTGGATAATGCCCTGCGTCTATCTTCCAAATTCATCGCTGATAACTTCTGATCTTTTCCCATTCATTCCTTCCTACTCATATTGATTAACTCATTATTCTTCATTCCGTATCAGTTAACGGATAATAAATATGCTTCTTTTCCGGGAATCTTTTGTCCTTAACATCTTTAATATACTCCCTTAAATTTTCCCTGATAATCTCCGATAAATTCTCATAACATTTGACAAACTTCGGCTGAAAATCTGACAGACCGAACATATCGTGGAAAACAAGAACCTGCCCATCCGTAAAGCGACCGGCTCCAATACCGATCGTTATGATACCCAGCTCTTCTGTTACCTGCCTGGCGACCTTCTCCGGTACCGCTTCCAATACTATCATAAAGGCACCTGCCTTCTCTATCTCCTTTGCCTGTTTGAGCAGCGAATCCGCTGCTTCCTGTTCTTTTGCCTGTACCCGGTAACCCCCCAGTTTATAAACAGATTGCGGAGTCAGACCAAGATGACCGACAACCGGGATCTCACAATCTGCAATACCCTTTATCATCTCCAATCTGGCAGGAGAACCCCCTTCCAGTTTCACGGCATTGGCTCCCCCTTCGACAACTAACCTGGCTGCATTCGACTTTGTCTGTTCAACATTCAGATGAAAGCTCATAAAAGGTAAATCACTGATAATGAAAGTCCCGGGTGCCCCCTTTCTTGCTCCCTTAGTATGATAGACTATCTCATCTACCGACACACCCAGAGTATTGTTATCACCCTTTACCACCATTCCCAGACTGTCGCCGACCAGAATGATATCTATTCCGGACTGCTCTCCCATTTTCGCCGTATAATAATCATAAGCGGTTATCATACTGATACGCTCGGATTTTCTCTTCTTTGCGATTAATTCCTGTAATCCTAACATCTTACATTACCCTCTGATTATTTAATCTTCCATTTTAAAGACTATTACCGTCGATTTCTTGTCAATATAATCTTCCGGGTTCTAAGTCTCGGAATTTCTCCTGACAGTTACCCAGCGTTATTAACACCCGATCAGTTTTTCAGGATAATGCTTTCGCTCCCCCTGAAATGTTCTCAGCTTGCTGTACATTTCGTAAAACCAAGCCACTGGCGGAAATGCTTTAACCCCTTACTAAAACTATCTGTTACGATCCCTGGCAAACTCAATGCCCAGGAAATATGAGGATTTTTCTCCATAATAAAAGAGAAACTATCACATCTTGGGGGTAAAGGTATAATAATAATCCTGCTTTCTCCATTCCCACACCGAAATGATAGCATTCGGTCTCCTATTTATCCTTAGCCTACCAGAGAGTAACACTAGAGTCGGCTCGAGCCGACTCTAGTGTTACTCTCTGATAGACCTTAGATTAATGGGTGCTAAATAAGGCAAAAAGGGGTAATCTCAGATTGTCGTTCGGGGGAAGATAAAAGGATCGTAAATACCGATCAATAATGGAGATAGAGAAGACAAGAAGGGTATATTACTGCTGTCCGGAAAGCTGACAAATTATTTTATGTTAGAATATCCGGCAATTTGATTCAATCCGGATAGTATTCTTCGTCTTGCTAAAATATCACTACTACTGCTTCTTCTTTTCCGATTTAGTGAAGACCAAAAGTTCTTATCTTATTCGGCAGCCCGGCTGCGGAAGATAACTTCTCATTTAAAAAAGGGAGAATTAATCCTGAACCTTAGCGTTTTCTCCGTATAAAGCTGAGATCTCAGCCAGAAGAAGCGGCAGTTTTTCCTCAAAAATTGCCTCTCTTATTCTTGCCATCAGCCTGTTGTAGTAATGGACACTATGCAGTGATGCCAATCGCAGTCCGAGAATCTCATCAACATTGAAAAGATGACGCAGGTAGGCTTTGGTAAAATTTCTGCAGGTATAACAGTCACAATCGGGGTCGAGAGGTGAAAAATCCTCCTTATGACGGGCAGCTTTGACTATAATTTTCCCTCTGCTGGTAAAGACCGTTCCTT
Source organism: uncultured Candidatus Cloacimonadota bacterium (assembly GCA_964464175.1). Taxonomy (GTDB): domain Bacteria; phylum Cloacimonadota; class Cloacimonadia; order Cloacimonadales; family JAJBBL01; genus CAYXFD01. Next base: position 42,523 of record CAYXFD010000001.1, on the reverse strand, counting down.
TCCGGGCATTTCTGGTGGGCATTACACAGTCGAACATATCTATCCCGTTCATAACGTTTGTTATCAGGTCTAAGGGGGTGCCAACTCCCATCAGGTAGCGCGGTTTCTCCTGGGGTAGGATAGTGTTGAGAAAATTTGTAATTCCGTACATATAGGACTTCTCTTCACCTACTGCCAGACCTCCCACGGCATAACCGGGAAAGTCAAGAGCAATGAGTTTTTCAGCACATTCTTCCCGCAGATCCTCATATATTCCACCCTGAACTATAGCAAAGAGAGCTTGTTTCCGGTCGTTTTTGTGAGCATCCCGGCACCTTTGTGTCCACTCGATGGTCAGGGACATAGAGTCAGCGACATACCTTTTTGTTGCAGGATATGGGGGACATTCGTCAAAAGCCATGATAATATCAGCACCCAGGGCATTCTGGATCTCAATGACCTTTTCCGGAGAGAAAAAATGATAACTCCCATCAAGGTGTGACTGGAATCTTACTCCGTCTTTTGTTATCTTTCTTAAGCCCTGTAAACTCATTACCTGAAAACCACCGCTATCGGTCAACATTGGCTTAGGCCACCCCATAAACTTATGTAAGCCGCCGGCATTGGCGATCAGTTGATGACCCGGTCTGAGATAGAGATGGTAGGTGTTGCCAAGAATAATCTGGCTTTCCGCTGTCAGCAGTTCTGCCGGTGACAATGTTTTAACGGTGGCAGAGGTTCCTACCGGCATAAACACGGGGGTTTTAATCTCACCGTGGGGAGTTATCAGGGTACCGCACCGGGCATTCCCGGATTTTTTATCTATCCTGAAATCAAAAATGATACACCTCTCCCTTTAGCTGGTCAGGGGGTTTCAATAGTTTCGATGTTTTGCTGACTATTACGGAGTGCAAGATTTCTCCCTAAGAGCCGGGAAATATCGTTGTAAAAGATAAACACCATTAAACCGATAAGGATAATCATGCCAATCTGCTGAATAAATATCTGCACCGTGAAAGGGATTGGTTTTCCCCGAACCCCTTCGATCAAAGAAAAGAGGATATGACCACCGTCAAGAGCCGGTATCGGGAGTAAATTAACTAACATCAGGATCAGGCTGATTGCTGCCATAAAGGCAAAGACAGGTCCCCATCCCATCCGGGCAGTCTGCTGCGATAACATAACGATCATCACTGGTCCGCCCAGTTGATTTTTGACATCTGCCGGTTTGACAATCAGGCGGTACAGGGCATAGCAATTCACGATTACAAAATTCGCTGAAGACCAGGCTCCAAATTTTATTGATTCCAAAAGACCGTGCCTTTGAAAGTAACTGACTGAATGCTTTTGGGTTATTCCTATCATCTTCTGTTCGGAATCAGACAAGATACCACTCTCTAAGGGAACGATAAGACTGCGGATCTCATCTTCCCTGAGAACAGTTAACTCTACCTGATCATCAGGATGTCCGGCTATGAGCTCTCTCATCTCATACCAGTTATCGACCTTCTCTCCATTGACCGCTGTGATCACATCTCCTTCCTGCAATCCTGCCCGGTAGGCAGGCATTCCGGGAGCAATTGTTCCTACTGCGGGGGGAACGAGGGGCATTATCTCAGTGTACCAGGATGAAGGAGTAATGTCTCTCGTATTTATTCTGATCTGGCTCTCATCTCTGATTATCGTTATTTCATTGATCTCATCTTCTTTGGAACTCTGCGGCAGATCACTCCAATACTCTATTTCCCGGTTATTCACGGAAACAATTCTATCGTGAGGCTGCAGTATATGTTCCAGAGAATCGGAAACATAACCGACCACCGGCAGATGATCCTCTACTGTATATCCGACACCGAATGATAAAGAATAAAGCATAAAACCCAGGACCAGATTCGCTAAAGGTCCGGCGATAACAATAATACTTCTTTGCCACCAGTTTTTGCCGTAAAAATCGTTCTTCCCAAACTGCCCATCATCTCTCGGTTCATCACCGCTCATTTTCACATACCCCCCCAACGGGATCAATGATATGATAAAATGAGTTCCTTTGTATTTATAGCCTGCTAATTTAGGTCCAAAACCGATAGAAAATTTCTCAACTGCGACTCCGAAAGAGCGTGCAGCTAAGAAATGCCCAGCTTCATGCACGACAACGAGTATTCCCAGGGCAACAATAACTCCGATGATAAACAATCTGAACCTCCCTACTTGTTCTCTAATCTCTGAACTCTCCAAGTTCTTGTTTCGTTTCAAGCGGTCAAGATTTTTCCTGATTTCTTACAGCTGCATCCGATCCGCTGTAAACTTTGCTAAAATTAAGGAAAGCTTCCGAATGATCAGTACCTAACCAATCCTGATTTTCTCTTAGGAAAAAAGAGGGTAAATTAGGTGAGCGATTCTGTTTCTCATTGACTAAAAAACGGTTATCTTCTCAATATAGATATCGAATAAAATGGAGGATAAGATGAAGGAATTTTCCGTAAGTGAAATCATCGAAATGGCAATACTGATTGAGCAAAGCGGTTATGCTTATTATGGTCAAGCCCTGAGAAGAAAAAATCTCAGCTTCAAGACCAAAGAACTTCTGACAAAACTCAGAGACCAGGAAAAGCAGCACGAGATTTTTTTCAACGGCTTGAGAAAGGAAGACGATTTTGAGCTGCTAAACTTCGGCGAAGATCAGGAGTTAGTACATGATTACCTGCGGGCTATTGTTAATTACCGGATCTTCAGCAAACCGGAAGCTGCTCTGAAAGCTGCAGAGCAGGCTAAAGATGAGAAGGCTCTGATTGAAGCGGCGATAGATTTTGAGAAAGATACCCTTCTTTACTATCAAGGTATAAAGGAAGCAATTAAAGATTCGGAAGCAAAAGATGTCTTAGGCAAGATTATCAAAGAAGAGATCTCTCATGTCCTCTGGTTAGTACTTCACCGTGATGCATTGACTGACTGATGATCAGAATGATCAGAGATGGGAGCTTTAACTATTCGGTTTCCGGTTTTCCTTAGCTATTCTCGTTGAACTACCGGGAAGTTTCCTGATTTAATATATGAGTTATTCTGCTTGGCAAAGCGATCAACCAGAGGAGGTATGTACGATGCTCAGTGACATAGAAATAGCCAGAAAGATAAAACTTGAGAAAATCAGTGATATCGGAAAGAAAATTGGCTTGAAATCAGATGAAATAGAGCTCTACGGAAACAATCAGGCAAAAATTACTCATCAAGCTTTGAAGAGGCTTGAGAAGTTACCCTTCGGAAAGCTGATCCTGGTTTCAGCTATCACTCCTACTCCAGCCGGAGAAGGAAAAACCACCACTTCTATCGGGCTCTCGATGGCTCTTAACAAAATCGGGAAGAAGTGTATTGTGGCAATCAGAGAGCCCTCTATCGGTCCTACCCTGGGTGTGAAGGGGGGAGCTGCCGGGGGAGGTTATTCCCAGGTCTTGCCGATGGAAGAGATCAATCTCCATTTCACCGGTGATATGCATGCCATTACTGCCGCCCATAACACTCTTGCTGCCCTCGTTGACAATCATATCTATTCGGGTAATCAGCTTAATATCGATCCGGTAAAAGTTTCCTGGCAGAGAGTTCTTGATGTCAATGACCGCTCCCTGCGCCGTGTAGTTATCGGTTTAGGAGGCAGGGGACAGGGAATCCCCCGGGAAGAAGGGTTTGATATTACCTCCGCTTCCGAGATCATGGCTATTCTCTGTCTTTCCAATGATCTTGACGAATTGAAGGAAAAGATCGGAAAGATCATCGTTGCCTATACCCATGATAATCAGCCGGTAACAGTGAGTATGTTAGGGGTTCAGGGAAGCCTAACCGCTTTGCTTAAAGACGCTTTAAGACCTAATCTCGTTCAGACTACGGAAAACACCCCGGCTTTTGTTCATGGTGGTCCTTTTGCCAATATTGCCCAGGGAGCAAACAGCATCATTGCTACGAAGACTGCCTTACGTCTGGCGGATTATGTTGTTACCGAAGCAGGTTTTGGTTTTGACCTGGGAGCTGAGAAGTTCTTCGATATTGTCTGCCGCTACGGAGAGTTTTGCACTTCAGCCGTTGTTTTGGTAGCTACGATAAGAGCACTCAAATTACATGGCGGCGGAAAACTAAAAGACCTTTCCAGCCCGGATCCGGAAGCTGTTGAACGGGGTTTAGTTAATCTGGAGAAGCATCTGGAAAATATCAAGAAATTCGGCATGAAATCAGTTGTTGCTCTGAACCGTTTTGCTTCGGACAGCGAGGAAGAATTACAGATCGTCACAGATTTTTGCAGAAAGAAAAAGACAAATGTCGAAATCGTCGATTTCTTCGGTAAGGGGAGCAAGGGGGGAATTAAACTCGCAGAAGAACTGGTAGAGATTATCGAACAGGAAGAGTGTAATTTGCAGCCTCTTTACGACTGGAATTCTCCGGTAGAAGAGAAAATATTCAAGATTGCCACCGAGATTTACGGTGCAGAAAACATCGACTTTACCTCTTCCGCCCGCAAGCAGTTAAAACAGATCTATAAACTCGGTTTCGACAAACTCCCCGTCTGTATCGCTAAAACGCAGAAGTCTCTTTCCGACAACCCCGAACTGTTAGGAAGACCCAAAGATTTTCTCGTTACGGTTAGAGAGATCTTGATCGCAGCCGGGGCAGGTTTCCTGATCCCCATAACCGGAGAGATAATGCGTATGCCCGGTTTACCGAAAAAACCTAATGCCGAGATAATCGATATCGATAATAACGGTAATATCAGCGGTTTATCGTAGTTTACTCTTAAGACAATACTACATAATATGAAAAAGGGGCGTATGCCTGCATACGCCCCTTATTACTATTATCTCTGACGAATTGTTTTATTTCATCAGGATCATTTTCTTGGTTGAAGTATAGTTTCCGCTCTTCATGCGATAGAAATAAATACCGCTTCCTGCGTCTCTGTTCTGGTCTGTTTTTCCGTTCCAGACGATGTTATGAGAGCCGGCTTCCACAAAACCGTCAACAAGAGTTGCAACCTTCTGTCCCTTGATATTGAAGACTTCAAGCGCTACTCTTCCCGGCTGCTGAAGCTCAAAACTAATCGTTGTTTCGGGATTGAAAGGATTGGGATAGTTCCCTTTTAATCTGGTAGCGACCGGTTCGATCGTATAATCGTCAACATTAACATCTGTTACTCCCTGAACATGGAAGTCATCGATCAGAAGGATAAAGGCATCGTCAGAAACACAATTTATGGCTATCCAAACGTTTTGATTGTCCCACTGAGATAGATCAAAGGTGTATTGTGTCCATTGAGCTGGTACCTCTATATATGGAGCATCGCTAATGATCGTGAAGGTAGTAGGCAGCATGCTTGTTGTTGAAACACCAACTTTCATTCGTTCCATCCCATACTGAGTAGTATAAGATCTTGCCCAGAATGAAAGGGTAGAGTTATCACCCAGGGAAGTCTGGGGAGTAATCATCCAATCGTTATTCGGTCCATTTACCGCTGCAAAAGAGGCAGCCATTTTATCGCCGCTGTAAGCTTCCAGGTCTAATGGAGGTGTAGTTGCCGAAGGATTGAAAATTATATAAGCCATAGCTGAACCGGAATTGGGGAACTGGACTTCCGTGAACCCGTAAGTCTCTGATTGATCCAGATCTATAGTAGTCCAGGGCGGGAACTGGAGAGCAAAGTCCACATGGGCTTCAAAATCATCAAACAAGATAGTCGAAACCTGAGTATTGATAGTTACCGTATTTGAGGGATTAGATTCTTCCTCATCATATACCGCTGTTACATAATAGTGATATAGTCCCGGTTCCAGTTCTTCATCAAGATAAGTAGTCTCCTCAACATCAGCTATCGCTACCTCATTACGATATACCCGGTAACCGGTGAGGGTCTGACGGCTGTTTGCCGGAGCAGCTACTCTTCGGGAAACCGGACTGAGGTTTAACTCACCCTCGGCGAAAGCACGGGATTGGTCTAAAGCAGCATAATCACTGCGGAGAGTCTGTCCGAAGGGAATAGCTTCTCTACCGGGAGCGAAGGAGGCAAATCCGTGAATATTCCAGTTGTAATTCAATGTCGGTGCCAGACCTAAAAGGGTTGTCCAGGCATTATTGAAGTACATCATATTACCTACGCCATCCAGTGCCGGACCGATATCACAGCCTGCCGGGAAGCCGGCTTGGGTATCAACATGATAACCAATCCATAGCTCCTCGTCGCCGGTAATATGAACGGCATTATCCAGTTCGACTGAGTTCCAGGCTTGTATCTGGGGAGAAGGTACGGGCTGATCAACAACCAGGTCTCCAGGTTGAGTCGCTGTCCCTCCTGTCCATATATTGATCGAATAGTTACAGTTCACTTCATTGGGGAAGAAACGGACTATTGTCAGATATTGACCGACAACACCGAAGTCAGCCAGATCGGCTGGAGAGAAGCGGGCTGCAACTTTAAAAACTGCTGCACCATCGGTTCCGATAGCATTGTAGTTTTCGCCGTCATCCCAATGAATCCAGCTTCCAAATTCCGGGGCTTCCCATTCTAACAGAACATTATCATCACCGATAAGACTTCCGGTCAGATTGAATGGTGCCGGTAATCCGGGAGTAGTTCCTTCTTCTGGAGTAGCTTCGACAGTATTAGAAGGATCAGATTCGCCATCGGTATAAACTGCCGTTACATAATAGCTGTAAGTCACGTCATTCACAACATCTTCATCCATATATTCGGTAAACAGGATCGGGTCTGTGTTTATCATGACAGCATCTCTATAAAGATTATAACCGATAAGCTCTCTGGTAAAAGAAAGCTGAGTCATCAGATAGTCTTTCGTAATCATATCAGAAGAATCTAACCGTGCCTGATGAGCAGTATCAATCTTTCCTGCCGGAACAATTCTTTCTGCTTTGACTAACTCACCTCTGCTGGCCGGAGCAATCCAGAGATCTATCAAAAAATCACCAATCGTTGACATTGTATAATCACTAAAGTCGGTAACAGGAGCAATAGCAGAATAACCATCTAAGGTATTATCGCCGTCAATACAGGGATAGGCATCCGTCGGACTATTGGACATCGCTTCAATAAAAACACCTACCAGCCCATTGTTTCCTGCTATACTATTTAGATCAACATTCATTTCCCAGCCATTGTTCACTGTTGTTGAAAAAGGCCCTAACATCTCGATGGTGGTATAATTTGTCCAATCTACAACATGGATCTTATACTGCCAGGTTCCGTTCAATCCCCAGGGGCTGTGACGGAAATCAATATGTTCTAAAGTAGCTCCCGGATAAGTGGCCAAATCAAAAACCACTCCATAGCCGATATCATATTGTTGATAGTAGGCATTTTCCGCAACATTGGAATGCTGCCTCAGCATAAGTAAATCCGGTGGCTCATCCCCCGGTTCTTCCCATTCCAGGTGAACATAGCCGTCACCAGCCTGAGCAGTAAGATTTGTTGGAGGTAAAAGCTGGGCATAGACAGCTGCTGTCAATCCTAAGATCATCAGCAAGCTAATTACCGTTAACATCTGCTTTCTCATAAGTTTCTCCTTTAATTCATTTTTTCTCTGTAATCGTTGAACATTGAAATCATAGTCAGTTTATTACTATGAGTGATACTATGACGTTTACTCTAACATTGTGTCAATTATATGTGTTATCAAGCAAAACAGCTGCATTGGAGACAAATCCATCAAGATAAAAAAACTAACCATCATTCGATAACACTCCTTATCCGGTTAAATGATCGACTATTCTATAATACCCAATTACTTACAGTATTTTCATGCAATCAACACTATAATTTCAGGTAACTCGTTTAATGTCAAGAATAATCATCTTACTCCATTGAAAAAGGGGGAGCATTTCTGCTCCCCCTTGAGAATTTATCTTGTGAATGTTCTTATTTCATCAGGATCATTTTCCTGGTTGAGGAATATGTTCCCGCTTTCATGCGATAGAAGAAGATACCGCTGCCTGCTTCTCTGTTATTGTTGTTACGCCCGTTCCAGACGATGGAATGATTACCGGCTCTCATCTCTTCATTAACCAGTGTTCTGACCATCTGTCCTTTCACATTAAAGATCTCGATAACCACAAAATCGTCATCTTTCAGACTGAAATTGATCTTGGTCTCGGGATTGAAAGGATTAGGATAATTACCGCGTAACTCAGTTACCTGAGGTGTAACGATAATATCTTCATCAGTACTGATAATAGTAATCTGATCGGTTTGCAGTTCATCGGACTCACCGGTTGTATATTGAGCAATAACGCTGTAAACATAAGTACCGCCCGGTACATTAGAATCTGTAAAGGTAGTCTCACTCAGTTCCTCTACCAGGACGACATCATCTCTCATGACCTTATAACCGAGAAGGGCTCTTTGGCTTTCTCTCTCATTAACCGCTCTGGTATTACGTGTGGGCTGAACTATACCTTTGGATTCTCTGACTAAATCAGTAGCTCTGAAAGTAATGTCGGCTATGCTGATATCATCAACAAACCAGACATACCATAAGCCGTCATTTGTCGGTCCGTCAACTGCATTCCAGGCAATCATGATATCCTGTCCGGAATAAGCAGCGAGAGAGACTGTCATCGGTGTTGCATAGTAATTCCATGCACCGGTCATTGCCGACAGATCCTGCAGAACAGTCCAGGTACTTCCACCGTCATTAGATACTTTTACGTAGTAATGATCGGCATTGGTTGAACCACGATAACCTACTGTCCAGTAAACCAGTTCGGCTTCAGGCGGGCAATTGAATTCCGGACTCTTCAGCCATTCGTCCTGATTGTTATAACTCCACCAGAGACCGGCATGATACTGACCGATAGGGCTATAGTCAGCTGATGAATGATCATTAACTGTCCAGAAACCTGGTAAGGGACCGCTTGTATCGGTATTTACACCGGAGCTGACCCAGCCGTCGGGTAACTGATTATCTTCAAAATCAACATCCCAGTACTCACCGAATGTTGTTCCCGGAGCATACCAGTCTAAGGTCACATTATTATCGACAACTTCATAAGTCAGTTCTACGACCGGATGAAGTGATTCGATAAGCTCGACGTTATGCATAAAGGTGTCGCTCATGATCTCGACGTTATGCTCGATGTGTTCATCAAATCCCGCTAAATGAGCCTCGATCATATATGTGCCGTGCCAGACATTCGGGAATACTAAGATTCCGCTGGCAGGAGCGGTCATGGTATAGACATGGTTAGGATCCATGTCGTTGTTAGTCAAAGTTACTACGGCACCGGTAACCGAATCGCCTGAATTAGTGGTCAGGTTGATGGTTACCATTGCACTCATGCTGTTTTCCAGAGTATTAGAGAATGCCGGTGTTGAGAGGGTATTACCTGTATAAACTGCTTTGACGGCATACATATAGACGCCCGGATCTAAAGTTGACCATTCTGTATCGGTATAGGTCGTGTCATCGGGAGTAGTTATCGTAGATAATTCTGACCAGAGGTTCTCGTTATCCTGATTCTGGGATAAGAATCTGTAAACAACAAACCCTTCGATCGCTCTGTCATCACGGACTGCTCTGTCGATGACTCCCAGTCTTGTTAAAGCACTATTTCTGGCGCTGTTGTAAACCGGAGCATCTGTTTGCAGTATTCGGGCGGTATTGCCGGCAGACAGCTCTACCCTGTCTCTGGTAGTGCGGGCAATGTTTGATGTCTGTTTCGTTGAGACATAGTCAGCGCTGCGGGTAATCTCACCGTAGTCGTAACCGTAAGCTCTGAGCAGGTAACTAACGTTAAAGTCAAATTCTTCGATCGCTGACCAGACATTACCGGTATAATCTCCGGTGAAGAACTGAGTATTCGGTACGAACTCCCAGGGATCTCCAATTCCGTCATCAGTTGCCAATCCTAAGAATCCGGCATAGCTGAGACCGACCAGGAAGCCGTTTGGAGCTTCCACCGGGTCTGGCAGCTCATAAACATTCCATTCCAGATCTATGTTTGGTACATTCATTGATTGATAAAGTATATCACTACCGTTAGGCATACCGGCAGCAGTCAAACCGAAGATAAACAGGTTAACCGTGTTGTGCGGTCCCCCTTCAGCAGTCGTCATCCAGGAAACCTCATGGATTTCCGCATCTCTTCTGTGTGCTGCTCCGAGAACAGTAGTATTGGTCCCACCAGTCGAACCCAATTGTCCGGTTGAGACACCATCGTCATATCTGAACTCGGTCAAAGCGCCGCCGCCGGACGCATTCCAGATCAAATCAGCGTTATTGGTATCCTGATTAATCTCTGCAACTACATTAGAGGGTGGGAAGAGAATCTCATTGATCTGAACATCAAGAACTGTGGTGTCCAGGATCTCGATGTTATTTTCGGTATAAGACTCAAATCCCTGCAAGGTTACTTGCATATTATAATCACCGAGCATGACGTTATTGAAGGTTGCAACAGCCGGTACAGTTCCGGCAGCGATCTGGGTATAAACAGGACTATTCCCTTCCGGATCTTCATCGAGACAGGTAAGAGTAACCTCTGCTCCTGCTGCTGAACTTCCGTCATTGGTTGTGATATTTACTGTTACATTCGTTGTCATATCTTTTCCGACCCAGTTAGAAATGGCGGCAGAGGAGATAACATCGTTAGTATGAACGGATTTTACTCCGTAACGATAGAAACCGCTGGCAACATCATCCCAGCCGTTATCGGTATAAGTTGTATCGGTAACTGTACCCAGCTCTACCCAGTTATCTTCGTTGTTGACATCTTCGAACAGGAAGCGGTAAACCCTGAAGCCTTCCAGAACACGATCGTTGTTCGAGGCGAACGTATTGGCTTGTAAGCCCGTTTGCGGCAGAAGTTGACCGGCAAAACTATCTGATCCTCTGTTCTGAGGTTCAGGTCCGACATAAACATCATCAATATACCAGCCGGCATAGTTGACCACGGTTGTAGCATAGTGCTCAAAACGAATTTCGACATCGGACAAACCATCATAAGCCGAAAGGTCTAAAACAACCTCTTCCCAGGCAGTATTTGTGTAATTCCAGGCAGGTCCCCAGACAATATTACCGTTAACACTTACCTGTCCATAGTCAAAGTTACCGAAGGAATCATTCCAGCTCCAGAATATCATGGTTGCATCGTTGAAGGTAGTGAAATCAAAGGTTTTGGTTAGATAACTGAATCCACCGGAATTAGTATGGTTCGTATTGATCACTGTTCCCCATAATCCGGTACCCGAAACGGCGTTTGGTGGTGGAGTGGCAGCAGCTGAACCGGTGTTAGTCCAGTTATCAACATTATAATCGTCTGTCCATTCCCAGTCTCCTACCGGATCCCAGGTTGCTGTAGGTTCCCAGCCGCCGTCATCATTCTCGAAATCGAAGAAATTATCATCGACAGCTACCGGTGAACCCCAGGTCAGATCAACATAAGTATCATCAGCACTTTGAACGGCTACGACATTAGTTGGCGGGTAAGCAATCTCATCAACAATGATGACGCCGACATCCAGATCTGTGGTTCCTACCGTAACCTGACCTGAATAGGTGGTATATCCTTCAGGTACTACAGTTATATCGTAGGTTTGATTAGTAAAGACATTAGCAATGGAAAACATTCCGTTCGCTCCGGTAACCGCATCATAGTCTGCATAACCGGAGAGATAAACCGGAACTCCTACGAGTCCCACTGTCGGGAAATCACTCCCCACAACCTGTCCGGAAACAGTAACATTATCCAGCAGTTCCATATTAATGTTTACATGCGTGTTTTCATCCTCTATGATCGTAACATCGGTTACATAGTTGTTATAACCGTGTCGGGAGGCAGTAATAGTTTGAGTACCAATCTGAACAAAGGGGAAGGAAAAATATCCCTGAGCGTTAGTAGTTTGAGTAAAGGGCATACCGGCTATCTCGATAAGAACTCCGTTCAAAGGATCATTGGAATCGATGTCATAAACATTACCGGAAAGTGAGCCTGTATCTCCTAACGGCTGGAAAGCCAGTTGAACCTGAGGTTTATAATTGGCTGTTGTAGTTGTATTGACATCACCTTGGTTGGAACTGTCTGATCGGACAAAGCGCATACCGTTCGGGGAAGTGAATATCCTTTGCTGTCCGGAAGAATTATAGGCAGGAACCTGGTCGAAGGTCGTATCTACCAGAATATTCTCCGTTCCGTTCCAGGCAAAAGGTATTGAAAAAGCTAATGTTTCCCAATCTCCGGCGGTCGGTAAATAAGAAGGATTGTTATAAACCTCTTCGAAGGGACCGTCAATATGGGCGGAAGCATCGGTAGCATCGGTATGTCTTACCCTGATCCTGAAGTTAGGTAAGGGATGTATCGGTGGTGATTCAATATAGTATGCCAGTGACATAAGATTATTCATACCGCCGACACCGGCTGCATTTAACTCGGCAACGGTATATACGGTTTGAGTCCTGTTACTTCTGTAGTAAATATTAATTGGAGCTGCCTGAGTTCCGGTATTTGTATCGGTTCCCGTACCTATTGTTGCTACCAGAACATCAGCCGGCATAACAGTGACATTAAGGTTCGGAGTTGTATCATTCGCCGGATTCTCATCACCGGCAAGAACGACCTGACCATACAGGTAAGTAGGACCTTCAACGTCCGGAGTCCAATCCAAAGTAAAATCGGCACTCTCACCCTGCTCAAGGTTTACGGTAGCCTGAATGGAATTGAGTTCTACACCTCCCTCTTTCATCAGCTTCACAGTATAATCATTTTGGGTAACCATTCCCAGATTGGCTACAGTGATAGTATATTGAGCGTTAGTATTGACTGAAGGGGAGGTAGGACCAACGATGTGAGTGGCGGTCATATCGTGTTGAGTAAAGAAACCACCATCGAAAATCATCCTGATCTGCGGTTTATAGACAGCTGTTGCCGTAGTTGCTACGTCAGTCTGATCTACACTGTCGGAACGTCCGTAACGCATGCCGCTTGCTGCCGGATAGGTCTTCTGCTGTCCGGATGAGTTATAGGTAGGATCAACAATGCCAAAGGCTGTGTCGATGAGAATATTGTCTGTTCCGTTCCAGTCAAAATTCTCTGTGAACGGCATCATAAACCAGTCCCCTTCTGTCGGCATTAAAAGAGGGTTAGTATATACAGTAGTAAAGGGACCATCGTCGTGAGCCGAAGCATCTGTTGCAGTAGTATGTTTGATCCTGATGATAAAATTAGGCATCTCATACAAAGGTGCTCCGGTTACATAGTAGCCGATCTCCTGCAGAGTTGCCGGACCGGTAAAACCGATGGCATTCAGTTCCGCAGCGGTATAAACCGATTGACTTCTCAGGCTTCGATAAAAAATATTAAAGGGTGCTGCACCGGTAGTAGTATTGGTGTCATCACCACTTCCCAGATCCACGGTAACGGTCTGACCAAATAATAATGAAGTCATTCCGATTACCAGCATGATAAATAGTAGTTTGAAATGTCTTTGTTTCATAAATCCTCTCCTTTTTTTTCGAGTTAGTTTGCTTCTATATAATGGGTCAATTTCTTGTTTAGTAAGATTCAAGAAAATAAACCTCGCTTTAATTGTTGATTACTCATTCCCAAGTCGCTTTCCGGTTACGGTAAGAAATGTTGATTATGGTTGTTTAGGTAATCTGCCTGTAGTAAGATCAAGAAATCCGATACTCACATTACTCATCCAACCTCCTTATCTGGATCAGATAAAACTATAATACTATATTTCATGATACACTCACGAGACATTGATATAGCAATCATTTTTCTGTCAATCATTTTCTTTTATTACTATATACCCATTAACCGCTTCAGAATACCTGTCCTGATTAGAAACCAGCAGATTGAACTCAACCCTTAACTGAATGAACTATAAATCAAGAATTATGTATTCACTGCTTATGGATTTCATTACGATCTGAAACCCCAACCCTGGTTCTCTTGCCTCTCTTCAATCAGTGACTAATTGAAAAAAGGAAACGGTTTTGAAACAAGCTGAATTTCTGCTGCTCCGATTGCTTTCTCAGTCTGACTAAGTTTTATGATGCTCCAATTGTGTTGACATAAACTGCTCTCTCTATTGACTTGTCTGAGAATAACTCAAGTAATGATTATTGATAAGAGGACTGAAAAGATGAGAGTTTTTACCAATCGGGCAGCAAAACACGATTATTTTTTTCTTGATGAGATAGAAGCAGGGATAGCACTTGTCGGAACTGAGATAAAATCTATCCGGGCAGGGAGACTTAATTTTAAGGATAGTTTTGCCCGGGTCGAGAATGGTGAGGTATGGCTGCTGAACCTTCATATCAGTCCTTATGATAAAGGGAACATCTTTAATCATGATCCGGAAAGAAAAAGGAAGCTGCTCTTGAACCGGCATGAGATCAGGCGTCTTACCAAAAAAACCGAAGAACAGGGGCTTACTCTGATACCCAAGGAGATTTACATCAATGAGGCGGGTATTTGCAAAGTCATGCTCACCTTAGCTAAAGGTAAGAAGAGATTCGACAAACGGGATGATATCCAGAAACGTGATCTGGAAAGAGAGAATGCCAGACGGCGTAAAGATGAAGAGCGTTAGCCACATTGAGCTTCCTTCATTAATTCTATCTACCGGGACTAAGCCTGTTATCTTTAGAAAGCGTTACCTGTCTCTCTTCAAAGCAGTAAGTCTCACCTATTCCCCCCTTGCTATTGAAGTATCAAGCAAAAAAGTGAGCAGCATTTTGAATCATCTGAGAGTTAACGGAAAACCGCTAATACTTTCTCGTAGTCAGGTTCATTGCCGATATCCGGTACTAATTCAGTATAAACAATCTCCTGTTCTTCATTGATACCAATAACTGCCCGGGCTAATAATCCCTTCAAAGCTCCGGTGGTAATAAGAAGACCATAATCTTTTCCAAAATCATCAGCTCTGAATGCTGACAACGGAACTATATTATTTAAGCCTTCGGCAGCACAATAGCGTTTCAGGGCAAAAGGGAGGTCATTTGATATTGCCAGAACCATCGTATTCGGCAATTTTTCGGCAGCCTCATTAAACTTTCTGACCGACATCGCACAAACCGGAGTATCTATGCTGGGAAAAATGTTCAGAATAAGGTTCTTCCCCTTGAAATCCTCTATTGTCACCTCTGAGAGATCACTGTTTACCAGGGTAAAACCGGGGGCAGCGGTTCCCTTCGCCGGTAGTTCACCATATATCTGAAGAGTGTTTCCTTTCATTGTTACCTGTGTCATAATATCCTCCATAGGTTTTTTCTATACAATTTATCCTAAAACAGCTGCAAGGCAACATTTATCGGAGTTCTCCCCCACCAATCCTGCTTTCTTCGAAGTTTAACAGAGAGCTCTTCAGGGTAAGGCCAGCGGAAAAACCACCCAGAGAACCGTTCTTTCTGACTACCCGGTGACAGGGTATGAAGATAAGAAAGGGGTTCCTGCCACAAGTATTTCCGACTGCTCTGAGAGCTTTAGGATTTCCGAGATCAAGGGCTATCTGCTGATAAGAGCGTGTCTGTCCATAGGGTATTTCGCTGAGCGCTTGCCAGACATCTCTTTGAAAAGTGGTATAGCTGTCATAGCTCAAGGGAAGCTGGAAGGACATCCTCTTCCCTGCAAAATATTCTGATAATTGATTGATGGCTTCCCTTATAACTGGGTTCTCGTCCTGTTCTTTTTTTTCTGCAGCCAGCAAACAGGAGGCTTTTAAGAGTGAACTTGAGGAAGCTATCAGTTCGATCGAACAGAGTGGTGCTTGATAGTGATAGACAAAATGTTTATCCATATTTTTTCTCCCTTCTGAGATTATAACAAATTACCTTCAGATTGAAATCTAACGCTTCCAGCTACAGCCTTTCAGCCTGAAAACCATAATTATTCAATAAACTGATTAGGATTCTGTCAACAACCAAAAGAAATTTATCGCGCCGGGCGGCAAGCAAAAGATTTCCTTTACAAATATAGAGTAACAAAATTGGTAGTTAGATAATCATGCTTATTTTTTGAAAGTGTCCTGCACTTTCAGGTGAGGAGAATTCGGCAAGATATGAATAAGAGATTGAAGAATGTTTTTTGGGTTGCAGGAGAGAACTCCGCTGATTTACATTCCTCAATGGTATTGAAGGCGTTGAAAGATAAAGGATGTGAGTACAGGCATCTCGGGATAGGCGGTCCAAGAATGCAGGCTCAAGGTTTTACCTCTCTCTTTCCTTTCACTAAGTTTTCGATCATGGGATTCGCTGAAGTTGTTCGAAGCCTGCCCTATATCCTGGATGTTGAAAAGAAGATCAGGCAAATGTTCAGTTCCGACAAACCAGATCTTCTGGTTTTGGTTGACTATCCCGGCTTCAATCTGAGATTAGCCAAGACTGCTTATGAGATGGATATCCCCGTCCTTTATTTCATTTCACCACAATTTTGGGCCTGGAGACACGGGAGAGTAAAAAAGCTGCAGGAGAATACCAATTTTGTTGCTGCTATCCTACCCTTCGAAAAGGAACTGCTTGATATGCATCGGGTCAACTCTGCCTATGTCGGTCATCCTATTGCTGAAGAGATCAGGATTGAGGTTGATAGAGAGGTATTTGCCAAAACCTTTGGGCTTGATCCCGGGAAAAAGTGGCTCGGTTTTATGCCGGGAAGCCGTGATAATGAGATTCGAAAGATGCTGCCGGCTTATATCAAGGCTATTGGCCTGTTTCCTCCTGAAGAATATGAATTTCTTATCTCCAAATCCCATACCGTCAATACTGAACTTTTCCATAGATTCATCCCCGAGTCATTAGCAGACCGGATCCATATCGTTGACGGTTACACCTATGAAATGATAAAGTATTCTCAATTCCTGGTGGTTACCTCAGGAACTGCTACTCTGGAAACTGCCTATATAGGAACACCATTTATTATTGCCTACAAATCGAGCAGCATCTCTTATTCGATAGCTAAGCAATTAGTCAGAATAAAGAGGATAGGTTTGCCAAACATTATTCTGGAAGAGGATGTTGTGCCGGAATTGATTCAGCAGCAGGTCAGCGGAAACAATATTTACCGGACGATTCAGTCCTTCTTACAAGATGAAGAGAAGTACAGTGCTCTGAGGAACAGTCTGACAAGAATAAAAGAACTGCTCAGTGAAAAATCTGCTTCCCAGGAAGTTGCGGCCATTATTGAGAGATTGATAGAAGAATCAAGTTCTGTTAAAGGTTAGTAATTGCTTATGATGAAATTCTTGTTGCTGGCAGAGAAATACCTGGTTTTCCTCTTTCTTCATTTATTAGGAATAACCCTGACTTACCGAGAACACTCTCCCCGTCCGCAAACCCCCTGTATCTATATTTTCTGGCACCGGAACATCATCCCCTTGATGTATCTGTACCGAAAGCATAAACTGGCGATAATAATTTCCTCTTCCCTCGACGGGGAGTTAGTAGCGGCACCATGCAAACTTTTAGGCTTTGAAGTAGTCAGGGGTTCTTCCACCCGGGAGGGAACAAAGGCTTTGCATCAGATGATAAAATTAGCGGGAGATTATAATCTGGTAGTTACCCCTGACGGGCCTAAAGGACCCCGCGAAGTATTAAAGAAAAGTGTACTCTTTATTGCTTATCATACGAAACTGCCGATAATTCCGGTGGCAGTAGATGTTGACCGGGAATGGCTATTTCCCAGCTGGGATCTGTTTCGTCTCCCCAAGCCTAACAGTACCGTCAATATCACCTATGGTAAGCCATTCGTTGTTACCTCGAAAACCGGGATCGAAGAAGCTTTACCCAAACTGCAGTTCGAGATGGACAGACTACACTACAGCAATCGCGAATCTTCTGTTAAGGAATAGTCAAAAGAGATAGATAATCCAGACCAAGTTGTCTGAAGATAATAGGAAACCAGAAAGAGGAGAAGAAATATGAAGTTATCACAACGAGCTTACGAGGTACAGGAATCACCGATCAGAAAATTGATGCCCTATGCTAATGCCGCCAAACGTAAAGGAATAAAAGTGTATCATCTCAATATCGGACAGCCTGATATCGAAACCCCGCAGATCATGATGGATGCCTATCACAATTATCAGGAAAAAGTTCTGGGATATGGTCCTTCCCAAGGTCTCGAAGAATACCGTCAGGGACTGGCATCTTACTATCAGAAACAGGGATTAGCGGTGAGCCCCGAAGACATAATTGTCACTGTTGCCGGCTCTGAAGCTATCGTTTTTGCTTTTTACGTTATCTGTAACGAAGGAGACGAAATAATAGTGCCGGAACCTTTATATACGAATTACAACGGTTTTGCTACTATGGCCGGTATCAAGATCGTTCCTTTGACAACTTATGCTGAAAACGGGTTTGCTTTACCGGAGAAAGAAGAGATAAAAAAACTGATAACGCCGAAAACAAAAGCAATTATGCTCTGTAATCCGGGAAATCCAACCGGTGCTGTTTACTCCCGGGAAGAATTGCAGAGAATAGCTGATATTGCCGAAGAGAATGATCTTTATGTCATTTCAGATGAGGTGTACCGGGAGTTTGTCTATGACGGATTACAGCATACCAGCATTCTGGAATTTGATAACATTTCCGAGCGCACTGTCGTAGTTGACAGTATTTCCAAACGTTATAGCGCCTGTGGTGCCAGGGTTGGCTGTATCGTATCACGCAACAAAGACCTGATGGGAGCCGTCCTCAAGTTCGCTCAAGCCCGGCTTTGCCCGGCAACCATTGATCAGATTGCTGCTAATGCCTGTTTAGAGCTCGGTGAGGATTACTTTACCTGTATTATTGAAGAATACAAAAAACGGAGGGATTTAGTATTCGCTGAACTGCAAAAGAATCCCGAAATTGTCTGCATAAAACCGGGTGGTGCGTTCTATATCTTTCCGAAACTACCCGTTAAAGATGCTGAAAAGTTCATTATTTGGTTATTAACCGATTTCGAAATCGATGGTGAGACAGTAATGGCAGCCCCGGCAGAAGGATTTTATGCTACTCCCGGCAAAGGAAAAGATGAACTCCGGATAGCTTATGTTCTCAACTGTGACTCTCTCAAAAAGGCGATAAAGATACTTCTTACAGGTCTGGAAATATACAAAGGCCTTGAATAGTTAAAGCGGAGTAGGTTTTTACCCCAAGGAAATGTTGCAGAAACCGGGTTGGTAAACACCCATTTCAAGCCGGTAAGATAAGAATATCACTCTCTTTAAGCGAAAATGGCACTTAGTTTGAATAAATACTTAGAGGAGATACTTTGCTGAACCAGGACAGATTCTATGGAAAAGTTAATTTAAACAAACAGATCGCAGTTAATCTTGCTGTTTTAGAAGAATTAGATTTGAATCTGGAACTCTGCATCACAGATTCCTCTTTCCTGTTCGGTGAGTTCGATGTTTACTATCCTCTGTTGCAGCAATATTTAAGTAAGAAAGGGTCTAAGGTTAATATGCATCTTCCGTTCTACGGATTACAATTGGGCTGTAAAGACCCTTACATTAGAAAACTGTCTCATAGACTGATCATGCAGGGTCTGCGACGTGCTGCGGATCTTGGGATCCGAAAAGCAGTTATGCATGTTTCCTTTCCCCCTCAGATACCAATAAAAGGGAGAGAACACTGGCTGGATCAGTTCTGTTTCAATCTGGAAAAAATTCTCTCCTATTGCCGGCTGCAAGGGATAACTCTTTTGATTGAAAACACTTATGAATCTTCCACCACTATTTTTTCCGATATCTTTTCCCGGTTCCCGGAGGAAGAATTAGCAATGTGCCTTGATGTTGGTCATGTTTATTGCTTCTCCAAATCAAGTATAGAGGAATGGTGGAATAGTTTCCGGGAGAAGATCAAGATCATTCATCTGAGTGATAATTCTGCTGATGATGACAGTCACCTGGCTCTCGGGGATGGTTCCATTGATTTCCCGGAATTATTCAGATTAACGGCTCCCGGTTTCTTTTCCTTTAACGGACAGAATAAAAATGAAACAAACTTGACTGAAAATGAAATAACCTATACATTAGAAACAGAAGTAAGCTGTTTCAAAAGATCTCTCCTTTATCTGGAAAGAATTTTTACGGCTCAGTGAATTACAAACAGGATTTCTAATGTATGGTTAACCAAAGCTTTTGCTAATTGGAAAGAAGATATGACAGAAGAAGAAAAGAAAGCCGAAAAAGAGATAAAAAAACTGAGAAAACTCGTTGCAAAACATAATCAGCAATATTACCTGTTTGCTGAGCCTGAAATCAGTGACTATGAATATGATCAACTTCTGAAGAGGCTTACTGAACTGGAGAATACTTATCCCAGATTTAAGAGCAAGAATTCTCCGACAGCCGTAGTAGGGAGTGATATCAGGGATACAACCAGGGTAATCGATCATAAAGTAAGAATGTACAGCCTTGATAATGCCTATTCCCTGGAAGAAGTAAGAAACTTTCTCAACAGAGCCTTCAAAAGCTCTGCTGAGGATTTTCTCCCTGTGAATTTAGAGTTGAAGATTGACGGTTTCAGTATTAATCTCCTTTATGAAGGTGGTGTTCTGCAATATGCTGCAACAAGGGGAGATGGTTACAAAGGAGAAGATGTCACCAACAATGTGAAGAAAATTGCCTCAATCCCGCAAACAATCGATTATGAAGACCGGATCGAGGTCCGGGGAGAGATATTTCTGCCGATAAAAGAGTTTTCGAGGATCAACAGAGAAAAGGAAGAGAATAATGAAAAAGCATTTGCCAATCCCCGTAATGCTGCTGCCGGAACAATCAAAATTAAGGATAGTTCGCTTGTTGCCGATCGTAATCTGGATTCGCTATTGTATGCGGTAGGAATCTTTGATAATAAAGAGATAAAAACCCAGGCAGAACTTCTGAACTTTCTTTCAACTCTCGGTTTCAAGGTTAGCCCTTATAACGAGGTAGCACAATCTTTTGCTGAGATAGAATCATACTGTAAGAAATGGGAGACTCGCCGTTCGGAATTGGATTACGAGATTGACGGAGTTGTTATCAAAATCAATGACTTGAGCCGGCAAAAGTCTCTGGGTTTCACCGACAAAAATCCCCGCTGGGCAGTAGCCTATAAATTTAAAGCAGAAGAAAAGAGTACCGATCTGCTCGCTGTCCGCTTCCGGGTCGGCAGAACAGGTGCTGTTACCCCGGTTGCTATTTTGCAGCCGGTCTATATTTCCGGTTCAACTGTATCACGGGCTACTCTGCATAATGAGGAAGAGATTGCCAGGCTTGATCTGCATTATGGTGACCGGGTGACCCTGATCAAATCGGGAGATATAATTCCTAAGATATTAAGAGTAGAAACCGATTATCGAAAGCAGAATGCAGAAAGAGTGCTTTTCCCCTCTTCCTGTCCGGAGTGCCAAACACCCCTGACTAAAGAGCGTGGCGGAGTTATCCGCTATTGCAATAACATTAACTGTCCGGCTCAGATAAAGAGAAGAATAGAACATTTTGCCTCCCGCAAGGCGATGGATATTGAAGGACTCGGGGAAGCTTTAATTGCCAAATTGCTTGAAACCGGCATTATCCATAAGATCGAAGACATTTATCATATTGATTATCAAAGAGTCCTGTCATTGGAGAAACAGGGTGAGCGGTCTGTTTACAACCTGAAACAGGCTATTGAAAACTCCTTAAAGCAACCTTTTGACCGCGTTCTCTATGCCCTGGGAATCAGATATGTAGGAGACAAAACCGCCAAGATAGTGACTGAACAATTCCCCGATATTGAAAAACTAAAAAAAGCCGAAATAGAGGATTATCTTGAAGTCGAAGAGGTAGGAGAAAAAATTGCCCAATCGCTCTATGACTTCTTTCATAATGAAGAGAGCTTAATGACAATCAAAGCTTTGCAGGAAGCAGGACTTAGCTTTACGGGAGAGAAAAAAGAAAAGAGTGATAAGTTAAAGGGAAAGAGTTTTTTAATAACCGGGACCCTTTCACGTTACACCAGAGAAGAAGCACATAATCTAATCGAAGCAAACGGGGGCAGGACTATTTCTTCGGTAAGCAGGAATCTTGATTTCCTGATCGTCGGAGAGAATCCCGGTTCGAAGTTAAAAAAAGCGGAAGGAATTCCTTCCGTGAAGATATTAAATGAGGATGATTTCAACGACCTGCTGGGTTTGAAGATTTAAGGTTAGATAAAAGAGAACGAAGATGAAAATATTGGAACGTTATATCCTGCAGGAAAACATGAAGCCTTTTCTGGTTTCCCTGTTGGTATTAACCTTTGTTTTTATTCTGGATAAACTCATTGACCTGCTTAATCTGATCATCGAAAAAAAACTCGATATCCCGGCTATTGTTTCGGTTTTTAGTCTCAGCCTGCCCTTTATGCTTGCTCTCTCAGTCCCCATGGCTGTATTGGTGGCAACGATTATGTCCTTCGGCAGGCTTTCTGTAGATAATGAATTGGTTGCCTTTAAATCCTGCGGGATAAACATCTATACCCTGATGCGTTCTACTGTCTTTGCCGCTCTGCTTTTATCGCTTTTCATGATCTATTTTAACAATCAAATCCTTCCGGAAACCAATCATCAGCTAAAGAATCTTCTTATCCGTCTTCATTATCGCCGTCCCGTTACCAATATAAGACCAGGCGTCTTTACAACAATCAAGAATTATACGATCTATGCTTCCGATGTTAAGGATGATGAGCTCATCGGTATCATTATTTACAACAGAGAAGGAACAAATTTTCCTCAAACTATTACAGCTGAAAAAGGGCTGATAGAATTAACGGAAGGGGGAAACAACTTCAAAGCAACCCTTTTTAACGGACAGGTACATGAAAGGGATGACCGCGATCCGGCAAAGTACACTCTTCAGACTTTTGCCACTCTGATTATTCATCTGCCTGACCTCGGTTATCAATTGAATGCAGAAGATTCCGAATATCGCAGTGACAGAGAAATGAGTTCCCGGCAAATGAGACAGATCAATGAAGATAGATTACTGGAAATCAGTGCTGCCGAACAGCAGATTAGCCGTTTGACAGCACGTAATGAAACCCTGAGAGAAGAGATTAGTCTTCAGGAAGTCAGACGGGAAGTAGAGCGAAATGATAATCTCATCGCTATGCAAGAGAATAAGATCATTGATCTTGAGACAAAAATTCGACAGTTTCAGGTAGAAATTCATAAGAAATATGCAATAGCTTTTGCCTGTCTCATCTTTGTTTTTCTGGGTGTTCCCATCGGAATGATGATCCGCAGCAGCGGTGTGGGGATTGCTTTCACAGCCAGTGCCGTTATCTTCATCATCTACTATATCTGTTTAGTGAGCGGAGAACAGTTGGGAGATAAGGGTTATGTGGCACCCTGGCTGGCTATGTGGGTTCCCAATCTACTGTTCGGTTCCATAGGCATTTATTTGGTTGTCTCCTCAACAAAGAGTATGAAGACAATTAGTTTCCGGAAATTTCAAGATAAGATTAGTTTCTTCTTTAACAGAGTGTCCAAACAAAAAGAACTAAGGCAATAACAGGGAGAGCCGTTAGAAATGAGAATTCTGGATAAGTATATCGTTGGGCAATTCCTGAAAACCTTTCTGATAATCAGTTTTTCCCTTGCTCTGGTTTTCATTATCATTGATGTTTTTGACCGCTTGCCAAGACTGCTGCAGAATACCTCCGAGATTAGATATCTCATTCAATACTTTCTCCTTCGTCTTCCCTATCTCTTTGTTCTCACATCACCTGTGACGGTTTTATTATCAGGACTCTTTCTGATGGATATGCTCTCCAGATACAATGAGTCCGTAGCAATCAGAGCTTCGGGAGTGAGTATTATCAGACTCGTAACCCCTTTGTTTATCTTCGGTCTGCTCTATACCTTCTTCATTATGCTTTTTGGAGATATCGTTCTCCCCAAAACAGAAGATCATCGGGAGTTTATCTCCCGGGTAAAAATCCGCGGACAGGAACGTGAAGATGTAAGAATGAGATCGAATATTCAGTACCGGGGAGAAGGAAATACTCTTTATAATATTGGTTTCTTTGACGGGTTCAGAGAAACACTGCGAATGATTGATATTACCACCATTGATCCCGACAGCAAGAAGATAGTTCGCAAACTTACGGCAACCAATGCTGCCTGGGAGAACAATGAATGGATCTTCCGGAATTGTGTTATCAGAACTTTTCAAAAGGGAGAGTTACAAACCACAAAGCATTATGATGCCATTTCTTTGCAGGATATTGCCGTAACTCCCGAAGACTTTGTGAAAAGCGCCAAAAGCCCCCTCTCCATGAATTATTTCGAACTAAGTGAGTATATTGAAAGATTGAAAAAAGTGGGCGAGAATTATAACATAGAACTGGTTGATCTCTACACCAAGATCGCTTTTCCCTTTGCCAACTTTATCATAATACTCTTCTGCGTACCTTTGGCAACCGTTTCCATGCGGAGCAAATACCGGGGAATGATCTTTCTGCTTGGAATTGTTATCTGCTTTCTCTACCTGACACTATTGAGGATTAGCCAGAGCCTTGGCTATAATGAAGTGTTATCTCCTCTGACTGCTGCCTGGCTGCCAAATATTATATTCTCTGTTGCCGGTATCTTTTTTGTGATCAAAGCAGAAGTGTGAAGTAATTATCCGCTCATAAACCTGATGGCTTTTTTCATAACACTTCGTGCTGAAACAGACATATCGATACCATCAAGTATCTCCATATCTTTTACCTGAAAGAGCCCCCTCTTTCTCACTATCTGAACTGCAAAACTCAAGACTATGAGAGAAACTCCCCAACGAAAGATAAAGTACAAGGGTGATATATTGATCAGCATTATCAGTAGCGTAATGACCGGAAAAACCAAGGGAGTACTCCCCGCTAAAGCAAACTTACGGTTCACAAGGCGAAAACGCAATACCGGTATCAGGCAGAAAACTATACAGGAAGCAATAGCAGCTCCGTTTATTCCCATTAGAGGTACCAGAAGAATGTCCATCACAATATTGAGAAAACCTGCCAATAAACCAAGATATAAGACTATCTTGGTCAGATCATAAGAAGTTATTATACCGGTGTATGCTGCTGAAACGATAAAGAAGCCCTGAGAAGCTATCAAAATCTTGAAAACAAGTGCAGATTGTATGAACTCCCTCCCATAGACTAAAAGAAAAACAAAATCGCTAACCATCAGAAGCAGCGAAATAAAAAGCATACCGAAGAAACTCAGTTGGGGTACCGTTCTCTTCATATAGTGTTCTTTTACTTTATCTGTTTGACCGGTAGTTTTATAGGCCATAATCAAAGGAGTAGATATTGTAATTATCAGCGATGTCCCTAAAAAAAATTGTACTGCATTGAGCAGCTTATAGGCTGCATGATAAATTCCCACATATTCAGTGGTCATAAAGTAGTTGATCACATAAATATCTATCCAGTTGATAATATACCCTGACCAACTGGCAAATAATAGCGGTAAGCTGAAGAGAACTATCCTTTTGAACAGAGAGCTGTCAAAATCCAGGGGAAAGAAGAATTTATGATCTATATAAAACAAGCTCAAAACTATCGTCAGCAAATCGGCTAAGAGAAATACAAGGATGACATTAATCACGTTAAGCTGCCAGATGCCTGAAACTAAGAGAATTAAGCCAACAACAACCAAACCCTTATTTACTGCTTTGCCTAAAAATGCCTGAACTTTTATTTTGTTGATAACTTTGAGTATTTCGAGAAAGAATTCTTTCAGAAACAGCAGAAAGAGTCCTGAAATGATCATTCCGGTCACATAGGCTAATTTGATTCCCAGAAAAGCAAATATCTTCTCCTGGAATATTAGGAAGAAAGAGAAGACGATAATCAAAGAAATGAAATTTAAGGAGAGCAGTCCCGCACTGGTTCTCCTGAAATGACCTTCAGCTACAAACTCTTCCTTGGCAAATCTTAATACTGCACTTTTTAACCAATATAAGCCGAACAGGTAGAGAAGGGAAAAAATACTGATAATTAAGGCAACCCGGCCAT
Organism: uncultured Candidatus Cloacimonadota bacterium; assembly: GCA_964464175.1. Lineage (GTDB taxonomy): Bacteria > Cloacimonadota > Cloacimonadia > Cloacimonadales > JAJBBL01 > CAYXFD01. Next base: position 16,556 of record CAYXFD010000001.1, on the reverse strand, counting down.
AATCATCAGGTCCCAATCCTCTCGCCTGAATAGATTCTGAAACTACCATCAAAGGGAGGGCTATTACTGTTGCTCCGGTTATCGATATGACATCCCAGAAGGTTTTTCTCAACTCTTTCACGAGATAACCTCCCGTAAACCCTTCAGAGTTTCCTGATGAGATAACCCCTCAGGTATAGTTATCCGAAAACATTGCATCTGACTTAAAGCCGAAAAAAGTGATTTCTTCCAGTTTTCTTTTACCGAGTCAAATGCTGCGATGGGAGCCTTGTTATGCTCATGACAAAAGATTTCATGCAGCTTTAGATGACTGTTAAACTCTGCATATTCTCTCTCAATGATCCCGGCAGATATATCAGCCCCTAACTCTGCATTGATTTCCTGACTCGTTAAAGAGGGAGAATTTGCCTGTTTATCCAAGATGTAATATCTTGCCGCTCTGACCGGTTTTTTACAGATTTCTGGGTAGAGAATGTCCGGCGGAATAGATATCCTCACCCTATTATCTCCCAACAGGAACCTTTTGCTGCTCCAGACAATCTTCTCAAGATTGCTCATTCTGTTTCTGACTACTTTATCCATAGCTTTATTGCCCCGGACATTATAGGCATAGATTTTGGGAAAAGCCATATTGGGTTCAATAAGACCAGTAGCAGTCAGTATGCTCATATCGTCACAAATAAAGGAATAATCCTCTTCTCTGCATAATCTCATACTCAAAGAGGTCTTCCCTGTTCCTCCTTTCCCTCCGATCAATATCCCCTCACCCCCCGGATTCTTTATCGCTGAACAATGAATAAGAGCTCGATCAGGGAAGAAATATAATGCGGGAAGCAGAACATTTTCGTTAACAATTTGTCTTAACCGCTCTTCAAGGGTCAGGAATTCAATATTGTTCACTCTTTTCAGGAAGCGAAGAAAGGGATTAGTTTCTTTATTTAAGACGACCTCGGAATAAACCTCATTGTTCTTCAAACGATAAGAAATCGACCATTTAACATAATTGACCACAAATCCATCTTCTAATTCCTCATGGGTCGAATTGACTGCTATTGCTTCCTTGTGGGAGAAACTATCCCGAATCATAACCCTGACATCAGTTGCTTCTTTGTTCTCCAAAAAAGAATAATAACCAATCTGTTTTTGCAGGCTATTAACTGCTGTTTTACTAACTTTATCGCTATACTCAAATGAGAATGCTTTCCCGAATATCAGGTTTATCTGTTTCATGAAAAATTATCTCATTATTTCCTGTCAGACCCTGATACGATCCGATAAAGCTTCTTCAATCAGTTGGAAAAGCTGGTCACGCCGTTTCTTTTCCGGAAAGAACTCGCTTATTCTAATCCTGGCTCTCTCACCAAGTGAGACATCTGACTTCAGAGCTTTCCCGATAAGATCAGCAGCCTGCTCTATGTCCCGCTTACCCAATACATAACCGCAATCCCCTATGGCAAAAGGAATACCGCCTACCGCTGAGCCTACAGGTACACACTCGCAGAGCATTGCTTCACACAAAGAATTAGGCAGGCCTTCCGATAAAGAGAATTGTGCTATTACTTTTGACTTAGCGTATAATTCTCTTACCTTTTCAGAAGAATAGTTTCTTTCACAGCTGACATTCTCAGGAATAGACTGCTTTATCTCTCTCAGGTAACTCTCAGTGAACCCAACAATAATGAAGGGAATCTCTGGTAATTTCTCAGCAACAGCAAATAGTAAATCACACCCCTTCAAGAGAAAACGTCTTCTATCTGAGATAGCGGCGACAGCAATTACCTGCTCCGTTTTGGTTTCATGACCGTGACGCTGCCAGTAGGAAACATCATATCCCGTAGGAATCACCTTAACTTCAGCCTGAAATTTGTTGACGAAATATTTGAAACCTATAATGGCTCTCTTTTTGTTCTGCTGTTCATTCTCTTCGTTTTCTTCAGCCCTTAAATAGGCGTAACTGCTTGTAACAAGACTTGCATCTACCGGACAGAGATAATCAGCATACCGATACGATAACTTGGCACAAGACCGTCTGAAAAAATGCGAGCAGAAAATCCCAAATCTTATTTCAGGTAAACAGACTGCATCATATCCCCCGATGATCAGTATCGTCTTTATCCCCAAAAGCTTTCCAAACAGAACAGGCAGAACAGAATGATAATCAACAAACCAGCAATAGATAACTGATACTCTCCCTCTTGAACGTATTAACAGATATTTGATCTTCCATATTTCTCTAAAGAAACGAAAAATATTCTTCTCAGGTCTATAAAAGTGGCTGCTAAGTTCGTATCTTTCGCTGAGTATTTTTTTGTCTCTCTCAACGAACGTTGAATTGACCGGATGAATAAAGAGTATAGTTTTTCTCATCTCTTTCCCAAAAAGGAATTTCCCCTTCGATTATCATTTTCACTCTTTCCCTATACCCGTTCTTTGTCAAGTTTTGAAGCCCCCTATAAACCCTTTAGTTATTGAATTACACGTTATTCCGGAGAACTCAATTCACTTCTCGATAGTCCCGGTTGCTAATCAAATTCTGTTTCTTCACACTCTTATCCTGTGAAGTAATGCTATCCGGGCTCGATTATTGCCACCTAAGATTTACTCTCTCCATGAGACAATTATCATCTATTTTTCTTTAAGCTCTCAACCTTATGAAAGAGAGAGAAACTATCCTTTGAACCAAATGAGTACAGCTTTTTTACTTCCTGTTTGTTCCCTTCAAAACCGAGCATTTTTGATTGACAAATATTACTGCGAATTAAAAAGAGAGCGAGGAGAAAAGGAAAATCAGTATGAAAAATATCTTAGTAATTGGTTCAGCAGGACAAATTGGCTCGGAATTGGTTCCGGAACTCCGTGAGATCTACGGTAATGATAACGTTATCGCTTCCGATATACAGAACAATCCACCGGAAACCTTATTATCAGGTCCCTATGAGATTATTGACTGTTTAGATACCGCAAAAATTGCGGAAACAGTAAGAATTCATAAGATCGACACAGTTTATAATTTAGCAGCTTTATTGTCTTCGGTCGGTGAGAAGAATCCGCAGCTTTCCTGGAAGATAAATATCGGCGGATTGATGAATTTATTGGAGTTAGCAGTTGAGTTTAAATTCGCCCTGTTTACTCCCTCTTCTATTGGCGCCTTTGGGCTTTCTACTCCGCATGATAATACCCCTCAGGATACCATTATGCGTCCCAACTCCATGTATGGAGTGACAAAAGTAGCCGGTGAGTTACTTTGCGATTATTATCATCAAAAGTTCGATGTCGATACTCGCGGGGTACGTTATCCCGGCATTATTTCTAATGTGACTCTTCCCGGCGGCGGTACGACTGATTACGCTGTTGATATTTATTACAAAGCCCTCTTGGAAGGTCAGTTTACCTGCAATTTAAAAGCAGGGACCTACCTGGATATGATGTATATGCCAGATTGTCTGAGAGCTGCGATCGAGATCATGGAAGCTGATCCGGCAAAACTAATCCACCGAAACTGCTTCAATGTTGCCGCTATGAGTTTTGAACCGGAAGAAATTGCTGCAGAAATCCGTAAGCATCTACCCCACTTCCAACTTAAATACGATATCGATCCTGTCAGACAGGCTATTGCAGACAGCTGGCCTAATAAGATGGACGATTCTGTCGCCCGGGCTGAATGGAACTGGAAACACGAATATAATCTCCCTGAAATGACAATCGATATGTTGACGGTCCTGCGGAAGAAGCTGCAAAAATGATCTTCGGTATCGGAATTGATCTCATTGAAGTTACCCGCGTTGGCAAGCAGTTAGAAAAAGACAGCTTCAAGGAAAAGATATTTACCGAAAAGGAGATCGAGTATTGCACCGCAAGAAAGAACTTTGCCGAATGTTTCGCAGCAAGATTTGCCGCCAAAGAGGCTTTTCTAAAGGCTATTGGTACAGGCTGGCGGGGCGGAATAAGTTTCCGGGAGATCGAGATAGCCAACGATAATTTAGGAAAACCGACAATATGTCTTCAGGGCAAAGCTAAAGAATTTGCCGTTAAAAACGAACTTGACAACATACATGTCTCACTCACACATGTGAAAAGTAATGCTGGAGCTATCGTTATAATAGAGAAGAAGGATAATCCGGTACTTGATAAATAAAAGATTAAAAGGAGAGTATTTATGTTGAACATCGGATCATACGAAGAGAGGATCAAAGATTTTGACTGGGCAATTTCGGAACGCGAACTTGGTTATAAAGAAGGGGATCTGATTAATATTGGCTGCTATTGTTCCGATCGTATCTGTAAAATGGGCAAGGGTGATCGAGTTGCTTTATATTGGGAAGGAATGCATGATAAAAGAAAGCAATATACCTTCGATCAGATCAGAATCAATAGTAATAAAATTGGTGATTATCTCCGGAGCTTAGGAATAAAAAATGAAGATAGAGTCTGTTTATTTTTGGATAAGGTACCTGAACTTTTTATCGGTTTTTTGGGAGTATTGAAGATCGGTGCAATTGTGCAGCCACTATTTTCGGCATTCGGAGACGAATCTCTCCATGTGCGACTGGAAAATGCAGAAACTACCGCTATTATTACCCAAAGAAAACATGTCGGAAAAGTTCGAAAATTGCTCGATAAAACTCCTCATCTGAAACATGTAATTATTATCGATCACGATGGAATCAAGCCCCTGAAAGAGAGAGAAACAGCCTTTGATATGGAAAGCTACCCCGAACCACAGAATTTTGAGATCTTCCCTACAAAAGCAGAATCTCCCTCTGTCCTGCATTATACCTCCGGCACTACCGGACAGCCTAAAGGGGTTAAGCATGTTCATTATTCTCTGATCTCTCAATATCTGACAACAAAGTGGGTTCTGGATCTTCAGGATGATGATATATATTGGTGTACTGCTGACCCGGGATGGGTTACCGGAACCTCATACGGAATTATCGGTCCCTGGAGTCTTGGGGTAACTCAGTTTGTTTCTGATGTCGGGTTCAGTGCTGAAGCCTGGTATCAATTTATTGAAAAGTACAAGGTGACTGTGTGGTATTCAGCTCCCACGGCAATCCGTTCGTTAATGAAGGCAGGAGATGAGATCATCAAGAAGTTTGACCTATCTTCCCTGCGGCTTCTGGCGAGTGTCGGCGAACCTCTCAATGCTAAAGCCGTAACCTGGAGCGAAGAAGTATTCGGACATCCCTTCCTCGATACTTACTGGCAGACTGAAACCGGTTCCATGATGCTGACTAATTTCCCCGGAATGAAGATTAAACCCGGTTCCATGGGAAAACCATTCCCCGGTATTACAGCTGCCGTATTAGACCCCAAAACTCATGAGCCTATTAATGAACCCGGGCGAATAGGTTTAATCGCTTTCAAACCAGGCTGGCCCTCTATGATCAGAACTTATTGGAATAATGAAGAGACCTATAAATCGAAATTCAAAAATGGCTGGTATTTACCGGGAGACAGAGCTTCGATTGATAGTGACGGATATTTCTGGTTTGTCGGCAGAGATGATGATGTCATCAATACCGGCGGTCATCTGGTAAGCCCTTTCGAGATAGAATCAGCTTTGCTGGAGCATGAAGCAGTTGCGGAAAGTGCAGTGGTTGCCAAACCCGATGAAGTAAATATGGAAGTGGTCAAAGCATTTGTCTTGCTCAAACCGGGGTATGAAGTAGATGATATGCTGGAGTTGAGTATCATGAATTTCATCAGAAAGAAATTGTCATCATTTGCTATGCCTCAGGAAATCGAATATGTTGATAGTTTACCCAAAACCCGCAGCGGCAAGATAATGCGTCGCCTGCTGCATGCTAAGGAATGGGGCGAAGAGATCGGAGATACTTCCACCCTGGAAGATGATGAATAAATCAAATTAACAAAGGAGTAACAGAAATGGAGAACATTAAAGACATAGTGTTGGAATACGTTATTAACGAATATCTGGAAGATGAGGATGAAGAGCTTACTTATGATACACCGCTTATTTCAGGCGGAATTGTTGACTCTTTTTCTATGGTCTCTTTGAAACGCTTTTTAGAAGCAAAGTACAAGATATCCATTCCCGATGATAAGGCGACCCCGGAAGCATTTGATACCGTTAACAAAATCACCGAGCTGGTTAAAGAGTTTACCGGGTAATACCCAACGCCCTTTATTTTCGAATTAGAGACTAAAAAATCCCTGTAGGGGAAACTGTAACTATTATAAATAAGGAGTTTATATGAGTTTCAATGAAAATGTGCGAGGAATATATCAGGACCAACTCAAATCCCTTCAGAATGCCGGCATATTCAAAGTTGAGCGGTTCATTCATTCAGCTCAGGCAGCCGATATAGAAGTGGAATTTCCATCCGGTTCTTCCCTCAAAAAGGTGATTAACATGTGTGCCAACAACTATCTCGGTTTATCCAGTCATCCGGAAGTTGTTAAAGCTGCCCATGAAGGTTTGGAAACCAGGGGCTATGGTATGTCTTCAGTTCGTTTTATCTGCGGAACACAAGATATTCATAAAGAACTGGAAAGAAAAGTAACCGAATTCTTAGGAACTGAAGATACGATACTCTTCCCGAGTTGTATGGATGCCAATGCTGGTGTTTTTGAAGCTATTCTTACCGATGAAGATGTGATGATCTCTGATCGGCTGGTCCATGCCTCTATTATTGACGGTATTCGTCTCTGCAGTGCTATGCACGATACTTTTAAACATTCTAATATGGAACATCTGGAGCAAAAACTGCAGCTTCACAGTGATAAGAGATTTAAAGTAGTAATCACTGACGGCGTTTTCAGTATGGACGGAGACACTGCCAAATTGAAAGAAATGGTGGAACTCTGTGATAAATATGATGCCATGGTCTTTGTCGATGATTCTCATTCTTCCGGGTTTATCGGAAAAACCGGGAGAGGAACACATGAGCATTGCGGAGTAATGGGAAAGATTGACATAATTACTACTACTTTCGGTAAAGCTCTGGGAGGAGCTTCCGGAGGCTGTGTTTCCGGAAGAAAAGAGCTGGTGGAGATGTGCCGCCAGAAAGCCCGCCCCTATCTTTTCTCCAATACCATTGCACCGGTTGTAGTCAGTGGGGTTCTGAAAGTCTTGGAGATCCTATCCAAAAGTACGGAAAGACGGGATAAATTAGAAGCTAATACCGCATACTGGCGTAAAGGATTGACCGAAGCCGGTTTTGTCCTGCAGCCCGGAGATACTCCGATAGTCCCGGTGATGCTCTTCAATGCCAAGCTGTCTCAGGATTTCTCCAAAGATCTTTATGATGAAGGTATTTATGCTATCGGTTTCTTTTTCCCGGTCGTGCCAAACGGAAAAGCCAGGATCAGAACCCAGATCTCTGCCGGTCATGAAATTCAACATCTTGATAAAGCCCTGGATGCTTTCATCAAAGTAGGGAAAAAGTATGATATCCTGGGTAAGTCAAAGAAAGAGATCATTGAAAAATACGGGTTATAGCAAACTATTGAAACCTGCAATCTTAATCAGATTGCAGGTTTCTTAGATATCTTTAGATGCCGGGATATGCTCAATGTTTCGCTATCAATCGCTTTAATTGACTTCTGGTTATCAGCTTTTCTCCTTACTTAGCAAAAAAAAGAACGAAACTCAAAGTAAAATATCTTGCGGATTGATCAAAGATAGAGGGTTCAGCCTGCGATCATACAGAGGAGTTTCAGAGTTATTGTTCTAAGAAACCATCAGGGTATTGATACTGATCATTTCGAATGATTAATGCCTTAGAATCGAAGCTGCTTATAAGGCAGGATATGAAACCATTTATTTCGACCCTTCCAAATCAAAGGATTTGAGCTTCATGGATGGCATGAAAAAACACGGTATATTGTATATTGTTCCTACACCAATAGGAAACCTCGAAGATATAACCTACCGGGCTATAGCAACACTCAAACAGGTTTCTTTGATCGGAGCGGAAGATACCCGTCATTCTGCCTATCTGTTACAAGAATATCAGATAAGCACACCGACCATCAGCTACCACAAATTCAATGAAAAAAGCCGGGTAGAGAAGTTTATTGATCTGTTGCAAGAGGGTAAGGATATAGCCATCATTTCCGATGCCGGAACACCCGGCATCTCTGATCCGGCTTCCTGCATAATCAAGGAAGCTATTAAACAGGATATCGCGGTTGTTACCCTGCCGGGAGCTACAGCCTTCCTGCCCGCTCTGGTAAGTTCGGGTTTTGATATCAGCAGATTTCTGTTCTGTGGTTTTCTTCCGGCAAAAAAGAGTGAAAAAGAGAAGTTTTTGCATGATATCTCACATCTTACGTACCCCCTGGTTTTTTATGAAGCCCCCCATAGACTGACAGAGTTTTTACGGATTCTGCATGAACATCTTGGTAACAGAAAGACCGTTATAGCCAGAGAGATATCCAAAAAATTCGAAACAATATACCGGGGAAGGCTTTCTGATTTTCTGGAAAACACCTCTCTCATCAAACTGAAAGGAGAGATTACTGTTATTTGTGAAGGAGCTGATAAGAACCGAATTGTACCGGACAGTGAGATTCTCGAGAACCTGGATAAATACCTTTCCCGCGGAGAAACAAGAAGCTTTGCCATCAACAAAGTAAGCGATGATCTTAAGGTTCCTAAAAACAGGGTCTATACTATTGCTCATCAGAAGTAACCAGGTTTTTCCCTTCTTCAAATAACTGCCGGTCAGCTTTTATTTACCACTATGCTGATCAACAATCTGTTTCTGACTCCATTCTCCATTAGAAATAGCTTCTAAGAGCAGAGAGATTACTGAAGCTCGAAAAATCTTGACAGAAAGCAACCTATATCAAGAGGTTAAGAAAAAAATCAGGAGATAAATATGTTCCCAGGTGGTAAAAAAGGCTTAAAAGATTTGATGAATCAGGCAAAAAAGATGCAGGAAGAAATGGCAAAGGCTCAGGAAGACCTCGCTAACCAAGTAGTTGAGGCGACTTCCGGTGGCGGGATGGTTACTTTGCAGATGAACGGAAAATATGAGATCAAAAAATTGAAGATCGATCCGGAAGTCATTGATCCGGAAGATACGGAAATGTTGGAAGATTTGATCATTGCTGCCTTTAATGAGGCACGTGACAAAATAGCCCGAACCTCAGAAGAAGAGATGGCAAAACTGACAGGTGGATTGAATATACCGGGCATGATGTAATGCTGTTCAACAAAACTCTTGATAATCTCAAGAACCGGTTGAAACAATTACCGGGTGTTGGAGAAAAAACCGCACAACGTTATGCTCTTTTTCTGCTCAGCCAGAATAAAGAGCATTCACTCGGTTTGGCAGATACCATCAGAGAAGCTGTGGAAAATCACTCCTTTTGTGATATCTGCAATATACTAAGCGATACGAATCCCTGTCCAATCTGTAATGATCCTCGCCGTGATAATTCCTTGCTTTGTGTTGTTGAAAATACTTATGATGTATTCCTGATTGAAAACACCGCTGAATTTAACGGTTATTACTTCGTCCTCGGTCATCTTCTTTCACCTATGGAAGGGATCGGCACAAACGAGATACATTTGCCGGAACTCCTTGTCAAAGTGGCGAAAGCAGAAGTAACTGAAGTCATCCTTGCTCTTAACCCTTCAGCCGAAGGAGAAACAACGATTGAACTTATCGCCTCCGAAATTGCAGCTTTGAATAAACAGGTTACCAGATTATCTACCGGATTACCCTTCGGAGGTAATATTGAATACAGTAATCCTCTGACCCTCTCCAACGCCCTGAAAAGAAGATATTCTGTGTAGATCCAGGAGCCTAAAGCAAAACTATTATGTTTACAGGAATCATCCAAGAGATCGGTCAACTTCAGCGCATTGAGCGAAAAGGGAACGACACTATACTTGTTGTTCAATGCTCTAAGATGCAAAAGGAATTAGAGCTGGGTGCAAGCATATCCTGTGACGGTATCTGTCTCACCGTTATCTCTTTTACTGAACATCAAATTAAGGTAGAAGCTATGAGAGAAACGCTGGAAAGAACCACAATGAAGCACTGGTATTCCTCCCGCTCTCTCAATCTGGAAAGAGCTGCTCAAGCCGATACCCGTTTAGACGGTCATATTGTCCAGGGTCATGTTGACTGCACAGCCAATGTCATTAAGACATCTCAACAGGGAAAATCTCTGATCCTCGAGATCGGTTTCCCGGCAGAATATGCTGACTTATTAGTAGAGAAAGGATCTATCGCTGTTGACGGTGTCAGTCTGACAGTTGCTTCTCTGGCAAAAAACTCCTTTAGTGTAGCGTTAGTTGGTTACACGATCGCCGAGACCACCCTCTCCTCCCTCAAGCCGGGAAGCAGAGTCAATTTAGAGTTCGACATCATAGGCAAATACATCAACCGCTATCTTGCTCTTCGTTCTGAAAAACTGAGCGTAAAGAGACTTCGTGATGAAGGTTTTTAACTCCCTACTGCTTCTGATAGCAGTGATAATAATCAGTAACTGCGGGAACCGAAAAAGCCCGACAGGCGGAAAGATAGATAAGGAAAAACCGGTAGTTGTGTCGGTTATCCCCGAGCAGTACAGTAACATTATTGACGGCAATATTGAGATAACCTTCTCCAAACCAATAGACAGGACTTCCGTTTATGAAGGTGAAAGAGGAGTCTCTTTTTATCCCCTGATCTCACAGAAAAGGTTTAACTGGAGCGACAACACTCTCACCATAGAGATCGGCGAGCAGTTAATTGAGAACCGGAATTACTATCTGACTCTTTCCGAACAGATAAGAGACCTGAGAGGTAACTCTCTGGATCAAAAGTATCTTTTTGTCTTTCACAGCGGTAAGTTAGTGAACAACAGAATCTTCGGTGAGATCAACTACGAAAAAGAAGAGGATCTTGGTTCACCGGTTCAGCTGACTCTCCTTTCTGCTGATTCCCTTAGGATTTTCAGCCAGGAAATCCAAGGGCAAAATTACACCTTGGAAAATCTCGATAATGAAAGTTATCAGCTTCGGGCTTTTATTGATAAAAACAGTAACAACCGCTTTGATCTTGGTGATGAACCTTATTTCGAAACCGTTTTCAGGGCAGAAAAGAGCAGAGAAATTGCCATAAATTTGGAGTATTTTGACGAATCTAAACCGGAAATCCTTTCTCTCAGATCAGATTATCAGCATCTTCTCAGTGTTAGTTTCAATAAGCCGGTCAAAGCTATTGCCGAAATCAGCATCTCCACTCTCGATACCCTCCTTACAGAACCTGAAATAATTGATTATGATATCATGGAAGATCGCCTTGAAGTTATTACTTCTCCCCTGGATTCTCTGAATTATGTCCTTACCCTCTACTCTATCGAAGATCATAAGAACAATGTGGCTAACGTATTAAGTAAAGAATTCCTTGGGAGTAATCTAAACGATACCGCAAAACCCGAAATAGTTACTACCCTTCCCCGCAGCGGAGCCGTTGTTGAAGATTTGCTTCCTGCTTTAATAATCAGTTTTAACAAATATATGAACCTAGATAGTATCAGCATACAAATGACCGATACTATCTCAGGAAGCGAAATTGCGCTAACCAAACAGGCTCTCAATTCCCGTCAGATTAAGATAACTCCCCGAGATAAGCTCACCGACCGCACCCCATACAGGCTTGTAGTCTCACAAAACTCTAAAGATATGGCCGGTAATTATTTAGAAGAGGATTATATCTTACAGTTCCTGCCTATTTCTGTTGTTCCGGAGTAAACCGGCGAAGCAGTTTGTTTTTTCCAAAAAGAAAATCAACTCAAAATATGATCTTCTCATGCCTGGTGCAGCTGCAGGAAAACCACAGAATAGCAGTAACGATTTGATATCTCTTTGTTTATGTTCGTTCCCGGTCAATAAACTGATTTTATGACGCATTTTTGCTCTTTTTTACCGCAATCTACCATTACTGAATCAGAAAGAGATAATACCATCTGTTCGAGCCGTCTGTGGAGTTACTCTCTGCTTTACCAGAGATTGAGCATAAGTTTGCCCATAAAAACAGCAATCTCAAAATGAAAGATTTATTCCTTTTTTTCTCTATTCCAAAGAGAGAGTCTCAGCATTGATTCTCTGTCAGATATTGACTTCCTTCTTCCAGTTCAGGAAACTTTGAGAATCGACTTCTTATCATTTATCTTCTGCTAATCAACCTCGTGTTTACCTTGAGATTCTGTAACCTTGTCATTCCTGCTGCTCTTTCTTAACATTTCTGATTAAAAGTCCGGTTTCATCGGCAGGGATACTCAAAGATCCGCTTCCAAGTTCTCAATAAACTTTACAATTTCTACTGATCCTGATTTCATCTTTCTGGCTGGTGCCATGTTCTGCTCCTTGCTTTAGCTAATCAAAACTACCATAACAATGAGTTAGTTTTGTTCAAACCCTTACTTTTTAACAATAGCCCCAGATATCCACCAACATTTGAAATACCACCTCCATCGGATTTGGCGGCAGAGATTTTTACAACCGATAGCAATATCAAGTTTGAACAAATTATAGAGTTTAATGACATATCACTTCGTTTGATTGAAACCATCTCCGGCAAGCAAACAGAAGTAGGTAAAGAGATTTGAACTCTCTTCAACTACCGCACATATTCCCAAAACCTTTAACTTATCCTGCCCCCTATCAATTCGCTGTGACAGAATCCTCTATTGTTATGTCTGTCAATAATTTAGGCGAATTTTTTTCTTTATCACTTATACCGGTTTCTTCTGATTTTTTAAGGTGTCAAATCATTAATTTATCTTTTTTCCTTGACTTTTAATACCACTACAGAACTCATTGTCTTGTTGATACTTGTGGTGAGTATTAATTCCTAATATTAAGGAGGAGAAATGAAGAAGTTTATTCTTGTACTAATTGTATTAACCGTTTTTGCAACTTTGGTTCACGCTGAATTGTTGACTCGGGGGGAATTGAGAACCCGAATGGCTTTGTATTATGATATCGGTGAAGATATGCCGACAAAATCTTATACCGACACGAGATTCCAGATGATCTTCGAAAATGCTATCAGTGAGCAGTTGTCAGCTGTGTGGAAAGTTCAAGTTGGAGACTACATTTGGGGCTCTGATTTTCCTGTTTATGGTAACAACGGAATTGACATTAAAACCCAAAACCTCTATCTTGCCTTTCTTTGCCCCGTTACTGGAATGAATGCCAAGATCGGTATTCAGGAATGGAGTGATCCTCGTAGTCTGGTACTGAATGATACTTTTGCTCCTTTCGCCGGGATTATGTTGAACAAAGAGTTCGGTGACGGGATTATGGTAGAAGTTGGTACCGCCAAACTGGATAAACATAATATCGCCAAAGACAAAGACTGGGATCTGTTCTTCCTCAATTTCGAAATGGATATGTTTGGAATCAATAACATTATTGGCAGGTGGAACACGGGAAAGAGCATCGACGCCTGGATTATGCCCTTCCTGAACTATGAGATGAATGATCTATATCTGCATCTTTTAGCAGCTTACAACTATGGTTCTTATGAAGAAGGTGCTATAGTCGATGGAGAAATGGAAGATGTAACGAATGGTGGTTTTGCTGTTTCACTTAACGCTAAATACAATCTTGAACCTGTCCATTTAGGTCTCGACTTCCTGTTTGCCAGCGGAGATGATGGTGAAGATCCAACCTCTACGAGTTATTTCAACTCCATTATCCCATTCTATGAAAATGGTTTGGAGATCTTCGGTAAAGGTGTTCATTCGGGAGCTTCAGTTGGTGATGTACCTCCTGGTAATAACGGAGACGGTTTAATGAGTATCGTTCTTACCGGTGCTTATCCAATGAGTGAAAAGATGACCCTGAAAGGTGCATTTGGTCTATTGAACGCCCTGGAAGGGGATGATACCGATATGGGGATCGAATTTGACTTAGGAATGAGCTACATGCTTTATGAGAATCTTTCTTTTGATTTAGTCGGTGCTATGGCTATGCCTGGTAAGTATTACGGTGAAGACCTTGACAATACTATGGCTCTCGTTTCCAAATTCATGTACAGATTCTAATTTCAGTTTCAGATAATAGTTATTCATAGGGCTGTTTCTTGGGAAGCAGCCCTTTTTTTTATTAACAGGATCTCTTGTGAATATATTGACAGAAAAGGATTAATATTATCCTTGCTTTGAGATCATCATAGATGATAATTCATACAGGGATGAGATGAAAGAACGAAGCCTTTCGTTTCTTCTGCGTCTGATGCAGACATATGAGTTATTTACAAAAGGAGTTTAATAACCCTCTTTTGTCTCATATTCTATGATATATGATTTAAAGGAGCGTGATTGATTATGGCACTTGTTCTCAGACTATCAAAAATTATTGAAAACCAGATTGATGAATTTCTCGATATAGCCTCCGAAAGCGGTTTAATAACCAAGAAAGCAATAGACAACTACCTAAAAGAAAACAGGCAAGAATTCAACACCCGCTTAGAACGGGTAATCGATTACGAACGGAAAGCCGACGAACTGAGGACAGACGTAGAAAAACAACTCTACATGAGAACTCTAATCCCGGAAAACAGAGGGGATGTCCTTGCTATCTTAGAGAACACGGATAATGTAATAGATTCAATGAAACATACTCTCCAGTTGTTTTCGATCGAAAACCCTGATATACCCACCAAATTTGACGTACTCTTCAATGAACTAACCGACTCTTCGATTCAATCCGTCGAATGGCTTGTCCGATCGGTAAGGGCGTTTTTCAAGGACATAAAATCCGTTAACGACTACATCCATAAGGTTGGGTTTTATGAAAAAGAAACTGACGATATTGCTGTCCGGCTTAAGACAATGATCTTTGCTGCTGAAGAGTTGGAATTAAGTTCTAAGATTCATCTCAGATTTTTTGCTTCAAGTATTGAATCGATATCGGATTGTGCCGAATCGGTAAGTGATCGTTTGGCCATCTATACTATTAAAAGAATGATCTGACACTATGATTCTGTTTTTTTTATCAAGCGGTCTTTTTTTGGGTTGGTCATTGGGTGCCAACGACGCTGCCAATGTCTTCGGTACAGCTGTCGGAACAAGAATGATCAAATTCAAGACTGCGGCAATAATTGCCTCAGTTTGCCTGGTCTTAGGTGCTGTGTTAGAAGGTGCCGGAGCTACCAAAATATTGGGAGAATTAGGTGCGATCGACACTCTGCCCGGTTCTTTTGCAGTAGCTTTTGCTGCCGGTTTTACCGTAACGATCATGACCCGGCTTCGCTTACCGGTTTCGACCTCTCAGGCTATCGTCGGTGCTATTATCGGATGGAATCTTTTCAGCGGTTCACCAACTAATCTGACCTCACTAACCAAGATCTTTTTAACCTGGGTATTATGTCCGGTCATTTCGGCATTTTTTGCCATGCTCCTTTATTGGCTTACTAAGTATATTCTGGAGAATTCAAAAATACATTTGCTAACAATGGATGCTATTACCAGGCTGGCTTTGATTATTGTCGGAGCATTCGGAGCATACAGTTTGGGAGCTAATAATATAGCCAATGTAATGGGGGTTTTTGTTCCCTCATCACCTTTCCAGGATCTCTCTCTCGGAAATATAGTTCACATCTCTTCTATTCAGCAGCTTTTCTTTCTGGGTGCTGTTGCTATCTCTATCGGTGTCTTTACTTACTCTTATAAGGTCATGCATACTGTGGGAAAGGATCTTTTCCGACTCTCACCGGTGACAGCATTCATTGTTGTCCTGTCACATTCCTTGGTCTTGTATCTTTTTGCCTCTCAAAACCTGCGTAATTGGTTATTAAGCAATAATCTCCCCGCCCTGCCCCTTGTTCCAGTTTCCAGTTCTCAGGCGGTTATCGGAGCAATATTGGGAATTGCTTTAGCCAAAGGGGGAAGAAATATTCAATGGAATATTTTGGGCAGGATATCTTCCGGCTGGGTAACTACTCCGATCATTGCCGGTTTTATCTCATTTATGACTCTTTTCTTCGTTCAAAACGTCTTCGATCAGCACGTTTATCATGAGACGGTTTATTCTTTTCCAGAAGTAGTAATCGAAAGACTGCAAGAGGAAGACATAGACGGCGACTATCTGGAATTTTTATCGGGTATGGAGTTTGGAAATATCAGAAGACTGAACCGTTACATGAATGAGATTGGTCTCAGAGAGAAGGAAATCCAGGCGAAGGTTAGATATTTTTCGGCACTGAAAGAGATGGAGATCAGCAAACTCCTCTTAAGACAGATGGATACGGAAATGTTTTCTCCCCGTCAGTTACAGACCCTGAATTCACTCCAGGGAAGTGTCTTTCTATTTGAGTGGGAACTGATAGAACAATTAGCAGCTCTTTCCGCTGAGTGGCATTATCGGGAAGATACCGAAGAAAACCTGGCGCATAATAGAGAATTAAAGCGACAATTCGATTACTTGATCGAGACCTTCCGCATCAGAAAAAGATAGACTACTCCCCCTTAGAGCTAAATAAAATAGTGCTTAAATGACAATCAGAATGCGGAGGGATTACTTCATTTTTAAGGCATACCCCCAAAAAAGTGAAGTAACGCCCATGTAATATATGGCTACG